>NZ_AZDW01000026.1 GCF_001434115.1 Levilactobacillus zymae DSM 19395
CACTTGAATCATGTGTTTGATGGGGATTTTGGAGTTTCTGGTGAATAATTCAGGAATGAAATTATTTCTTAAAGGCGTACGAATAAGCGCCCACTTCTAAATTAACGACGCCCTTTTGTTTCATCTTGCTAGCGATGCTCGGATAATACGCCATTTTGCGGGCAAACGTGTTCAGGCTCGCGTAAACCTCGTTACCGTCATTCATGAACAAATGAACCCGTTGGGGGTTCGTTTTGGTCGGTGAGGCCTGAATTTCACTGATGCTGTGTTTAATTGGCGTACTCAATTGGGCATACTGTAAAATCATCCGGTGTAGCGTTTTGGCCGACTTAAAATTGCCGTACACCGGCGTGCCACTCTTGGGTTGGGTCACCGACTGTTGACTCACTATCCCGTTTTCCAAGACCTCGTAATACTGGCCTTGGCGCATCACGTAGCCCGCCGTGATGTATTCGACCACCCGCACGGTCACCCGGTTGGGCTGGTGAAACTGGACCGTGGCGTGTTTGAGCCGTGAATTGTGCCGTAACGCTTGCTGTTGCAACTTCTTTTCGTGACCCCAGACCTTAAAGATCGAATCACCGGTAGACACCCCGACCGCTCGCTGAACTTGCCGCGCGGACAAGGCGTGGGCCCCCTGTACCCGTACCGTCTGAACGTGACTTAACGGGGAGACCAGGTAGACCATCAGGCCGATCACCACCAAAAAGATACTTAACAGGAGCGTCAGGCGTCGCGCTAACTTGCGGTTACGCTGATGCCGTAACCGGGGGAGCTTATCCCCGATTCGCTTTGCGCGCCGAAACCACTTGGGCGTCTGAGCTTGTTTGCGCCGCTGGGCCGCCCGTGACTGGTAGGCTTCCCACGGCGTCAGGTCCCGGGTCTTAGGTTGCTGGGACTGCTTTCGGTTCAACCGAAACTTCACGCGTGTCCACCTCCACTGTTTAGATTACCGGTCCTATTTCCGTTGTAACGACAGGACCACATCCAAGACCCGGTCGGCCGCATCCGGCACCCCTAAGTGCTTGGAGGCGACGGCCATGTCGTGCCGCAAGTGCCCGTCGTTCATTAATTGGTCGGCCTTGGCCACCAGGGTATCGCCCGATAGCTCGGCTTCCTTGATGATCTCCGCCGCCCCTACACTGGCTAACGACTGCGCGTTTTTCGTCTGGTGGTCGGCCGTCACGTACGGACTAGGAATCAGGATCGACGGAATCCCGTCGGCCGTGATTTCGGCGAGGCTCGTCGCCCCGGCCCGACCCACGATGGCTGCGACCTTCGGTAAGACCTCCGGCATGTTGGGGATGTAGGGCTTGACCACCACGTTAGCGGCCACCGTCACGTCCTTTAGCTGGTCCATGACGCCATCGTAGCGCTTTTGACCGGTCACGAAGACCACTTGGTATTGACGTTGGTTAAATTGAGGGATCGCCGCGACCGTGGCCGCGTTGATCTTCAACGCCCCCTGAGAGCCCCCGAAGATCAGCAACGTTGGGACCTCGTCTTGCAGACCGTATTCCGACCAACTGAAGTGACTGACCACTTCGGCGGCTTCCTGGGCCCGGGGATTTCCGGTCTTGACCATCTTATTGGCCGGTAACTGATCGACCGCCGCATCGAAAACGTAGGCGATCTTATCCACGTAGCGACTCAGAAACTTGTTGGTGATCCCCACCACGCTATTTTGTTCGTGGATCATCGTGGGCACGTGTAACCGACTAGCCGCATAAACTACGGCACCAGACACGTAGCCCCCGGTCCCAACCACCACGTCGGGTTTGAATTCCCGAATCATCTGCTTGGCGCTGTGCACGCTCTTTAAGAACAGATAGATGGTCTTGAAGTTTTCTAAGGACAGGGACCGTTTAAATCCCTGGATGCGGGTCGCCTTAAAGGCAATCCCTTTGGCTGGAACGATGGAACTTTCCAGGCCCCGTTCCGAACCGACGTACATGACCTCGGCGTTGGGGTCGCGTTTTTTGAGGGCTTTGATCAGTGCCAGGGCCGGATAGATGTGGCCCCCGGTACCGCCGCCCGATACCATTAATCGCATTTAAACTTCCTCCTGTTTACCGGTTAACTTTTCAACGGCTTTGATAAATTTATCGCCCCGTACCTCGAAGTTCGGGTACTGATCCCAGCTGGCGTTGGCTGGCGATAAGAGGATGATGTCGCCGGGCGCACTAAGCTCGTAAGCCACGGGGACCCCGGTCTCGGGGTTCTTGGTCATTTTAATGGTCTTGATACCGGCCTGCTTGGCGGTCTCGGCCAACAGGTTCGCCGTTTCCCCGAACAAGACGATGGCCTTGACGTGGTCCTTAAAGGCCGGAATCATCTTTTCAAAGGTGTAGCCGCGGTCTAAGCCCCCGGCGAGTAAGATGACGGGGGCCTTGAAGCCCTTCAAAGCCATTTCGGTGGCTTCCATGTCGGTGGCCTTCGAATCGTTGTAATACTGGCGACCATCGGCTTCTAACACGAACTGGGTCCGGTGACGCACGCCCCCAAAGGCCCGTAGCACGGCCACGATGGAGCCGGTGCTGACCCCCTTGATCTTCGCCACCGCAATGGCTGCCAGGGCGTTTTCAATGTTGTGGTCCCCGGGAACCTTGACTTCGTCAGCGGGCATGATGGCTTCGCCTCTGAAGTACAGGGTCCCGTGGTCCTCGTAGGCACCATCCTGGGTCACGTTTTGCCGGGAGAACGGTACGACTTGGGCCTTGGAATGGGTGCTCAATTCACGCCATTCCGGATTGTCAAAGTTGACCACGAAGTAATCACTCGGCGTTTGGTTGGCCGTGATTTTCATCTTAGCGGCCACGTAATTAGCCCGGGTCTTGTGGTAGTCCAGGTGATTCGAGAAGATGTTGGTCAACACCGCGATGTGGGGATGGAACGTAGTGGTCCCCACCAACATGAAGCTGGAAACTTCTAAGACCAACGTATCGCTCGCCGTGACTTGTTGGGCGACCTGACTGGCCGGAATCCCAATGTTACCGGCGTAGACCGCGTGACCGGCCGTGCGGTCATGGTCCAACATCTTTTGGATCATGGTCGTGGTCGTGGTCTTGCCGTTACTCCCGGTCACGGCGACCAGTTCGGCTTCGGCGACTTCACTCGCCAACTCCATTTCGGAGATGATGGGTAACTTCAGGTCTAAGGCCCGTTTAACGATCGGCACGTCGTACGGAATCCCCGGGTTCTTCACCATCAGATCGTACCCAGCATCCAACAATTCCGGCTTTTGTTCCCCGGTCACCACGGTAAAGCCCGCCTGTTGTAATTCCTGGGCCTCCGTGTTCTGGGCTAAGGGTTGGACGTCACTGACCGTGACCTGTGCGCCTAACCGCTTCAATAGCTTAGCGGCGTTAAAGCCACTCTTGGCCAACCCTAAAACTAACACCCGTTGGTTGGCATACGTCGTGATCTGTTTCATAGTTACTCGCTCTCCGTTCCAATAATTTTTAAAGGTAATTTCTCATGTAAAAGTATCCGTAAAATGCCGGACAAGTCAAACGTTGCCCCTAACCGGCACCCCGGCCATACCGTTGGGATTTCCTAAAGTGTACCGTACACCAGTCAAAAAATGGGCTAACTTGACCCTAACGAGCCCAGTTAGCCCATTAGCCGGAATTTGGTTTTACTTTGCAAGGATGGCCCAGACACCCGTCAAGGCGGTCAGCAGACCGACACTCCAGAAGGTAAGGTCGATCTTCCATTCACTCCACCCCAACATCTCGAAGTGATGGTGAATTGGACTCATCAGGAAGATCCGTTTCCCCGTTAATTTAAACGAGGCCACTTGCAAAATAACACTGGCCGTCTCAATCACGTACACCAGCCCAATCCACAGTAGGGATAATTCATGATGCAACAGGATCGATACGGCGGCTAAGGCGCCCCCTAACGCTAACGATCCGGTGTCCCCCATGAAAATCTTGGCCGGTTTGTGATTAAAGATCAAGAACCCTAACAGACTGCCGACTACGGCAAAACAAAAGATACTAATATTCACTTGCTGCTGTTGCCAGGCCACGACCCCGTAAGCCGCAAAGGAAATGCTGGCGAGGCCACTGACCAGACCGTCTAATCCGTCGGACAGGTTCACCGCGTTGGAAAAGCCGACCAGCCAGATAATGGCGAACAGGGCGTACACCCAGCCCATGTGCCATTCGCCCAGACCGGGGATGGCTAAGGACATCGGTAAGTGTTCGTGCGCGTACACCCAGAAAAGCAACAACGCCCCCACGATTTGTCCCAGCAATTTTTGCCAGGCCTTGAGCCCTTCGTTTTGGCGGTGGAAGAGCTTAATGCTATCGTCCCACGCGCCCAAAAAGCCGTACAGGATCAGGATGAACAATAGAATCCAGGTGGTGGACAACACGTGGTGCGGGGCCAGCGCCCAACTGGTCACCAACGTCATCACGATGATGGCGATGATGAACAGCAGGCCGCCCATTGTCGGGGTCCCCGACTTCTTTTCGTGCCAAGTCGGTCCCTCTTCACGAATCATTTGTCCTTCGTGCCGGGCCCGGAAATAACGAATCAATGCCGGCATAAACGCCACTGTAATTATAAAGCCACCCAAAAGGGGCACAAGTGCAGTTATCATGTTTTCTACTCAATCCTTATTCTCATTTATTTTGTTTCAACGTGATGGTCAATTCCGATCCCGACGAGACGGTCGCCCCAGCCTTTAAACTCTGCTTGGTGACGTAGCCGTCGCCGTTGACGGTCAGTTTGATCCCCACTAACTGTGCTAATTTTACCACATCACCCTTCGACCAACCCGTCAAACTTGGTAAGCTGACGGTGCCGCCGGTGGTGAGAAAGACGCGTTGATCTTGGTATAGCGCCGTTCCAGCACTAACCGATTGTTTCTGAACCTTGGTGCCGTTCCCTAACGTGGTCACGGTCATCCCCAACTTGCTCAGCTTATTCGTGGCTGTCGTGACTGAGGAGCCGGTGACCGTCGGCATCTTGGTGGTCTTAGTCGTGGTGGGACTATCTTCCTGTAAGGCTCGCGCCATGACCGGTTTCATGATCGACGCTAACAATTGCGTTGCGGTCTTGCTCCCGAGATGGGGCTGTTTCATGGTGATGTACATGACGTACTTGGGATTATTGGCCGGCACCATGCTTGCCACGGAATACAGGTAATTGTCGTCGCCCGACAGGTACCCGGACTTACCGTTGCTGACTTGCGCGGTCCCGGTCTTGACGGCGACCTTGTAGCCGCTCATCTTGTAGTCACTCCCGATACCGTAACTCTTGTAGACCACGTCTTCCATGTGCTTCCGGACAGCCTTGGCCGTTTTGGCCGTGATCGGCGTGCCGACCTTGGTTGGTGAATAGGCCTTGACCGTCTTGTTGGTGTTCGGATTGACCACCTTACTGATCACGTAGGGTTTCATCATGGTCCCGTTGTTGCTGACCGCCGTTAAGGCTTGCAACATCTGGAAAACCGTGACCTGAATCCCCTGACCAAACGAGGTATCGGCCTGCTCGATGGGCCGTGAAAAGGCAATGCTCCCGCTCAGTTCACCCGGTAGCCCCGAATTGGTACTCTTCAGGAAGTGGAACCGGTTGATATATTTCTTCCAAGTTTTGGCCCCCATCTGTTGTTCCAGGTGCGCCATGGCCACGTTACTGGAGACCGCAAACCCCTTGTTGTAGGTAATGGTCCCCCAACCGGAAGTGTTCCAATCGGGAACGACCTGGTTACCGATCGTATACCGCCCAGACTGGTAGGTGGCGTTACCGTTGTAGTTCCCACTATTAATAGAAGAAGCCAGCGTAAAGATCTTCATGGTCGAGCCGGGTTCGTAGGCGTCTTGGACCAGGGTATTCCGCCAAATTTGGCCGAGTCCCGCCTTGGTCGTGGCGTTAAACGTCGGCCGTTGAGTGGCCGCCAAAATGGCGCCCGTCTTGGCGTTCATCAACACGGCGTTCATCGAATTGGCCTTGACCTGACTTTGCACGCTGCTCATTTCGGTTTCGAGCAATGTTTGCAGGCGGGTGTCCAACGTGGTGTAAACGTTGTCCCCGTTTTGGGCCTTCTTGTATTTCTGCTTAGTCCCTGGTAGCTGGTAACCGTACATGTCCTTCTTGATCTTCTGGGAACCGTCCTTACCGGTCAATTCCTTGTTGAAGGCCTGTTCGATCCCCATACTTCCGGTCAGTGTCGTTTGGTTGTCCTTGGTCGTAGCCTGAGCCAACCCAATCAAATGGGAGGCAAAGACCCCGTTCGGGTACAACCGGGATTCTTGCTGCACAAAGTTGATTCCACTGAGATGGTAACTTTGGATTTTTTGCTTGGTGGCCAGCGAAATGTTCTGCCCGGCCGTCCCAAACTCAACTTGGAAGGGCGTGCCCTTGCTGGGGGATAAAATCTTGAGGGCCTTTTTTTCACTAATCGGCAGATACTTCGCCAGGACCTTCGCAATCTTGGGTTTATTTGTGGCGTACAATTTCTGATTATTCAAGCCCACCTGCCGCTTATCCAGGACCACGTACAGCGAGTATACGCTGGTATCCTCGGCGATGGGTTGATCATTGGCGTCGTAGATGGTCCCACGCTTCGCCTTTAGCGTCTCATTTGCAGTATACAATTTCTGAGCCGCCGCACTAAGGTTAACGTTTTGGACCTTCTTACCAATCGAAATGTAAGAAAAACGCACCGCAATGAGGATAAAAACGCCGATGAAAAGGAAAAACAGAAACTGGCCAACGATCTTCCGGTTTCTGCGCGCGTTCGTATTCTTCATGGGATGCTTTGGGGAATCATTCATTATTTATTAACAGTCCTTATTCGCGCATTTTCCAAACTCAGGCCCTGCTTCTGCGCAATCTTATCCAACCGACTCCGACTCTGCAACTCGTTGATCTCTTGTTGCGCGTTGGTGTTGCGGTTTTGATAAGTGGCCGTGGTCTGATTGACCGTTTGTAAGTCACGTTGAGCATTACTCATTGCAATTTTGGCGGAAACAACGCAAACCATTAAGACAGCCAGCACTAAACCACAGGCCGTGACCAGACATTTTTCAAATTTGGAAACGGGTAATTTTTGCCGCCGCGGCTGCCCTTGGGGTTGCCCCTGAGGCCGCACACGCGGTTGTGGATGTTCTATGTTTGGGCGTTGTTGCGGTTCCGTAGATAACGGAAGCGCTTCTGCTAAGCTATTTTGCGCCATAAATAATCATCTTCCTATGTCGAATAATTAAGTTCTCATCAGGGGGCTTATTAAAGCTTTTCTAAGATGCGTAATTTAGCACTATGGGCCCGGTGGTTTGCGGCCAATTCCGCTTCGGATGGCAGAATCGGTTTCCGGTTGACCAGCTTATAATCCGGTTGTAGGTCGGCCGGAATGACCGGGAGCCCGTGTGGTAAGTCGGGTAACGACGACTGTTCGCGAAACATGGTCTTCACCAACCGGTCTTCTAAGGACTGGAAGGTAATCACGCTGATGCGCCCGTGGGGGGCCAACAACTTGATGGCCTGTTCCAGAGAGGCCTCCAGCGCCCCCAATTCGTCGTTGACGGCGATCCGGATAGCTTGGAAGACCTTCTTGGCGGGATGTCCCCCGTGCCGGCGGGCCGCCGCGGGAATCCCTTCCTTGATGATGTCGACCAGTTGCCCCGTGGTGTCGATGGGAGCCGTGGCGCGGTGACGTTCAATGGCGCGAGCGATGGGTTTGGCAAATTTTTCTTCGCCGTACCGGTGAAAAATACGCATCAGTTCGTTAAACGACCATTCATTAACCACCGTCCAGGCCGTTAATGGTGCGGATTGGTCCATCCGCATGTCGAGGGGCGCGTCGTGCTGGTAGCTAAACCCGCGGTCGGCCTCGTCAAACTGGGGTGAAGAAACCCCTAAATCGTATAAGATACCATCCACCTGAGTCACACCGCGTTGGGCCAGTTGGGCCTGAATGTCGCGGAAGTTACTCTTGATGAACGTTACCTTCCCGGCGGCTAATTCCGCCGCCAGGTGTTCTTGATTATAATCGATGGCCGTTTGGTCTTGATCAAAAGCATACAAGTGACCGGTCGTCAACTGTTCCAAAATGTGTTGACTGTGACCGCCGCCACCCAGCGTGCAATCCACATAAGTGCCGGTTGGTTGAATCGCCAACCCAGCCACCGCTTCGTTTAAAAGTACCGTAACGTGATGAAAGTCTTCCAATGGGCACGCTCCTTTCGCCAAGATCTTTTAAAGATCAAAGTCAATTAGATTTTCAGCAATATCGTCAAAGTTCGCTTCGGCCGAGGCGGAAAAAGCCGCCCAGCGCTCAGCACTCCAAATTTCAAACCGGTTCGCCACCCCCACGATAACGCACGCCTTCACTAAGTCGGCGTGGGTCCGTAAGGTCTGGGGCAGGTTGATGCGGCCCTGTTTATCCAGGTCACATTCCGTGGCCGCTGAATAGAAAAAGCGGACAAAGGCCCGGGCATCTTTCCGGTTCACTGGTAAAGTTTTGAGCTTGTCTTGTAACGTGGCCCATTCCGACATGGGGTAACCGAATAAACACCCATCCATGCCCCGGGTCACCACAAAATGATTGCCCAATTGTTCGCGAAACTTGGCGGGGATAATCAGCCGGCCCTTGGCGTCAATTGAATGCTCAAATTCGCCCATGAACATAGCCAATCCCCCTTACTTGTAACTAGTCCCAAGTTTACCACACCCCCCCACTTTCTACCACAACGTTTCCGAATTTTTATAAATTTCCCCACCAACACCAAAAAAGCCACGACGAACACCTGTTCATCGTGACTGGAAACGGTTTTTAACCCCCCAACAAAATGGGTCAATAATCAATTAAATTCATATTTATGCATTATTCTAACTAATTGTAAGTAGGAAACAGCTCACAAACCCAATCAGCCAATAAAGGTCCGATAACCGCCAAAACGTCTTCATAAATTGCGGGTACAGCAACTCATGATTGTGAATCGCTTGCGTTAACGCGACCCCAATGCCAATCAGCATCCAGCCCATCACCAGCCAGGGCAAAGCGTTACCCGCCCCGCTGGGGACCAAGAGGAGGCTGCAAATGATCAGTAACGGTGTCATCAGATCCCAGGTCAGTAACGCCGCCGGCCACCGTCGTCGACTAAGCCGCCGAACCCCCGTGATGACTAGCCACCCCACCAGTAAGATCACGAGTTGTCCCGCGGGTGATACCCAAAACTTCATGTTGATCCCCCCACGCTTAATTTCCGTTTTATTATAGAGATTTCCCGATTAACTTGCAATTCGGATTGCTAAAATTCACGCACGGAAGTCCGCCCAACGGTTGCAATTCCGCCGCGCCCACGGTACACTATTTGGGTAGAAACGCACGTAAAGAGGTGGCTTAAGCTAATATGGAAAAGAAAAAGAAATCGACGTTCCAAAAAATCACGAACGTTTTCGTTTGGATTATGATTATTGCAACTTTAGGCTCATTGATTTTCGGGGCCATTTCCTCAATCATGACTTCCTAATCACGGCTAATTTTGACTAAACTAAAAATAACGTCCCATCACATTTTTAAGTGGTGGGGCGTTATTTTTTGATGGTGCTGTTTTTTCGTTCACTTAACAGACCTAAGGCTGCGGCGAATCTTGTGAATCCGCTGGCGAATCCGGTTGCTTGTAGACCTGCCGGGGTTTGCTCCCCTCTTGAGGGCCAATATAGCCCCGTTGCTCTAAGTCATCGATAATGCGTGCGGCCCGGTTATACCCGATGCGGAACCGCCGTTGCAACAGCGAGGTGCTGGCCTTTTGCTGGTCCACCACAAAGGCTAACGCGTCGTCGAACAATTCGTCGTCGCTATCGCCCTTTTCGTCTTGTTGCAGCTCCTCGTCGGTCACCATCATGTCTTCATCGTAATCGGCCGTTTGTTGTTGCTTGATAAAGTCGACCACGTTGCTGACGTCTTCGTCGGGAATAAACGCCCCCTGCACCCGGACGGGCGAATTGGCGTCCACCGGTTGAAAGAGCATGTCCCCGCGGCCCAAGAGCTTTTCGGCCCCGTTGGTGTCCAGAATGGTCCGCGAATCGATCCCGCTGGAAACGGCGAAGGCGATACGCGACGGCACGTTGGCCTTGATCAAACCGGTAATGACGTCAACGGAAGGTCGTTGGGTGGCCAGAATCATATGGACTCCGGCGGCCCGCCCCATCTGGGCCAACCGAATAATGGCGTCTTCGACCTCGCTGGACACCGTCATCATCAAGTCGGCCAATTCGTCGACGATGACCACGATGTACGGCAGAGTCGGCCGCGCCTGATTATCTTCGGCGTTGGCCTTTTTCACGAAGGCGTTATACCCCGAGATCTTGCGTTGCCCGAATTGCGAGAACAGTTCGTAGCGCCGTTCCATCTCGGCGACCACCTTATGTAGGGCTCGCGCGGCCTTCTTGGGTTCGGAGACTACCGGAGTCAGCAAGTGGGGAATCCCGTTATAGACGCTTAATTCCACTTTTTTCGGATCAATCAGCATCATTTTGACCTGATCCGGGCGGGCGTTCATCAAAATACTGGTGATGATGCCGTTAATCGCCACCGACTTCCCACTCCCGGTCGCGCCGGCAATCAGCAAGTGGGGCATTTTGGTCAGATCCATGGTGACGACCTGTCCCGTCACGTTGCGGCCCAACGGCACCTCCAAGGGATGCCCGGGATGGGGCGGTTGAGCCTCGACCACGTCCCGAAAGGCCACCGTAGAGACTTCCTTGTTCGGCACTTCGATTCCAATCAAGGACTTCCCCGGGATCGGTGCTTGAATCCGAATTCCCTTAGCGGCCAGGGCGAGGGCCAAATCGTCGGCCAGGTTCACGATGCGGGAGACCTTGACCCCGATGGCCGGGTGCAATTCGTACTCGGTCACCGACGGCCCCAGACTGACGTTTTTCACCTCGGCATCCACCCCAAAACTATCGAGCGTCTGCTTCAAAATCTTGGTGTTGGCGTCGATGGCGTTGACCTCTTCGGTCTGATCGACCGGTGGGACCTGCTTCAACAGGTCGGGCGTCGGTAATTGATAATTGGGATCGACCTCGGTATTGCCCACCAGCGGTTCGGTCGACTCGCTGTCGGTCGCCGGTTCGGCTGGTGTGGTCGTTGGCCGTGACGTTTCGTTCGCCGCCACGGTCACATGATAGCTGGGTTGGGCCGGCGGGTCAGCCGGCTGTGACGTGGGTTTCGGCGTCGGCGCTTTCGGTGCCCCGGTACTGCGGGGCTCCGGAAGGTCCTTGTCGTCACTCGACGTGCCCGTGTCCGCCGGTGTCTGCCGGCGGGCTTGCAGCTGTGTGCGCCCGCGCTGGACGGCCTGCGTCAGGCCGGTAAGTCCCCGGCCCAGCCACTGTCCGCTGCGCTGTAAGGCGTGTTGAACGTCGGTCAACGGAATCTGGAAGAAGACCAGGACCCCGCCAGCCATGATCAGCCAGGCCGCAATCTGGGCTCCCAGTAGGGCGATCAACCAGGCAATCACGGACAACCCTAACGCGCCAATGAGCCCACCGCCTAAATCGGTGGTCCGGCCGCCCGAGACCAGATCGGCTAAGCCGCTGTGCCAGACCGTCGCCAGAAAACCACTGTGTTGGTCGGCCGTCGCAAAGGCCGTGGCACTGGCCCATAACAGCCAGCCGCCATAGATCAGGCCACTACCCGTCCAGTAATGGCGGGCTAGCTGGGGCCAGGTGCCGGTCACCGCTAACGTGACACCCAGCGCGCCGATCACGACTAAACCAAACGGGTAGGTTTCCCCCACCACCAGCCGCATCAAATTCGCGCACAGGGCTCCCAATAAGCCGAGATTAAATAGGCCTAACGCCGCCAGGGCCAATAAGACCAGCCCCACCACGTTACGCGTATACGGGAAAGGTTGGGCGCTCGTCTTTTTCGTGGTGCGCCGCCGCGTCGACTTACGGCGGGTCGTTTTTCGTTTCGTCGCCAACTTGCGGCCTCCTCTCTAAGTCGTCATTACTTTAATTTGTCGTGAGGATACCGGTGAATCCGTTCCAAGTTCGGAAAAGCTTGTTGCCGCAAAACTTCGTAGATCACGATGGCCGCACTGTTCGAGAGGTTCAACGCCCGAATGTGGCTGTCATCTTGCGGAATCCGGATACACTTTTCTTCGTGTTGGCGCATGAACGGTTCCGGTAACCCGGTCGTTTCCTTCCCGAATAAGAAGTAATGGTCGTTATCGTTCAACGAATAATCGGGTTCCGTGTAATCCTGTTCGGCAAACTTCGAAACTAAATATAGTTGGGTCGGATCGGCAATCGAGTCTAAAAAGGCTGGCAGGTTGTCGTGGTAGCGTACGTCGACCTTATCCCAGTAATCCAGGCCGGCCCGCTTCAGATGTGCGTCGTCGACCGAAAACCCAAGGGGCTTGATCAGGTCTAAAACGGTATCGGTCCCGGCACAAGTCCGGGCAATGTTCCCCGTGTTAGCGGGAAATAACGGTTCAAATAACGCAATATGGTTGGTCATAAATTCTCTTCTCCGTTCTCTTCTCAAACATTCGTTCTGTTTCATTATTATAGTCAACTCCGCCGGCCTTTGACAAGTTAAAGCCCACAAAAAAAGTAGCTCCTCGGTGTGGGCACGGCGAGGAGCTACCTTAGTGAAGTACTACTTGTCAGCCGCTAACAGTTACCCGCTGATATCGACCGCCAAACGATTTCTCATTGCTCAATATAACACGCCGCTGTCAGGTCTTCAAGGGGCGCGCAGAATTTCTTTTAACGGTTTACCTCGCTCGGTTGTGCACATAGTAACGTCACGTCGACCGTAATCGCGGGGAACGGCTGCGCGGCAACTTGGTCGAGCCGGTCCTGATTGGCGCCCCAATGCATCGGCGTCATCAACATCAAATCGGCGAACCGTTCCGGAGCGACCGGGACCTGGTAGCGAATTCGTTCGCTGGTGGCTTGCGGATAATGTTGTTTGAAAAGTTCCAAAACATTGCTGTTGTCGTACTGGGCATGGGCGTTGCCGGCCGGGAAAATGGCCTGCCGCAGTTCGATCAGGTAATCGGCGTTGGGAATCACCTTCAAGAGTTGCCCGCCCGGTGCGATGATCCGGTTGAATTCCTTGTAAGCCGACGGCGAAAATAAATCCAGTACCGCCGTAAACTGCTGGTCGGTAAACGGCATCTGCGCCAAATCGGCCACACAGAAAAAGGCCTTGGTGTCGAGTTGGGTCGCCAGGTTGATGCCCGGCTTCGAAATGTCAAACCCCACGGCCGTGTCGTGACCATTCCGGTGCGCCAACACCGCGGCTAACGGGGTCCCTTCCCCACACCCCACGTCTAAAATCGTCTGGGGCGTCGCCGGCAGGTGGGCCGCAAATGCATCGGTGATTCCGGTAAACAGGCCAGCCTGCAACATTCGCCGCCGGGCGGCTAACATCGCGTCATCGTATTCGCTGGCCACGGCCCGCTGCATAAAATACAGCATCCCCTTCTTGGAAAGGTCAACGTTGTGGCCCTGTGGACAAACTAAACTATGCTCGGCCACGTGGTCGTACGGGTCGTGACACACGGGACAACGGAAAAGGCCGACGTGCTGGCCTAAAAAGGCCGCGGCCCGATCAATCTTTTTCATAAACTTTTTCGCGCTCCAATCACCACTGAGGAGCATCCCTTTACTTCCGCCCGTGAGTCTGCGTAAAATAGTGGGTGCATCTTAACCACACTTACCCATTTAACGCATCACGTTTTGGTCGGACAGGTTCTCGGTACTCCCGTGAAATAAGTGCATTCATTGTACCATATTCCCCGGAAGTGGCGGGCGATTCGGCCAAGTTTAGAAAGGATGATCGGTTTTGCGATTAATCGAACCGTTATTAGAAAACTACGGCCCCTTGTTGGCCGCTACGGAAGCCGGGGCGAAACGCGTCGCCTTGGCGGACAACCTTGCCGTGGGCGGGACCACTGTCAGTAAAGGCGTCATGGGCGAAGCCGTCCGGTACGCCCACGAGCACCGGATGAGCCTCGACCTGGTGATTGCGCCGCGGGGCGGTAACACCCCCTACGACGACGTAGAAATCAAAATCATGGAGGCCGACCTTCTCGAAGCCCAGCAGCTCGGTGTCGACGGCGTAATTTTAGGTGCGCTCGACGCTAACCGCCGCATCGACCGCGAAGGCTTACGGCCCCTAGTGGCCGCGGCTGGCGGCATGACCATGACCTTTAGTACCGACTGGGACGCCATCCGGCCCCAAGACCGCGGGGGCGCCATCGACTGGTTAGCCACCCAGGGCTTTGAACGGGTCCTGAGTGCCGGGGACCCCGCCGACCGGTTGGCCGACTGGACCGCTACTAAGCGCCTGACCGACAGTGCCGGGTTGACGCTGGTGCCGGCCGAAGTCGCCGCGACGGACATCCCGCAAGTGGCCGACGCGCTCAAGGTCAACTTCTTTCTGGGCACCAACAGCCTAACCCTTTAATTAGATCAGCCCATTTTAAAAATACTAAGCTTAGAGGCATAGAAGTTACCCGACGGGGTGCTCCTATGCCTC
>NZ_AZDW01000027.1 GCF_001434115.1 Levilactobacillus zymae DSM 19395
TTCTTATCATGAATCGTTGATTTAACAACATTTCCATTGACAAGACGTAGAAAAATTAGCTCCGTAAAATCGGATTGATTTTACAGAGCTAATCTTAGGCTATTTCAGTTTAAAGTTTATTTTTTCAAATGATAGTTATACGTGGACACGATGATATTTTCCCGAGAATTTAGAATCGTCCGTAGGCGTAACGCCGTCTGGTTATGCAGAATATTCTGCCAAGGGTGCCGGGGAACGAACTGGGGAACCAGTACCGTCGTGGTAAAGTTCCGTTCCGTCGCCCGCTTGGCAATCACGTCGCAGAACCGTAGCGTCGGTGTCGCAATGGAGCGGTACGAGGAATGGATATCGACGAACCGAATATCCGGAAATTCTTCCTTAAATTCCAAGGCCGTCTTGTGTTCCTTCTTCGGGTTTTCATCAAACGACACGTGCATGGCGATGACGTAATCCCCAATCGACCGGGCATAGTTGATCGCCCCACTGGTCACCCGGGTGATGTTGCTGACTAACACGATCACGGTCGCCCCATCGTATTGGTGGCTCTCCGTCTTGGCGTTAGCCGCCACCCGTAGCTGCCGAGCCACGTTCAGGTAGTGTTGGTGAATCCGGTAGAACATCATCAATAACAGCGGCATGATGATCAGGTACGGCCAAACGTTACCGAACCGCAGGACCAGCAAGATGGACACTAGCCCAACCGAAATCAAGGCCCCGAGCAGGTTGATGGCCGCCTTACCCAGCCACCAACCTTCCCGCGTCCGGAACCAATGAATAATCATCCCGGATTGCGACAAGGTAAACGGCACAAACACCCCAATCGCATACAGCGGAATCAAGAGCGTGGTTTGCCCGTGGAAAATGAAGATCAAGACAATGGCCCCGACCGCTAACGAGATGATCCCGTTAGAGTAACCCAACCGGTCCCCCCGGTCGAGGTAGGCGTGCGGTAAGAACTTATCCTTGGCCAAATTGTAAGCCAGGATGGGGAAGGCCGAGAACCCAGTATTCGCCGCCACGGCTAAAATCAACGCCGTCGACAGTTGCAACAGGTAGTACAGGACACCGTGGCCAAAGACGCCACCGGCAATCTGAGACAATACCGTTTGACCAGACTGTGGCCGAATGCCCATGTAGTAACTCAAGTAGGTAATCCCGGAGAAGAAGATTGCCAGGATCAGTGCCATGATCGCCAGGGTCGCCGCCGCGTTGTGCCGCTTGGGCTCCTTAAAGTTTGGCACCGCGTTACTGATGGCTTCCACCCCAGTCAGCGATGATGACCCGGAGGAGAAGGCCCGCAGGAACAGTAATAATGTCATTCCCTGGACGGGTGCCCCGACTGCCGCCGAAGCGTGATAGGTCACGTTTCCCGACACGATGTTATAGAATCCTACGCCAATCATGACCAAAATCATCAGGATGAAGAAGTAGACCGGCACGGTGAGAAAAGCGGCCGATTCACGCATCCCCCGTAAATTCAATAACATAATTCCAATCACAATTAAAACCGAGATCAGAACCGAATAAGGATACAACGCCGGAATCGCCGACGTAATCGCTTCGGTCCCGGAAGTCGTCGATACGGCCACGGTCAGCATGTAATCTACCAGTAGTGAGCCCCCGGCGACCAACCCAGCCGATTGCCCCCAGTTGGTGCTGGCGACCGCGTAGGCCCCCCCACCGGACGGGTAAGCATGAATAATTTGCTGGTAAGAAAGCGTGATCGCAAATAACAGGATTAAAACCAAAGCAGCAACCCATAATTGATACATCAGGGCTGCGGCGGATAAGGTAATTAAGACTGTGGTAATTTGCTCAGTACCATAAGCCACGGAGGATAAGGCATCAGAGGATAATAACGCTAAGGCTTTGAACTTAGTGAGCGACTGACCGCCTTCGTCCATGGTCTTGAGGGGTTTTCCAATCAAAACCCGCTTTAAATAATGCCACATGACAATTTACTCCTTATCTCCACGAAAATAATAACTCGAAAATCCGGTCATTGGCCGGTTCAACTCCACTCGCTTTTGCGAATGCAAACGTCATTCTACTACTTCTAGCTCAACATTACCACAATTCTTAGCGTAAGCAACCCGCAATTTTTTTCGCCGTTAAAGTAGGTCGAAAATTAAAGCGTTCTCACAAAAATAATCGCCGCCAACGTCCGGTCCCGTAAGGATAATGATTATCCTTCACCCCAAACTAGGGTCCGTTAAAATACTGTCATTTGCCAGTCTAAATGGCTATTCCCCGGCCGTCACGAGACCGAACTATCTGGGTATATAATCGTTTAAAATATCGGTAATTCCCGAATTTCTCACAACCAAAAAACACCCCCGTCTGTTTGGACGGGGGTGTTCTGATTGTTAACTTAAATTGAACGGCTTACATCATACCGCCCATGCCGGGTTGTGCGGCTGGGGCAGCTGGTGCAGGGTTCTTTTCTGGCTTGTCAGCGACAACGGCTTCCGTGGTCAATAACAAGGCGGAAACGGAAGCGGCGTTTTGCAGAGCAGAACGAGTAACCTTGGTTGGGTCGGTAATCCCGGCAGCAACCATGTCTTCGTACTTGTCATCGGCAGCGTTGTACCCAACGCCTGGCTTTTCACCCTTCAGGTGTTCAACCACAACGGAGCCTTCGACCCCGGCGTTCGTGGCGATTTGACGAACGGGTTCTTCCAGTGCACGAAGCACGATGTTGACCCCGGTCTGTTCGTCACCTTCGGCCTTCACGGCAGCGACATCCTTGATCACGTTGATCAAAGCGGTCCCACCACCAGCAACGAAGCCTTCTTCAACGGCGGCACGGGTCGCGTTCAAAGCATCTTCGATCCGGTACTTACGTTCCTTCAATTCGGTTTCGGTAGCAGCACCGACCCGAACCACAGCAACACCGCCGGCTAACTTAGCCAAACGTTCCTTCAGCTTGTCACGGTCGAAGTCAGAAGTCGTGTCAGCGATTTGACCCTTGATTTCTTCAACCCGGGCAGCGATTTGGTCCTTAGCACCAGAACCTTCCACGATGGTGGTGTTGTCCTTGGTAACGTTGACCTTTTGGGCTTGACCTAATTGATCAATGGTCGTGTCCTTCAAGTTCAGACCTAAGTCATCGGTAATCACAGTCCCACCAGTCAAAACGGCGATGTCTTGAAGTTGAGCCTTCCGCCGGTCACCAAAGCCAGGGGCCTTAACGGCAACCACGTTGAAGGTCCCCCGCATCTTGTTCAGAACCAAGGTTGGTAAGGCTTCACCGGTAATGTCATCAGCGATGATCAACAATGAACGGCTTTGTTCAACCACGGATTGTAACAATGGTAAGATGTCTTGAATGTTGGCAATCTTCTTGTCGGTAATCAAGATGTATGGGTTATCCAGGTTAGCTTCCATCTTGTCATTGTCGGTGACCATGTATTGTGACATGTAGCCACGGTCGAATTGCATACCTTCAACCACGTCCAAGCTGGTGTCCACCCCACGGGATTCTTCAATGGTGATGACCCCGTCGTTACCAACCTTTTCCATGGCATCGGCAATTAACTTTCCAGTTTCCTGACTAGCAGAAGAAATGGAAGCGATTTGGGCGATATCGTCCTTGGTCTTGACGTCATGGGACATCTTGTGCAGACCATCAACCGCAGCGGCCGTTGCCTTTTCGATCCCGCGACGGATACCAACTGGGTTAGCACCGGCCGTGACGTTCTTCATGCCTTCGTTTACGATGGCTTGAGTCAAGACCGTTGCGGTCGTGGTTCCGTCACCGGCGATGTCGTTGGTCTTGGAAGCAACTTCGGAAACCAACTTGGCACCCATGTTTTCGAAGTGGTCCTCTAATTCGATTGACTTAGCAATCGTGACCCCATCGTTAGTGATGGTTGGGTTACCGTAACTTTGTTCCAAAACAACGTTACGTCCTTTAGGTCCTAAGGTGGTCTTTACCGTGTCGGCTAACTTGTCGACACCAGCTAACATTGCGCTACGTGCATCTTCAGAAAACTTTAATTCTTTAGCCATTATTCTAGTTCACCTCATACGAAATTTTTTTAAAAATGAGTTTTGGATCAATCGTGGGAAAGGGGTTAGTCGATAACCGCAACTAAGTCCTTTTCGTGTAAAACAAGGTAAGTCTTGTCTTGGTACTTCACTTCAGTACCGGAATACTTGTCAAACAAAACCTTGTCGCCAACCTTAACGCTTGGCGCAACCTTTTCGCCATTGTCCAACACCCGGCCGTCGCCGACTGCAACAACGTTGGCCGTTTGAGGCTTTTCTTGGGCATTACTTGCTAATACAATGCCGCCAACCGTTTCTTCTTGTTCTTGTGGTTGGTCTAAAATGACGCGGTCTCCTAATGGTTTTAACACTTGAATCCCTCCAATGAACTTACTAATCAACTTTAGTTTTAGCACTATTAGCACTTGACTAACATAAGTGCTAATCACAGTTTCTAATATATGATTTTTCCCTTTAAAAATCAAGGAATTTGGCAAACTTTCTTGGTGAGTGCTAATCTGCCCCCTATTCTACCTAAACTCCGGGAAGGGACGCACTTATTTTGTCTGGCGGGAAGAAAACTTAAGGTTTTGCTTAAAGTTACGGGGGACTTTTTGGGGGAAATGATGGGAGACCTGAGAGTACTTGATTAAAATGAGTGACTGATGGTAGTTTTGCTTAAATTACCAAGATTATCCAGTATTTGGAATTTCGCCCTTACATTGGCGCCATCTGCGGCCACCGAAACGTGCTTACCAGGGGCAACGGGTTCCGCTTAACCCCATTTCGGTAATTAGCCAAGCCCAGGCTAATCACCGAAATGACGTTAATGCTCACCCGCTGACCGCCCCTGGACGCACTCTTATACAAAAAAGCCGTAATCCTTTCAGACTACGACTTTCGTTTAATCTTTGTGATTGTAATGTTCCAAGAAGTAAATCAATGTTTGTAATTCGTTGGTCAGATCCACGTTTTGGACCCGCACGCCCTTAGGCACCGTAATCCGTAGCGGCGTGAAGTTCAAGATTCCCTTGATGCCTCCCGCGACCGCTTCGTTGGTCACCTCTTGCGCCACGTCCGATGGGACCGTCAAGATGGCCACTTGAATCTGTTGTTCCTCCAGTTGCGTCCGTAAATCCGTCATCGGATAAATCGGCACGCCACTTTGAATCGTGTTGGCGATATCTTCATTAATATCAAACGCCGCACTGATCCGGACGTTACTGTCCTGGTGGAAATTAAAGTTTAACAACGCGTGACCCATGTTCCCGACCCCGATCAACGCCACGTTGGTCAACCGGTCCTGGTTTAAGATCTTGCGGAAAAACTTGATCAGGCTTTCAACGTCGTAGCCGTAGCCCCGCTTCCCTAAGGCCCCGAAGTAGGAAAAGTCCCGCCGGATGGTGGCTGAATCCACCTTCACGGCTTCGGAAAGTTCCGTCGAAGAGACCCGCGTTTTATCGGCGTCTAGTAAGATATTTAAGTAGCGATAGTAAATCGGCAGACGTTTAGCCGTCGCGCGTGGAATTTTTTGTTCTGTCAAAGCATGTTACCTCCTAATCAATTATTGCCGGTCATCGCTAAAACCATTTCAGTCCCGACGACTTTATAGACTTAACTAATTCGACAATTGTGAAATCTCATTTCCTATAGATTATAGCATATCAGCCATTCTTGTGAAAGAAATTGCAAATAATTATTGTAATTTTTCACAATCTGCACGAGTGAGCAGCGCTTTAAATTATTTCACAAAGTACGGCAAAACGCAATTTTTTCTTTCATTACTTGTTGAGGGGCGCCATCACGGGAAAACTCAGGCAGTTTACCCCGACAATATTTCGGCTTAACTGCACAATATGCTAAAATGTAGAGTATTAATAACCGCAAACTGCGTAAAAGGAGGTTGGTTTTGTGATTCTCTTACAAGTCCAACAAGTGACCCGACGTTTCGGGGCCACCGTCCTCTTCCACGACGTCAACCTCGACGTTGCCGAACACGGACGGGTCGCCTTAGTCGGGCGCAACGGGGCTGGTAAATCCACCCTGATTAAAATGATTGCCGGGGAGACCACCCCCGACGAAGGCCAAATCACCCGCAAACGGGGACTGACCGTGGGCTATCAAGCCCAGAACGCGGGCCTCAATTCCGATAAATCGGTTTGGGACGAAATGTTGACGGTGTTCGCCAAACAACGCGCCATGGAGCGCAAGATTCACGACCTGGAAGCCCAAATGAGTGACCCAGCCGTGATTGCCGACACCGAACAGTTCGACCAAATTACCAAAACCTACGATCAACTCCAACAGGATTTTAGCGACCAAAACGGTTACGGTTACCAAGCCGAAATTCGTGGCGTGTTGCACGGGTTCGAATTTGGCGAAGAATTCTACGATAAACCCATCAGCGAACTCTCCGGAGGACAACGGACCCAGCTGGCCTTAGCCAAGCGCCTGTTGGAAAAGCCCGACCTACTGATCTTGGACGAACCCACCAACCACCTGGACGTCGAGACGTTGACCTGGCTGGAAGGTTACCTCCAAGGTTACCCCGGCGCTTTGCTCGTGGTCTCCCATGACCGGTACTTCCTCGACCACGTGGCCACCGAAGTCTACGATATGGCCCGCGGCAGTCTCCACCATTACCCGGGAAATTATTCGCACTTCATCGACGAAAAGGCCCAACGTCTCCAACAGGAATGGAAGGAATACGACAAGCAGCAGACCGAAATCTCGAAACTCGAAGACTTTGTCAACCGCAACATTGTCCGCGCCTCCACCACCAAGCGGGCTCAGGCACGCCGGAAACAATTGGAAAAGATGGACCGGTTGGACAAACCTGAAGGCGACGAAAAAGTCGCGCGTTTTACCTTCCGGCCCCACCGCCAAAGCGGTAACGTGGTCCTCGACGTGGTCAACGCCGCGGTCGGATACGACGGTCAGACCTTATGCTCGCCCATCAACCTCGACATCAAGAAACACCAGGCCATCGCCATCGTGGGGCCTAACGGGGTGGGTAAATCCACCCTACTTAAAACGATTCTCGGTAAGATTCCGGCACTCAAGGGTCAGATCATCTTCGGCACCGGCGTGGACACCGGTTACTACGACCAGGACCAGGCCAACCTGCACGACAAGAAGACCGTTCTACACGAACTTTGGGACGACCATCCCACAACACCCGAGGGCGATATCCGCTCAATTCTGGGTAGCTTCCTGTTTACCGGCGCCGACGTCGACAAGACCGTTCACAGCCTAAGTGGGGGCGAAAAAGCTCGGTTGCTTTTGACTAAGCTGGCCCTGCGTCACGACAATTTCTTGATGCTCGACGAACCCACCAACCACTTGGACATCGACAGCCGCGAAGTCTTGGAAACGGCCTTAAACGAATTTGACGGCACTATTCTGTTCGTTTCCCACGACCGGTACTTCATCAACCAGGTGGCCAATCAGGTCATCGAGCTGAGTCCGGACGGGACCACCCGCTACCTCGGCAACTACGACTACTACGTGGATAAGAAGGCCGAACAGGACGCCTACGCGGCCAAGGAAGCCGCCGAGGCCGAAGCGGCGCACCCCACGGTCGCTGCACCCAAGCAAACGCAGGTCGACTACCAACAACAAAAGGAACACCAAAAGGCCAAGCGGAAACTCTCCCGGCAGGTCGACGCCCTCGAGGCGCAGATGGCCAAGCTGGAAGCCCAAAAGGCCGACATCGAAAAGACCATGAGTCAGCCCGACTACTTCAACGACGTCGAGAAACTGGGGGACCTTCAGCAGCAACTGGACGCCACCAACCAGGAACTCAACACCGTCGAAGACGACTGGACGACTAAGAGTTTAGAACTCGAAGAATTTACCGATTAACGTCAAAAAGGTCAGCCACTCCCGAGATAATTCTCGCGGGTGACTGACCTTTTTTAAGGCTTGTTTTTAATTTAAGCTTACTTCGCCGCGTCCGCGACCCAGTCGAATTCCAGACTAGGGTCCGCATTCAACGTGGCATCCGCGAAGACGCCGTGCCGGTACGCCACGTTGGCGAAGGCCCCAATCATCGCGGCGTTATCGCCACACAACTTCAACGGTGCCTTGACCAGGTGCGTCCCGTTGACGGTCGCCAGGTCGTGGTCCAGCCGTTCCCGTAAGCCCAGGTTGGCGGCCACGCCACCGGCTAAGATCAGCTGGTGGACCGGGTAGTCCCGTAAGGCCCGCAAGGTCTTTTCTGCCAATACGTCGACCACGGCCTGCTGGAAGCTGGCCGCCAAGTCGTGCTTGTCGAGCGTTTCGCCAATCTGGTCGGCGTGGTGGGTGGTGTTGATGAAGGCACTCTTCAACCCACTAAAGCTAAAGTCGAAATTATCGTCCTTCTCCATCGCCCGCGGAAAGTGGAACGTATCGTGACCCTGATGGGCCCATTCGTCGACCGTCTTTCCCGCCGGATAGTTGACGCCCATTACCCGACCGACCTTATCGTAGGCTTCGCCAGCGGCATCGTCACGGGTCTCCCCGATGATCTCAAATTGATTTTCGGCGGGCATGTAGACCAGTTCCGTGTGCCCCCCGGAAACCAAGAGCGCCATGGCCGGGAACTCGATGGGTTCCACGTAGCGGGCCGCATAGATGTGGCCGGCCATGTGGTTGACCGGGATCAACGGTAAATCGTGGGCAAAGGCCACCGTCTTTGCGGCGGTGACCCCGATAAGTAACGCCCCCACCAGGCCAGGCCCGTACGTGACGGCCACGGCGTCGAGGTCGTCGTAGGACACAGCCGCTTCCTGCAGGGCGTCCTTGATGCACAGCGTGACCTCTTCAATGTGGTGACGACTCGCGACTTCGGGTACCACGCCGCCAAACCGTTGGTGACTCTTGATCTGCGTTGCCACGATGTTGGACAAGATCTTGTGCCCGTCTTCGATAACGGCCACACTGGTTTCATCACAACTCGATTCGAACGCTAGAATTAAATTTCGCTTATCCGTTGGACTCACTCCTTCTAATTTTCCCCGGAAAAAACGCGCGGACGCTGCCGCGCGTTGCTAGTTAATTATGGGCTTGTGCTTCTTGCGTTTCTTGGGTCTCCGCTGACGCTGAGGCGGTCTGCAGGTTTAAGACCATATCGGCCGCATCTTCGTGGTCCCCAAAGTAGTACCCGCGCTTGACGCCCGTTTGTTGAAAATCAAGGTCCTTGTACAGGTGCTGGGCCTGTTGATTAGAGACCCGCACTTCCAGACTAACCGTCTTGTAATTCAACTGTTGGGCTTTCTTGATCATGATATTGAGCAGAAAACGCCCTAAACCCCGGTCTTGATAATCCGGTAACACGGCGATGTTGGTGATATGAGCATCGCGGGTCCGTTCGTCAAAGGTACTGCCAATGAAGGCCAGCAGCCGGTCGTTCTTGCGAATAACCAGGTACAGCCGGTCCTTCTCACGGCGCAATTCGTTCGCAAAGGCCGTTGAATCCCACGGAGCCTTGCCCGCGTAAACGGCCCGTTCAATTTCGATCATTTCCGGAATGTCGGTAAACAAAGCCTTGGCCACAAAGTACGAGACGTCGTTAATCTTGACCTGGTGATTCTTGACCCCCAGGGCCTCTTCGCGGACCAATTCCCGCCGGCTACCAAAAACGTTTTTATACCAAATTTTAAATTTTTTCAACATATGATTGGTTATCCTCTTTTGGGTTCTTCGCGCGCCATTCGGCTTCCGCTTGGGTCAAACGTAAATAATTCGGGACGAACCGATCAACATCGGCGACCGGCGTGAGGTGTTGTCCCAGCAAGCCGATGGTCGCCACCTGGGGCAGGTTCAGCCACGCGCTGATGGCGGGCGTGGCGGCCGAAATCGTCGTATGGATCAGTTCGCTAAAGTGACTGGCATCGCCCAGGAACCAGACCGGCTCCGCGTACTCCTTCACGGCCGTTAAAAAGGCCGTGACGTCGGTGTGGGCATCCGGAATCACGGGTACCGGAACGCCGGCTTGAATCCGGTACAGCCCGGCGAAGACGTTGTGGTTCCGAGCATCAAACATGGGGGCCACCAACGCCCCTTCGACCGGCACGTTGGCCGCTAAGGTCGCCAGACTAGAGACGGCGACCAGGTCGAGATTTAACGTCGAGGCCAACGTCTTAGCGGTGGTCACGGCAATCCGAATGCCCGTGTAGGACCCCGGTCCCGCTGCCACCACGATGCGATCGAGGTCGGTGGGCTTCAAATCCGCCATCCCCAAGAGACGTTCGATCTCGGGTAAGAGGTATTCCGCGTGCTTTTGGTGGACCGTTACCGTAATCGTCGCCAGGACCGTTTCATCCTCTAAAACGGCGACACTTAACGGTCGATTAGACGTATCAATTGCTAAAACTTTCATCTTTTTTCTTGGTCCCCCTCAACGAATTGACGCAAGCAGATGCTAAGAGCGGCGCGCCAGATTCGCGACACCGCTCCGTCAACTGCTCCGCGCTAATGGTCCCGCACCGGTAGCCCGGGACCAGTTCTTACTATTTATTCAGTTTACTATACTACCACAAAGTCTAATCGACTACACCCGTGACGGGCACTTAAGCAAAGCTTAGACGTTTAGATGCTTTGCCAGCCCACCGTCGCAATGGCCGCAATGGTGTCGCCAATCATAATCCGGTGTTGCGTGGTCGCAGCGTCGGCGTGGACCACTTGACTCGCCACCTGATGGCCGTACTGGACTTCGTTTTCAAACCGAATCTGAACGTCGACCGGTCGGTGCGTCCGTAAGAAGTCGGCCGGTAAGCTGTCGAGCAACCAGTCGAAGTAGTGCGCGTTATTGACGTGACCGTTATTGTCAATGTCAAAGTAGCGCACCCGGTAGGGCTTGGTGGTCAGCGTGGCCGTTTCGTCTAACCGCTTGGGCCGCGGTAACCGTGGTAGACGGCTGGTCTCTTCACTTTGATAAGGCGCCATGATGGCGGCCGGAATCGTGGTGATCTTCCGGTTGGCGTAGCTCATGGTGACCCAGATGCCCTCCCCGTACGCCAACGTTTCGCCATTGGCGTCTAACAACCAGTATTCCCGGTAGGCAAAGTAACGGTTATAGGCCGTAGCCCGGGTCTTCAGCGTGACCGTCTCCCCGGTCCGGGGGAGGCGCGTGATCTGCACGTGATACTGGGTGACCACCCAGCCGACCCCGAAGCTTTGGATAAAGTCGGTCGGTAAGCCGAGATCATTACTTTGATCGTCGGACACCAGGACAAACAAATTAATCAACATCGCCACGGTCAAGTGACCGGTGTCGTCGGCTTCGTAATAGACGACGCGATGGGGTTCTGTATAGGCTTTAGCGCTCATCCGTAGGGGCCTCCTGCTCTTGATCTAGATGGTGATAAATTCGATAAACCTCTTGTTTCTTCAAGTGACGGAGGTTGGCAACTTCCTTGATAGCGGCGTTGGGCTTCTCCCCGGCGGCAATCAGCCGGTCCACCTGTACCGGAATCGGTTCGCTCAAGTCCACGGTATCCTCTGCCGTAGTCGGGTGCGGGTTACCGCCCACCAACACCACAAACTCCCCGCGCACGGTATCAGTGGCGGCCCAGTCAGCTAGCTCGCTCAGGCTACCCCGCAAGAATTCCTCGTAACGCTTGGTCAGTTCCCGGCACAGGACCGCGGGCCGCTCCGCTCCCAGACCGGCCGCTAAGTTTGCCAGCGTTTTCTTCAAGCGGTGAGGCGCTTCGTAGAAAATCAGGGTTTCCGGCCGTTGTGCCAGCTCACCGATTTCGGCTTTTTGGTCCTTGGGTTTCCGGTCTAAAAAACCGTAAAAGTAGAACGGTTGTGGGGCCAAACCGGACGCAATCAGCGCCGTTAAGCCCGCGTTAGCGCCGGGCAACGGAACCACTGGAATCTGGGCTTGCGCACAAGCCACGACCAATTCGTGACCCGGGTCGCTGATCGACGGCATCCCCGCATCGCTGACCTGCGCAATCTGCAAGCCATCCTGGAGTTTGGCCAACAGTTGGGGAATCCGTTCCTGCGTGTTGTGTTCGTGGAAACTGATTTGCTTGGTGGTGATGTCAAAGTGATTTAATAGTTTTTGCGTGTTCCGCGTATCTTCGGCGGCAATCAGGTCAACGTCCTTAAGGGTCTTAACGGCCCGAAACGTCATGTCATCGAGGTTACCAATGGGCGTGGGCACCAGGTATAAGCGCCCGACCGTCTCGGCTTGAAAGCTCCGTTGTCGTTGCATCGTCACAAAATTCCTCCTACTGATCGCGATAAATAACTTCTAAACAAAAGGCACACTCTTCGTCTTGCTTCCGCCGCGTGCCGTAAAATTCCCGGCACACGTGAAACCCCTCTTCGTAGAGTTTCTCCAAGACCTGTCGCGACTTGGATAGCCCCTGTTGCGTGGTTTCCGGGGCTTCTGGCAAGGTCCGTTGGAGCTCACGCAGTAGATCGCGCAGGTGCTGGTTTTCAATTTCGAGTTCGGCGTTTTGTTCAAAGACCTGTGTGAGTTCGGTTTGCAAGTCACTGAACTGAGTCAGCGTGGTTTCCAACTGGCCCTTTAAATCCTTGAGTTGATCGTACACTGCTTGTTTATCCAAATTGCCACCCCTTTTTCTAAACGATTTAGCGCCGTGGAATCTGCGCTAGGATTTGTAACGTTAAGGCTTCTAAGATTGCTTGAAAATTAAGATTACCGGCTAACTGGCCGCGAGTCGCTAACGTCAGCGTCACCACGGCCACCAACCGGTCGACCCCCAGCCGTTGGGCAATCTGTTGACTGGCCTGGGCGACCTGCGGATAGGTCAACGTCTGCGGGTCCACGGCCCCCGTTTGTTGCCGCAGGGCGTCGTGCCAGATCTGAACGATCATGTCGAGTAAGATCCCCTGCCGGTCCCGGTTAATCGCCAACGGCAAGAGGTCGGTCTGCACCCGCACGAAGGCCCGTTCGTCGCCCTGACAGCAGGCCGTGAACCAATGCTCGATACTCTTTTGCGCGTTTTTTAACCAGTCCTCGGCCAGCAAGTCCTGAGCCGCCGCCACGCTTTCGGTCAACGTGGCTAAGAGGTTCTGTTGACTGGGCGCAACCCCCACCTCGGCCAAAGCGGCCGCCAATTCCTTGGGGGCCACCGGTAAGAGGTCGACAATCTGCGTTCGAGACAGGATGGTCGGTAAGATCAGGTTTTTATTGGCCGTTAACAGCAGGGCCACCGTATTGCCCACGGGCTCCTCGATGAACTTCAACAGGCTGTTGGCCGCCCCCGTGGTCATTCGTTCAATCTGGTCGACGATAAAGATCTTCTGGTTCCCCTCGACCGCGCTCTTACTGAACTCGGCCTTCAGGTAACGGACTTGGTCAACCTTGATGCGTTGACCGTCGGGAACCACCCGAATCACGTCGGGGTGGTCGCCGGCGATAATGCGCCGACACTCGGCACACTGACCACAGGGAAAACCAGCCGGCGTCACGTTCTGGCAGAACAGCCGCAACGCAATGGTCAGCGCCAGGTCTTGGCGGCCGGTCCCATCCATCCCGTTAAAGAGATAAGCGTGGGATAACCGTTGCGTGCCAATCAGGTGCATGAAGTGGTCGACCAACTGTGGCTGGAGCCGTTGAGCGGTCGTTATCGGCGTTTCTTCGGTCATGGCCACCCCCTAGAACCGGTGGAACTGTTCGACGGGCAAGACGAAGACGGTCGCGCCCCCGACTTGGACCTCTACCGGATACGACGACGTGTTGTCCAATTGGGCGTCCAGGTTAACCGGTGGCGTCATGAACTGTTGGCGGGTATGGCTGGCCGTTTTGATCAGGTCGAGGACTTCTTCGACCCGGTCGTCTTCCAACCCAATCATGTAGGTGGTGTTGCCGGACTTGAGAAAACCACCAGTCGTGGATAACCGGGTCGCCCGAATATCGTGGTCAATAAACTGATTGCTCAGGCGATTAGCATCCTTGTCCTGAACAATGGCAATAAGCATTTTCATATGGGTTCCTCCCTTAAGCACCAGCGGTAAAGTAACCGCTGGCCGTTTGCTTAATCAAGGTCAACGCGGCCGCCACCACCTGGTCGGGGGTCTGGGTCGCATCGATCAACTTGATTCGTTGTGGATTGGCCGCTTGTAAGCGTAAGTACGCGGCCCGCACTCGGTCGTGAAAGGCCGTTTTTTCAACGTCCAACCGGTCGACCTGCTGGGGATCGCGGTGGGCTTGAATCCGTTGTAAGCCCACCTCAGCGGGAACGTCGAAGTAGATGGTCAACGCGGGTAACAGGCCGTCCGTCGCAAATTGATTCATCTGCGCCACGGCCCGTTCACCGATTTGCCGACCGGCCCCCTGATACGCGACGGAGCTGTCGACATACCGGTCGCATAGGACCAATTGACCGGCGGCTAACGCCGGTAGGATGGTCTCGGCCAGATGCTGCCGCCGCGCCGCCGCGTAAAGCAAGGCTTCGGTCCGGTAATCCATCGCCGTATTGGCCCGGTCCAAGATAATGGCCCGGATGCTTTCGGAAATGGCGTTACCACCGGGTTCTCTGGTCACCGTCAACCGGTCGCCCAACATGGGCTGCAGGGTCGCGGTAATCGCGCGTAAGGCGCTGGTCTTCCCCGCCCCATCCGGACCTTCAAAACTAATAAACGTTCCTGACAAAATTTTTCGACCCCATTTTTGCGTATATTATAGAAACTAGCTGATTCTAGGCATTGATAAATCTATTGTACTTTAATTCAGAAATGATGTCTATTTCCGAACCGTGGCAATTATTGACGGGAGCGCCTTCATTTTTAAATCCGCAAAAAGGCCAGAACACCAGGAACGTTCTGACCTTTTACCCCGACACCTAAACGTCGTATTCCGTTTCTTTAATTCCGGCATTCATCAGGTCATACGGGGACTGCATCTTGCTGGAATCCCAGCTCGCGACCCCGACGACCAACCGCACGTCTAAGCTCGACAAGTCCTCGTCGTTACTTAACGCCTTGGCAAAGTTTCCCTTGATGCGGTTCGCGGCGATGCCCGCCCCGCCGGCGTCCGTGAACAGCAGGACCGCCCAAGTCGGGTTACTGCGGTCTAGCAGGTACGTGATGTCGTTGGTCCGCATGGCCCCCTTGATGGTCTGCGAGACTAACTGTAACAGGGCCCGCAGCTGCGCGTCACTCAGCATGTTGCGCATTTCTTGGAAGTAGCGGATCCGCACGATCATGGTGGTCACCGGCAGGTCAAACCGCCGATTGGTTTCCGTGAACACCGCGGTATCTTCGATATAGGAGACCGTGGTGCGCAGGTTAGTATCCTCGTCGAAGGCCCCCCGTTCCACCAGGTCACTCTGCAGCTTAGCGTTTTGGGCCTGCAGGCGCCGAGAGTGGGCCGTCATCCCGTAAAACGTCAACGACAGTAACAGCGGGATAAACAACCAGTAGACCAACGCCCAGGGCACCAGGTTCGCCCTGATTTGATTTTCGTAGATCACGGTAAGCAACTGCGCAAAAATGAACGCCAGGTTACTCAGCAGGCCGGTAATCAGGCCCCAGAAGTAGGTGATCAGGATCAAACAGATGGTCACTCCCAAGAAGATGGCGTTGAGGAGCAGGTAATGGGGGCGCGTGGCGGCCATCCCAATGGCGAGCACGCTTATCCACCCCAGAAACGCAATCAGGTAGATGTCGGTCAGCCAACTTTCTCGCGTATTTTTATGCATGTGGCTTCCCCCTTCGCGACCGGTGCAAGACGCCGTGCTTGTTCAGTAACATTAAAATGGCGATCAATAAGATGACGATGATGCCTAACGCAATGCCCAAGTACACCAGTAGTTGCCGGTTACGGTGAACCCGTTGGCTCAAATTGACCTGCGTGTCGATCAACTTGTTCTTCTTGAACCGGTAACCCCGGTGCAGGTTGTCGCGATCCACCACCACGGCATCCCCCGTGTACTGGGCGACGTTCTTCTGGTTACTGATTTGGCCGGCCGCCCGGGCCGCGTCGTCCGGGGTGGCTCCCGTGATCACCAGTAACCCCTTTTTGGCATTATACGGTGACCGCAGCAATTGCGCCGTCCCCAACGTGGCCCCGTAACGGGGTTCGATGCTTAATTTTTCGTTGGAAATCAAGCGGGTCCCCGCAGCGTCGAATTGGAAATACAACTTATCGTTCAACGCGCGAATGAACGCATTTTGTTGCGGCGTCCCCAAGGCAATCACGTTGTCGTGGGTCAGGACCTGTTGGCTGGGCCGGTCCTGGTAGAAGGTGATCTGCCCCTGATTACTCCGCGCGTAGTTGCCAATCAGGTTAAACAAGCTACTCAATGTGCGGTAATCCGCCAGTGTCATGGTCTTGGGCCGGACCACGGCTAGGTGATCATAGGTCGAGTTTTGCAGAAATAAATTCGGGTAGTTGCTAAACAGAAGGTCGTTGCCCGGCGCCGATTGAATGTTGGCGCGACTGCTAGGCTCGATGCTGGCCCAGGGCGTCTGGGCGTTGGTACTGTTGGCCGCCGTTTGTACCGGTAGGTCTAACGCGATGCGAACGGTAAAGCTGTTGCCGAGGGCCAGCCCCTTGGGCAACTTCACGGTAAACGAATCGTCGTCCGCTCGCCGCGCCGTCAATTTGTGACTGCCAATGGCGGTGTCGTTGATGTAAACGGTCGCTAATGCCGAGCGGAAGTCGAGGTTTTTCGCGTAGCGCAGAGCCACCTTGATGGTCGAGCCATCCGCGTTATTGCGGTCGACCGGCAGACTAACGAAGTAGCTGCGTTCCTGATGATTGGCCCCCACTAAACGATCGGCCGTGGTGGTCAACTGGTAGTGTCCGTCGTAATTAAGTGACGACGTGAACGTCTGACTGTCGGCCCGCACGGTCTCACTGGGATGGGCGGTCTCTTGCATCAGTTCGGCGTTGGCCACGTAGCGTCCGGCCTTGATCAACAGGTCACCCGTGGGGGCCGTGACGATCAGGTAATGCTTTCCCTGCGCATCGTAACGCTTAATCACCGCCTGTTTGGTCACCGCTTGGGCGGAAACGTGGCGTTTGAAACGAGCTGGCAGGTGGTCGTAGGTCGCCACGATCAGCTGATAATCGGCGCGTTGGGCGGTCCGGTCGGTGAGCGTGGTGACCGGGATTTGCTGGGTCTCGGTGGTGATGACCCGCGCCTCACCGGCTAAAGCCGACATACTAGCCGTCAGTTCCGCGTTGCTGGCCTGCGCGGGGACCTCGATGGCCGACTGCTGATTGACGACAGTATCCGGTCCCGAGAAGTGGTCGTAAAACGAGTTCACGTTGGCGTTGGGTTGCTTTAAAGTGTACTCACAGTTCACGTTCGATCGGGCATCGACGGTCAACCAATTCGCCGGCGTCTGGGCTAACCGGTAATCGTGTTTCCCGTCACGCGTCAGAATCTGACCGCTAATTTTTAGCGAATTACTGCTCCGTAAGAGTCGCAGCGGGATCGTAATTTGCTTGGTCTGCAGGCCACTTTGCGCCACCGGCCGGAACGAATAGAACTTGGTCCCGTTCACGGCCACCGTAATATCGGAAAGTTGCCGATCTGCCAGTTGAGAGACCTGATAGTTCAGGTTCAAGGTCGCGTGCTTCATCCGCCAGTAATCGACCTTAATGAAGTAACTGCTAGTCTCGACCGCTTGCCCCGACAGGCTCATGGTCGTGTTTTGCAACGGCTGCGTATAGGTCTGCGTGGCCGTCTTGGCCTTGGTGTCTTTGGCCGTAGCCGTGCTGAACGACCCCAGTAAGCTGATGACCACCACTAACAGGCCCACCAGAATTCGCCAGCCGCTACTGGTAGCGCTTGGTCTTATACCACTTTGCTTGTTGATGAAAAACTTGTTCACGAATATACCCCACCATTCCGTATGCTGCGACGGCTAACCACATCTGACTGTAGACCACGTACATGAAAATAATGATGAGCAGATTGCTCAACGTCATCTCCCCCTTTTCCGTGGTAATCGTCACAAACGTGCTGATCACGAAGAGGACGATGGCAAACAGCCACAGCGTATTATTGAAACCCCGTAAGTTCGAGTGTGCGACGCCCGCGACCGACAGGACAAAGACCGAATCGGACAATAGTAACGACGTCATTAATAAAAAATAAACCGATAAGAAATAGATCAAATCAAAGCGAATCGGCCGCCCCGTCTTCCGAAAGATCAGCGGCAAATTCTTTAAAATCACGTAAATGTTGCCCTTGACCCACCGGGTGCGCTGGTGAAACCAGACGTCGAGGGTCTGGGGTTCCTGTTCCCAAGTCACGGCCTTGGGCTGAAAGTTGATGCGGTACCCCAGCCGATAAATACGAAAACTGATTTCCGTGTCTTCGGCTAAGGCCTTGGTATCCCAGCCCCCCACGCGTTCCAGTAACGAGCGGCGGATCACGTAGTTGGTCCCGGGAATCGTACACAGTTTGAAGAGCCGTAACCGTCCGGCTTGGGCCATCCACTGAAACGACAACGTTTCGACGTTGATGAAACGGGTCAGTAACGACGCGTTTTTATTCCGCGTCCGAAACTTACCGATGACGGCACCGTAACGGTCGTCCTGCAGTAACTCGGCGACGAGGATGCGTAGCGCCGGGCGTTCGGGCGTGTTGTCCGCATCGTAGACCGAAATCACACTCCCCTTCGCCTGCTTGAGGGCAATGTTCAGGGCGTTCGATTTTCCCTTGCCCCCCGTTTTTTGATCCGTGTTGATCACTTCCAGGTTTCGCTGGGGATAGGTCGCCTGAATCCGCGCCAACAACTCGGCCGAATTATCACTAGAATTGTCGTTGATCACGATGATCTCGTACCGGTCGTGGGGGTAGTCGAAGTTAAGGAGGGCCAGCACCGTCTTGACGATCACGACCCCCTCGTTATGGGCGGGCACCATGATGGTCACGAATGGCGGCACCGCCGGTAATTCCGGGGCGGGCGTGCGCACGTCCTTTAAGTACTGGGTGTAGCCGGCCATGGTCAAAACCAGGTTCACCACCAGGATGCCCCAGATGGCCAGAATTGCAATAAAGACAAAGACATCTAAAACGCTCATAATTCCTCCTCAATAGTTTAACCAGACCGAACCTATTTCTGCCGCATGAACTTACGCCGATAGATGCGCCGTCCCACCACCAAAAACGCGATTAACACCAGGGTCGTCACGGTGAAGAAAATCAACAGGACCCACCCCTGGTACTTGAAGTAGTTCCCCAAGACCACCCGATTCTTGCGGGTGAAGTGGTAGCGCGGCACCCCGGCCGCATCCGTCCCAATCGTGACGGCCTGTCCGTTCAATAGGTAGGTCCCCCGGCGATAGGCAAAGGTTGCCGACGCGCTGGTCAGACTGGTTTGCAACCGTTGCTGCGGGTCATACCAGGTCACGGGTAACGCTTTGACCTGGCGTAGCGTAGCCGTTAACTGCCGGGCCGAGGTCGGCATGGGCGTGGTAATGGCCGTTGGGAGGGCCAGTTGATCCGGTGTGAGTTGCCCGTCACGTTGGGTCTGCAACGACCGCAACGACAAACCAAACCAGGTTCGCTCGTAGGTCGCGCCTAAATTATCGCGTTGGGCGTAAACCGGTCCGGTCGGGTTGGGCAACAATAAAACGTCGCTGGCCCGTTGCAGGCCGTGGCGCCGCAACAATTTATCCTGGTTCCAATACGCCGGCGCGCTGAGTCCCACCGGAATCACCTGGCGCTGGCCTAACTGGTTCAACTGGGCCACCATCAATTGCTCTAAAGTGTTGCCGCTCTTGGTATCCGCGGCGTGCACGGTCGGGGTCTGCAGAAAGATCACCCCGTTATCCCGCTCGATGGCGCGTAACGTCCGGGTAAAGTCGCTAAACCCTTGCAACGCCGTGTTATTTGCAACGGTGGTGGTACTGACGGCAAAGGGAATGTTAGCGGCCGCCAGTTGCTGCCCCAATTGCCGCAGCCGCCGCAGATTGCTATACGGCGTCACGCCGGTAATCGTCAACAACGGGTGCTGCGTCCCGGTCTGGTGGAACAACGTGGCCACCGTCCGCATGGCCAGAATCAGGCTTAGACCATCGTTGGCTAGATACGGCAAGTACCCGTAACGGTCCCGCACCGTTCCGTAAGCGTAGGTCGTCTGGTCGGTGCCCTGGGCCCGTAATTGCCCCAACTGGTGGTCCGCCTGTCCCGGTAGCACCGTTAGATTTTCGCTAAACGGCAAGAGTTGCCAACTATTCCCCGCACGCAACGTGAATTGTTGGTGGTACCGGGTTTTCGGCGTCGCGTGGAGATGCCGGGCTTCCGCGGCACTCAAGTTTTGACCGATGTGCAACTGACGCCCCGTGAAACGGTCCCGGTCCTTAGTAAACGCCGCGTTGTGGCCGTGACCGGACGGCCAATCGACCAGCGTCACGACCCCCTGGTATTTCTGGGTGGTCAGTTGGCCGGCGTGATAGTTGGTCAACGCCTCGGTCTGCGTTGGCACCCCCACGCTAGCCAATAGCCGTTGCAACGTGGCGATTTTAGCCGGTCCGCCCGCCCGTGGATTACGGGCATCGTAGACGATCAGGACCCGTTGCGTTTTGATCTGGGATTGGGCGTGGGCCCCCGCATTATTCAGGAACGTCACCCCTAGCAATAGGCTAACGACCAGTCCCACTAACCCAATAAACCGTCTAGTCATCGTCAATCACCTGCCGATCATCCGCGTGCCAGAGGCGGTGATTCAAGAGGTCCGCCACCAAGATCAATAGGGCTAAATCCAAACTGATGGGGGCCAGTAGGAGGTTCTGCGCCAGGTTGGTGACCCCGGTGGTCAAAATAACCAGTAACGGGACCAATAGCAGGTTTAACAGTAGCCCCACCACCAAAAAGAATCGCACCACGCCGTAGGTTCGCTGTTGGCGAAGGTCGTTATAGGCCCCGACGCCAAAGACCATGATCAAAGCGACGACCAGCAACGCATCGAAGGCAAACCGGCGCGGGAAGAAGGCCCCGGCCGTGGTGCTTGCCAGCGTAAAGAATTTCACCTGGGCCCCCCGAGCGTGCCCACTATGGGGCGGATAATTTCCCACCGATTTGACCTGCGTCGCCATCAGATTGGCCGCCGCTAGGTCGAGTAATTGGCGTAATTGCCGCAAATGATGGACGTAATAGGTCAGCACCCAACCGGCCCCCACGTAACGGGTCAGATGTTGGCGTACGTAGCGGGTATCCGGGCTTAATTCGGTAAAGTTGACCGGATAGTAGTCGTTTTCCCGCATCAGCGCAAACTGCTGACTCACGCCCTGACGGGTCAATGCGCTGCTCGGGTCCTTGGTGTCGTGCAAGACACCGTGCGTAAAGGCTTGGTACCGATTGATACTCCGTTGTTGCGGCGTGAGCGCCAAGGCCATGGTCACCCCGCAGGCCACTAGGACCGTCAGTCCCAGCACCAATCCCAAGCGTTGGGCCGGATGGCGAAAGACGAAGAACCCACCCACGGTCATGATCACGTAACTTACCGTTAGCGTTGCGTTCTGCGGTTGACTGGTGATCAACAACGCCGCGCTCAAAAAGTACAAACTCATCAACCGTCCCCGGTACGTGGTGGTCCGGGGCAAGAGCAGGAGACTCCCCACCATGGTCATGGCCGTGATCAGCAGGATGGGCGTCACGTAGAAGGAATTGAAGGCTAGCGTCAACGACGTGTCGGCAAACACCAACACGATCACCGCCGCTAAAACGTAACTACGGATCCGCCGGTACGGCTGCGTTAAGGCCCGGGTCAGTAGCCCCACGGCCCCTACGAAGGGAAGGTAATAGACCAAGCCCAAGAAGCGTAAGTCAAACCGACTGGTACTAAAGAAGAGTTTATTTAATCCAATGGCCAGTCCCACGAACAGCCGTTGCGATGAGAAACCGCCCCAACCGGTCGCCCGCACCTCATCGTAATAGCGCATCAAGCCGAGTTGCGGGTTGAGATACCCCACTGTCTGGTAGCCGCCCAACGGGTAAAGACCGTTGTTGGCCAGAATTTGGGCAAACCCACCGTTGTCGGCTAGGCCGTGAATGGGCGGAATGAACAACAGACCGCCCACCACGATGGCGGCAAACAACATGGCAAACGTCGCCGGTGATAGCCACCGGGTCACGCGACGACCGGTGCGCTGACTAAATTCTTGAAGTCGTGACATGCTGCTCCCCCTCCTGCTTAATAATCGGCCGCGTTTAAGGCCGTCAAATTGTTAAAGGAATAACTTTGGCCGCTCTGGGCGTTGCCGATTCCCCCCTGAATCGCCACGTGGCTGGTGACCTGGTCCTGCCAGACCAGCGCCATGGCGCGGCGATAATTAGGCCGGTCGTTGACCGTTGCAAAGATCATCGCGGCTAGGGCATAGTTGGCCGCCGACTGGCCCGAATCGCTAACGCTGCCGGCGGTGGTGTAGCCGTTGTACAGTTTCTTATCTTTGACCTGTTGTTGTAGCCAACTCTGGCTGGCCGTTTTTAGTTTGCCGATCTCGGCCAGATGCAGCAGCACTTCCAGGGCTTCGGACGTGTTCAGGGCCCGGTCGCTATAGGTCAGTTGCGACCAGTTGAAGCTGGACGCGTAGAGCGGAAAAACGTTGCCCAGGTAGCCGCCCCGAACCACCTTGAGCTGTTCTTGATAAGCCTTGCGTCCGCTGGCACTGCCCCGTTCGTAAAATCCGAGCGTTTTAAAATCGATATAGGCCAAACTACTGGTCTTGGCCGTCTGGCGACTTTGCGGGTTGTAGTAGTCGTAAACCTTCCCGCCCTTCAGCGCGCCGGCCTTAAGGGTCGCAAAGTGGTTCGCCGCCGCTTGCCGGTAACGCGTCGTGTGGGTCAGCGCGTCGTACAAGTTTAGGGCCTTAATGATCCGCAAGTCGTCCAACGTCGCGTTGACCGCAAAGCGCTTTTGATTCCGTGGATCGTAACGGTAACTAAATTGGCCGTGGTCACCAAAGGTCTTCACCGTGGCCCGATAGAACGTGCGAAACGCCGCAAACTGGTGGTGGCGGGCCAGGTAAATCAGCCACATCCCCGCCGATTCACTCAGCATTTCGTGGCCCGTCGCACTCCCGGTCTGGCGCGTGTCCGTGTCCACGTAATTGGTGTAGAGGCCTTCCTTGGTCACCAACCGATTGGCGATAAAGCCCGCCAGTGAGGTCTGGTGTTGCCGGTCCTGACGCGTATGTAAGATGGCGTTGGTTTTCAGAAATACCCGGGGTGACTGCTGGGGCGGCGTCATGGTCTGGGGCCGACTCCGACAACCACCCAAAAGGAGCAGGAGCAACAGGCTACCTAGTCCCAGCCAAAATTGTTTTCCCATTATTCAATGACCCCTTTATTTTATCTAGTGCGAAATAGTTTAGTTAACGCTTTCACTTTAACACGGTTTTCCCCGCGATGAAAACCGTCTTAGTTAGTTTACCGAAAAAAAGCCGGCTGACCAACCCCTAGGGCTAGTCAACCGACTTTGGACGCAAAAATCGCATCACTTCATTATTAATCCTGAAATACTGTCGCCGCGATGTGCTTACTGCGCACGTTGCGACGCCGGGCCTCCCGGTATAAAAAGAGGTAGACCTGCCGGGCCAACGCCGTGTTCGCCGTCATTTCGTTATCGGCGTCGGCGATGGCTTCCTGGGTCTGCTTGGCGTGATCCCAATTGTCCTTAGCGGCATCAATGGTGGCCAACAGTTGGTCGTCGTACGTGCTGCGCAACGCCTTTAAGTGGCGTTGCTGCTTCCGTTTCTTTTGTCCAAACATGGGCGTCACCCTCCTTACATTTCGGTCCGGCCCTCAACGGCCTTAAACAGGGTCATTTCATCGGCATATTCGATATCGCTCCCCACGGACAGGCCGTGAGCCAAGCGGGTGACCTTGATGCCCGCCGGTTTGATCAACCGCGACAAATACATGGCCGTGGCTTCTCCTTCCGGCGTGGCGTTGGTGGCGATGATGACTTCCTTAATCGCCGGGTTCTTCTGGAGCCGGTTGATCAGACTCGTGATGTTCAGGTCTTCCGGTCCCTTACCTTCAATGGGCGACATGACCCCGTGTAAAACGTGGTACAGGCCGTGGTACTCCTTCATGCGCTCCATCACCATGATGTCCTTGGCCTGTTCGACCACCAAGACGTGCGATTGGTCGCGGGTCTTGTCGGCACAGATGGTACACGGGTCACTTTCGGTGATGTTGCCACAGATCGAACAGAAGTGCAGATCCCGCTTCGCCGAGATCAGCGCCTTAGAGAACGCCGTCACGTCGTCTTGCGCCATATCAATGGTAAAAAACGCCAACCGCGTGGCCGACTTTTGCCCGATACCGGGGAATTTCATGTAGCTATCGATCAGCTGCGCAATAGGTTCTGGATACTGCATAGTCTCGTCCTTTCAACTTAACCCGTGAACGGCTTACATGCCGGGAATGTTCATTCCTTGGGTGTACTTGCCTAAAGTTTGCTTCGTTTGTGCTTCGACTTGGCCCAAGGCGTCGTTCACGGCCGCCACGACCAGATCGGCTAACATGTCGGGATCGTCCGGATCGATGGCTTCGGGCTTGATGGTCAAGTCCGTCATCTTCCGTTCGCCGGTAAAGGTCGCCTTGACCATGTCGTCCGGTGACGTGCCGGTGAAGGTTTGTGCGTTTAACTCGGCTTGGTCCTCCGCCATCTTCTTTTGCATCTGCCGCATCTGTTTCATCATACTACCCATGTTACCCATATTGCCCATGTTCCGCATGGTCATCCATCCCTTCAAATTTTAATCAGTTTTGATATCTACAATGTCCTTACCAAAGAGTTCTTCGGCCTTGGTCACCACCGGATTCGCTTGGGGCGGTTGCGGTCCCGCATCGGTAGGCGCCGCGTCCGGAGTCCCGGTCGCCGGCGTTGCCGCGGCTTGGTCCGCTTGGCTCGTTGCCGGTTGGGCCTCCGCGTGGGCCTTCAATTCACCCTTGTGCGCGGTCAGATAATTCTTGCGAATCTCCGGCCACTGGTCCTTAGGCACGAACACGATTGGCAGGGCCGTCCCCACCATCCGGTCCAGCCCATTCTCCAACGCGTCGGTCAATTCCTGGTCGGTCGTGGCTTTCTGGTACAAGAATGAATAGTCAAACGCCACGATGACCCCGGAATCCGCCGCCGCAACGGGCTGTGACACCTTCATCACAGCTCGCTGGGTCACGGTCAGACTGTTGAGCAGGTCCGGCCAGACCTCTTGGAGCTGGTTGAGTTTCTCTCTGGTCGCCGCCCCCAAGACCGGATTGATCTTTGCGAGGTTGACCTCCTGAGTCCGCGCCGCGTTGACCCGGGGTTTGGCCGCGGGCCGAGCGGCGGGTTTGGCCACCGGGGCCTGTTCCAACTGTTGCACGGCGACTTTGAGTTGATCCACCTGGTGCTGAAGTGCCGTAACCGCATCGGCCGCCGCCGGGGTGCTCGGGGCCTCACCAGTCGGTGCCGCAGTTGGGCTAGCACTCGCGCCCTGAGTCCGCCCAATCTCAGCCAATTTAATGGTCAGAATTTCCAGGTAAACGTCGGGATGCGTGGTAAACCGCATCTGTTGTTGGATCGCGTTAAGTTCGTTGATCATGGCGTACATGGTGGCCGCCGGGGTCTTTTGGGCCAGTGCCTGAAAATCGTCACTGACACTGCCCATCTCGGCTTCTTCCACCAGTTTAGGTGCCTGTTGGTACAGTAACAGGTCCCGCGCGTAGCTAATGATATCTTCGGTAAAACGTTCGGCGTCCTTGCCGGCCTCTAAGACCGACTGGAGGGTCGCTAAAGCGGCCTTGGTATCGCCACTCAGGACCTGTTGCACGTAGGTCGCCAACAGTTCGTGGGTGACGCTCCCGGTAACGAGCAACGCGTTGTCTAACGTGATCTCGTTGTCCCCGAAGGACAGGGCCTGGTCTAAGATACTCAGGGCGTCTCGCATCCCCCCCTCGGCGGCCTTGGCAATCACTTTGATGGCTTGCTCGTCATAGGTCACGTGCTTTTGGTCCAAGATGTAAGTCATTCGGTGGTAGCTATCGCTGGCCGCAATGCGCTTAAAATCGAACCGTTGGACCCGCGAAATGATGGTCGCCGGAATCTTGTGTGGTTCGGTAGTGGCCAGGATAAAGATGACGTTAGCCGGCGGTTCTTCCAGGGTCTTCAGTAACGCGTTGAACGCCCCGGTCGAGAGCATGTGCACTTCATCGATGATGTAGACCTTGTAGTCGGCCACCGTGGGCGCGTACTTGACCTTGTCGCGGATGTCACGAATCTCCTCGACCCCGTTGTTGGACGCCGCATCGATTTCGATCACGTCGTTTAAGGTCCCGGCCGTGATGGCCTTGCAGGTCTCGCATTCGTTGCAGGGCTCCCCGTCTTGTTGATGGTGACAATTAATGGCCTTGGCAAAGATCTTCGCGGCCGAAGTCTTCCCGGTTCCCCGCGGACCGGCGAACAGATAGGCGTGACTGATTTGATTAGTGGTAATCGCGTTTTTGAGAGTACGGGTAATGACTTCCTGACCGATCATATCGTCGAAACGTTGCGGTCGCCAGACCCGATAAAGTGCTTGGTACGCCATATCATCTGTTCCTTTCTACCTTTAATTCGTTAAAAATTCGCTGCTCACTATTATAGCCTTTTTCCGGGGTCGCTGTCACGTCTTCGCCCAGTCAATTTAGGGGAAATTAAGGAGTCGGTGCACCGTTAAGCCGTGGTCACAGTCCAGCGACCGGTCCGCCATTAAGTTAATCGGCACAACAAAGGTGCCCACCAGTCGCCACTGGTGGACACCTTTCGTAGAACGAGTCGTTAACCTTATTTTTGTTTATACCCTAAGTTTGGAATAGCATTCCAGCGGTCTGACAGGTAGCGCACCACCATCTTCGGTTCGCGGTCGCGGGTGAAGATGCCCTTCTTGTTCCCTTGGACCCGCTGAATCCCAAATTTCGTTTGGAAATCGGCAAAGTTCCAGAGTTGTTCGCCCACGAAGTTGTCAAACTCATCGAAGACCTTGCTGGTCATCCGGTAGTAATCCTCCTGGTATTCCTCGGAGAACGGTTCGCCGTAGTTACTGTGCACCCCGGCAATCGTGTCGGTCCCGTATTCCGTGTACATGATAGGTTTATCCGGATAGAGTTGTTGGTAAAGCGCCAATTCGTCGCGCGTGGCGGTCTCGGCCTTGGCAAGATCCCCGGTATCCACGTACCAGCCGTAGTACCGGTTCAACGCAATCACGTCGACCAGCGAAATGCACTTGTCAGTCTTGGCCGTGGTCATCATGATACTGGTGTAGGTGCAGGGCCGGTTCTGTGGATCAAGCTCACGGGCCAGGTCGAACAGCGGCTTGAAGTATTCGTAAGCCCCGTCCGTGAAGTTCGCGGCCTCGTTAGCAATCGACCACATCACCACACAAGCGTGGTTCTTGTCGCGATCGATCATCTCGCGGATGGCCTGTCGGTGCGCCGGTGCGGTCCGCATGACCTGCCAAGTGTTATCCTGTTTACCGCTCAGATCGAACCCAAAGGTCGCAAATAGGCCGACCGCGGGAACTTCATCGATCACCACGATCCCTTCCCGGTCGCACAACCGCATCATTTCATCGGAATACGGGTAGTGTGAGGTCCGAAACGAGTTAGCGCCCATCTTCTTCATCAAGTTGAGGTCCAGCACGTTCGCCGGTAAGTTCAACCCGCGACCGTGGATGGCCGAGTCTTCGTGCTTCCCAAAGCCCTTGAAGTAGAACGGTTCGCCGTTAAACAAGAACTGGCCGTTGGTGACTTCGATCTTACGCACACCGAACGGTTCGTCGTAGCTGTCCACCACTTGGTCGTTCTTCAACGCTTCCACCCGGGCCGTGTACAGGTAGGCGTGGAGGGGTTGCCATAAGTGGACTTGTGGCAGCGTCAATTGGGTGTGTTTCCCGGTGCCCGTGGCTACCGCTTGACCGGTCGCGTCCAGTAACGTGACCCGCACCCGGTCGACGTCTCCCTGGGTCGCCACGCGCGTATCGATGGTGGCCTGGTGCTGGGCCAAGTCAACTTCCGGCACGACGGTCACGTCGGCCACGTAACTCTGCGGCGTGGTGTAAATTTTGACCGGCCGTTGCAGGCCCGCGTAGTTGAAGAAGTCAAAGTTTTCGTCGAGGTGCCGCACTAATTTGCCGTCGGCGTCGTGGGTCTCGTCGTAGTGGGCCACCGGCAAGCTACTAAAGTCCAACATGTTACTCAGCTTGACCGTCAACCGGTTTTCCCCGGCGACCAGGTGATCATTGATGGCGACTTCAAACGGCGTGAACCCGCCCTTGTGATGGGTGATCTCCTGGCCGTTTAGATAGACCCAGGCCTCGTGGGTCGCCGAACCGAACCGCAAGACCAGCCGCTGGTTCCGCAGAAAATCGGCTACGTTAAAGGTCGTTTCGTACCAGACGTAGCCCACGTGTTCGCGGACCTTTTGTTGGGCGCTTTGGTCGTTAAACGATGCGGGAACCGCCATCACGTCCGTGGTCGGCAGTGGCACCGTGGCGTCAATCAGGGCGCCTTCGGTCTCTAACATGAATTTCCAAAGTCCCGAGAGATCCAGGACGGTTCGAGTCGGGGTAGTCGTGGGATAAAGCATAGGTGATAACCTCCAAATAAGTCTAGATTTCGGTGGCTGACTTGTTCCGGCCACCGGTTATGGGTACACTATAGCTAATTTAGTTCGTTGGTGCTTGTCAAAATCTGCGTTATTTTGTTAAATTGTGTCTTTATGTAATCGGTACCAAGATTGGAGTGTTTCCTGTGTCTTCCCTTACCACCACCGCGCGACTCATCCAAACCACCCTTGGCCTCGATGTGCGTTGTTACGATACCCAAGACCAACTGCTTTTGAGCCTCAATGATCCCGCGCGAACCACGCCTCACCGTCCCCATTTTCCCCAACTCACGACCATCACCCACCTGACCCACTACACGGACGGCTGGCGGCTCAGCTACTTGATCGTTCCCCTGACGAATGGCACTTGCGTAGTCGGTCCCTTTACCACCACCGCGTTGACCTCTCAGGTCGTCACCACGGTTTTGGCCCAAAACCACCTGACCGTTAGCGAACAACATCAGCTGACCCAACTCTACGACGCCTTGCCCATGCTGAGTGCCGCCGAGGTCCAGGCGACCGGGACCGTCGTGGCGACCCTATGGCACTACCCACCCCTCACCACGTCCTGTCAAACGTTAACGGTCCCGCTGCCTACCCTGAGTAATCCCCTGCCGGCAATCGATTCGCCCCGGTTAATTGAACAAAATTATCGGACGGAAGCCCAACTCATGGCCACTATTAGCGCTGGGGATACGGCCGGAATCAGTGAGTATTTTCGTCCCATGACCGCCACCTTGACCCTCTTTCAAAATCGACTACCGAACCAACCCCTACGTTCCTGTAAAAACATGTGTCTGGTCAGTAACACCATCAACCGCATCGCGGCACGTCAGGGCGGGGTGCATCCCGCTTACCTCGACCGGCTCTCAGAGAAGTACGCTCGTTTAGTCGAACAGCAGCACACCATCGCCGGGCTTAAAAAACTAACGGTGGCCATGCTGACGGACTACACCCAACTGGTCAAGGATCACGCCACCACGGGATACAGTCCCCTGATCAAACGGGCGGTCGACTACGTTCAGCTGCACCTCGGCCACCCGTTACGGGTCAACGACATCGCCACGACCCTGAATGCCAGCCCTACCTATCTTTCTCGCCGGTTTAAGGCCGAGACCGGTCAGACGCTCACCGCCTTTGTTCACGCGCAACGAATTCACAGCGCCCAGGTTTATTTACTCAACACCACCACGACCGTCACGGAAATCGCCCTTTTAGTCGGCTTTCCCGACCTAGCCAGCTTGACCAAGCAGTTTAAAGCCCTGACCGGCCAGACGCCCAGTGATTACCGCAAACATCCCCAGTTTCAGCCGAGAGACTAGTGTTGATTAGTCCTGCTCGCGTTGGCGGCTATCCCTGGCTTATCCACTACCGTAGCTGAAACGTGCTTCCCAGGGGCAACGGGTTCCGCTTAACCCTGCTCGCATTGGCGGCTATCCCTGGCTTATCCACTACCGTAGCTGAAACGTGCTTGCCAGGGGCAACGGGTTCCGCTTAACCCCACTAGTGAATTCATCCCCAAAGACCGGGGATAAATCCCCTAGTGGTCTTAATGCTCACCCGCTGACCGCCCCTGGACGCACTCTTACCGGCTAAACGCCCTTCGTCACACTCTTGTATACAAAAAACGTCCATTCCCTTTCGAGAACGGACGTGCTTAATTGCTCAATAACTTGAAGCACAAAGTGAAACAGACTTAGTGCTGCTTCCTTCCGGACCTGACACGATTCGTGAGCCCACCCTTGCTTCAAGGCCTTAACGGCAAGTACTAGTGTATCATGATTTAGAAGACGTGTCTAGCGACTTTTCAGCCGCCGCTTTGCGGGCCTGCTTGGCCGCCTTTTGCCGGCGCCGGGCTTCCTTGAAAAAGGTCACCAGTCGTTCACCGGCCGCCTTCGCCATTAAGCCCTCGTAGACCGTGACCGTGTGATTCAACCGCGAATCCGTCAGCGTGTTGTACAGACTGTCCACCGCCCCCGCCTTGGGGTCACGGGCGCCGTAAAACACCGTGGGAATCCGGGAGTTGATAATCGCCCCACTACACATCAAACACGGCTCGATGGTCACGTAGAGTTGGCAATCTTCCAACCGCCAACTCCCTAAGGTCGCACAGGCCTCTTCGATGGCGCGAATCTCGGCGTGTAAAGTCGCATCGTTGGCGTGTTCGCGGAGGTTGTGCCCCCGACCGATGATCCGTCCCTCGTGGACGATCACCGCACCAATTGGCACTTCCCCAATCCAAGCCGCGCGGTCGGCTTCGAATAACGCTTCTCCCATATAGTATTGCTGTGCCGCAGAATAAGCCTTTTGTCGCATTCGCGCCCACCTCCTAATTTCATAGGTTAGTTTTGCGTACTTTCCAAGATATAGTAACCCTTATCCTTCTTTAAGATCTGGCAATTACCAAACGTCTCGGTCATGTGCTTCTTAGCCGACGGCGCGCCCTGCTTCTTCTGCAGGACCACGGTCAGCGTCCCGCCGGGCAAGAGGTGCTGCGCGGCGTCCGTTAACATGCTGGTCACGACTTCCTTCCCGGCCCGAACCGGTGGATTGGTCAAAATGGCCGCGTACTTGGTCTCGCCTAGAGCCGCGTACCGGTCGGATTCGACGATCTGCACGTTGTCGATCTGGTTCGCCGTTGCGTTTTGGTGCGCTAACGCCAGGGCCAATTCGTTGACGTCGGCCATGGTCACTTGCCGGTCCGGGTACTTTTTGGCCAGCGCCAAGCCGATTGGGCCGTAGCCGCAGCCCAGATCCAACCAGTCGCCGGCCGGGGTCTTATCGGCGTTAAACGCGTCGAGTAACACCCGGGACCCATAATCTACGCGCGCCTTCGAGAAGACCCCGTTGTCGGTGGTAAACAACAATTCGTTACCTAATAGGGTGAACGGCCAGTGGCGTTCTTCGTGTACAACATCCGGATTTTGTGTATAATAGTGATTAGTCATTTTCTCGACCACCTTTTAGGTTTATTTTACCGTAGTTTTTGGACTGGTGGGAAATAAAATAAAATTAACGCGCTAAGCACTATATTTAGTAGTTATTGTATCCTTCAACCACTAAATATGGTGCTTTTTTCGATTGAAATTTCGCCAATCTGGTGTACACTAAACACATTAGAAACAAATTTTAGAGGATGTGGCAACTATGAAAGTAACGATTTATTCCAAAAATAACTGTATGCAATGCAAGATGACCAAGCGTTTCCTAACCGAACACAACGTGGCCTTCGAAGAACGTAATATTAACCAAAACCCCGAATATGTCACTTACTTAAAGGCGCAAGGGTTTCAATCGCTGCCGGTCGTAGAAGCCACCGGGCACAAGGCCTTTTTTGGCTTCCGGCCAGACCAACTGCAACAAATTGCGGGTTAATTAACGTTCCGACAACCCCGTCTTGGCGACGTCGTTTCGGCTGACGTCGCTTTTGTTTTGACTAAAATTTGGTGTGAGAAAGGAAGAGCGCTTTATGAGCCTTAAGGATCTCAAAGACGTCACTTATTACGATTTAAATAACGAAATCAACATCCCCGTGGATGGCCAGATTCCGTTGAACAAGGATCAGGAAGCTTTACAGGCCTTCCTCAAAGAAAACGTGGAACCCAACACCAAGACCTTCGCGTCCTTAAAGGACCGGTTCGACTACCTGATCGCCGGGAACTACGTGGAACCGCAAGTCATCAACCAATACCCGTTGAGCTTCATCGAAGACCTCTACGCCTACCTGAAGGCCCAAAACTTCCACTTCAAGTCCTTTATGGCCGCGTACAAATTCTACGCGCAATACGCCTTAAAGACCGACGACAACGCCTACTACCTGGAAAACTTCATCGACCGCGTGGCAATGAACGCCCTTGACTTTGCCGGTGGTGACCAACAATTGGCCCACGACTTGGCCGACGAAATCGTTCATCAGCGCTACCAACCAGCCACCCCCAGCTTCTTAAACGCTGGCCGGGCCCGGCGTGGCGAATTAGTCTCCTGCTTTTTGATCCAATCCACCGACGACATGAACACCATCGGGCGGACCATCAATTCTGCGTTGCAACTGTCCCGTATCGGTGGTGGGGTCGGCATCAGCCTGTCCAACCTACGAGGGGCCGGTGACCCGATCAAGCACATCGAAGGCGCCGCTTCCGGGGTCGTGCCCGTGATGAAGCTCCTCGAAGACAGCTTCTCCTACTCTAACCAACTGGGGCAACGTCAGGGGGCCGGCGTGGTCTACCTGAGCGTTTTCCATCCCGACATCATCGCCTTTTTGGGCGCTAAGAAGGAAAACGCCGACGAAAAGATTCGGCTGAAGACCTTATCGCTCGGGGTCACGGTCCCCGACAAGTTCTACCAACTCTGTGAACAAGACGCCGACATGTACCTGTTCAGCCCGTACGACGTCGAACGGATCTACGGCAAACCGTTCTCTTACGTGGACATCACCGCCGAATACGATAAGATGGTCGCCAATCCGGACATTCACAAGAAACGGCTCAAGGCCCGGGAACTGGAAACGGAAATCGGTAAGCTGCAACAAGAATCCGGTTACCCCTACATCGTCAACATCGACACGGCTAACCGCGAGAACCCCATTCAGGGCCGCATCGTGATGAGTAACCTGTGTTCCGAAATCATGCAGGTCCAAACGCCAACTACCTACGACAATAAGCAAGAATACGAAAAGCTGGGGACGGACATTTCCTGCAACCTGGGGTCGACCAACATCGTTAACCTGATGGCCTCCCCCGACTTCGGGCACTCCGTGGAAACCATGGTTCGGGCGTTGACCTTCGTGACCGACCATTCCGACATCGACGTGGTACCGTCCATCCAACACGGTAACCAGCTGGCCCACACCATTGGCCTGGGTGCCATGGGACTGCACAGCTACTTTGCCAAGAACCACATGATGTACGGTTCCAAAGATAGCATCGCCTTTACCAGCGTCTACTTCATGTTACTGAACTACTGGACGTTAAAGGCCTCCAACCAGATTGCCAAGGAACGGCACGAGACCTTCCACAACTTCGAAGCCAGCAAATACGCCGACGGCTCCTACTTCGACCGCTATACGGAACACGACTGGCGGCCGGATAACGCCAAGGTTCAAGGCCTCTTTAGTGATGTTTGGTTACCGTCGCCTGCAGACTGGGCCCAACTCAAGGCCGACGTCATGCGTGACGGGTTGTATCACCAGAACCGCATGGCCGTCGCTCCCAACGGGTCGATTTCCTACATCAATGACACCACGGCCAGCCTGCACCCAATCATCAACCGGATCGAAGAACGGCAGGAAAAGAAGATTGGGAAGATCTATTACCCGGCACCGTACCTGAGTAACGACACCATGCCGTACTACAAGTCGGCCTACGATACCGACATGCGCCGGGTCATCGACGTCTACGCGGCTGCTCAAAAGCACGTGGACCAAGGGATGAGCCTCACGTTATTCATGCGGTCCACGATTCCCGCCGGCCTGTACGAATGGAAGAACGGCCGGACCGACAAGATGACCACGCGGGACCTCAGTATCCTGCGGAACTACGCTTACCGTAAGGGCATCAAATCGATCTACTACGTGCGGACGTTTACCGACGACAACAACGAAGTCGGCGCCAACCAATGTGAAAGTTGTGTTATCTAGGACGGTAAAGGAGTGCAAACTATGGCAGCAATGAATCAAGACGGTAACTACGAAGCGATTAACTGGAACGCCGTGTCCGACGAGATCGACAAGGCGACCTGGGAAAAACTGACCGAACAATTCTGGCTCGACACCCGGATCCCCGTGTCTAACGACTTGGACGACTGGCGGACCTTAGACACCGACCACCAGTGGGTCGTGGGGCACGTTTTCGGCGGGCTGACTTTACTGGACACCCTGCAGTCCCAAGACGGCATGGCGGCCCTGCGGCGAGACGTGCGGACCCCGCACGAAACGGCGGTCCTCAACAACATTCAATTCATGGAATCCGTCCACGCCAAGAGTTACTCGACCATCTTCTCGACGTTGAACACGCCGGACGAGATCGACGAAATCTTCAACTGGAGCGATACCGAAGAGTTCTTGCAGAATAAGACCAAGCGGATTTACACACTCTACCACGACGACGAACATCCCCTGAAGAAAAAAATCTCCAGCGTCTTTCTGGAAACCTTCCTGTTCTACTCCGGCTTCTTCACGCCGCTGTACTACCTGGGGCACAACAAGCTCGCCAACGTGGCCGAGATCATCAAGTTGATTCTGCGGGACGAATCCGTCCACGGCACCTACATCGGCTACAAGTTCCAGTTAGGCATGAAGGAACTGGGCGACAACGAACAACAGGCCATGAAGGACTGGATGTACGATTTCTTGTACAAGCTCTACGCTAACGAAGAAAAGTACACCCACCTGATGTACGACCAAGTCGGCTGGACCGAAGAAGTCCTGACCTTCATTCGCTACAACGCGAACAAGGCGCTGATGAACCTGGGACAAGATCCCCTCTTCCCAGACACGGCCGAAGACGTGAACCCGATCGTGATGAACGGGATTTCGACCTCCACGGCCAACCACGACTTCTTCTCGCAGGTCGGTAACGGTTACCTGTTAGGGAACGTAGAAGCCATGAACGACAGCGATTACCAGATTGGCGAACCGGACGACCCGGAAGATCCACAACAAAAATAATCACACCATGACTAAATGGCCCCGCCTAAGCACAGTTGCTTAAGCGGGGCCATTTTTTAGACGGGAGTGAGTTAATCTGCCACCGTCACCGGGGCAAATAAAGACGCCGTGTTGTCGTAGATGTGTTGCGCCGTTGCCGCCTGATTCAACGTGTACAGGTGAATCCCCGCCACGTCATGGGTGACCAGATCGACAATCTGATCCACCGCGTAGGCCAAGCCGGCTTCCCGTAACGTCACCGGATTATCCCGGTACTTATCCAGAATTGCTTTGAATTTCGGGGGCAGACTAGCCGCACAATTCTGGACCACGTGGAGGGCCTGTTGGCGGTTGGTAATCGGCATGATACCCGCCAGAATCGGCACGGTGATGCCGGCAATCGCACAGGCTTCTCGAAACCGATAGAACTGGGCATTGTCGTAGAAGAGCTGGGTGATCAGCTGGTCACACCCCGCATCAACCTTAGCCTTCAGGTTTCGGATATCGGCGACCCGGTCCGGGGAATCCGGATGGACCTCGGGGTAGCAGGCCCCGGTCACCCGAAACTGCGGTTTGACCCGTTTGATAAACCGGACCAGGTCGCTGGCGTGGGTGAAGTCCGTTTCCGGCGCCGCGCCGTCCAAGTCGCCGCGTAGCGCTAACACCTGCTGGATGTGGGCGGCCTCGAGCTGGTCGAGGATCTGCCGCACCTGCGCCTTCGTCACGTAGGCCGCCGGCATGTGGACCATGGTCGCACACCGGAGGTCCCGGTGAACGGCTTGGGCCAACGAAATGGTACTTTGTTCGTAGTTCAGTTGGTGATTACTACAGGTCACACTGACGAAGCTGGGGGCGATGCCCTTCAGTTGGGCCAGCGTCTGCGTGAGTTTCGCCGTTCCCGCCGGTGAACTGGGCGGAAAGACCTCAAACGATAATTCTGGTTTGGCTGGGTCCATCGCTTAGTCCCCCTTTGCCGTTAGTTCGGCCCGAACTGCTTGCGCCGCGGCGGTCAAATGTTCCACACTGGCCTTGGCTTCGGTGATGCCCCGGGTCTTTAGCCCACAGTCGGGATTGATCCAGACCTTTTGTTCGGGGACCTTCGCCAAAATCTGGTGAATCGTGGTCGTGATTTCGGCCACCGAAGGAATTCGGGGCGAATGAATGTCGTAGACCCCCGGCCCTACTTGAAGTTGGAAGTGTTCCTTTTGTAACGCGTCGAGAATTTCTAGGTTCGACCGCGACGCCTCAAACGAAATCACGTCGGCATCAAGGTCCTGAATGGCCGGGATGATGTCGGTGAACTCGGAATAGCACATGTGAGTGTGAATCTGGGTTTCCGGTTTAACCTGACTGTGGACCAACCGAAAGGCGGGCACGGCCCAATCGAGGTATTCGCTGTACCAGTCGGATTGCCGCAACGGCAACTTTTCCCGTAACGCGGCCTCGTCAATTTGAATGATTTTGATTCCGTTTCGTTCCAAATCGAGGACTTCGTCTTGAATGGCCAGGGCGATCTGAATCGTCGACTCGCGCTGCGAAATATCCTCGCGGGGAAACGACCAGTTCAGAATCGTCACCGGCCCGGTCAGCATCCCCTTGACCAGCTTAGTCGTTTGCCGCTGGGCGAAGGTCGACCACTTGACCGTGATTGGGTGCTTGCGCGCCACATCCCCCCAGATGATGGGTGGTTTGACCCCACGGGTCCCGTAGGATTGGACCCACCCGTTTTGACTGAACAGGTAGCCGTCTAGGTGTTGGCCGAAGTATTCGACCATGTCGTTCCGTTCGAATTCGCCGTGGACCAACACGTCCAGGCCAATGTCTTCTTGCCACTTGAGCCACTCCTTGATGTGTTCTCCAATGAAGTGGTCGTAGTCGGCCTGCGAAATCTCGTGCTTACGGAACCGCGCCCGGGTCCGTTTGACCTCTCTGGTCTGGGGAAACGAGCCAATCGTGGTGGTCGGTAAGAGTGGCAGGTGAAATTCGGCTTGCTGGATCTGCGCGCGCTGGGCTAAGGCCGGGTGCCGGACGAATGAATCGGCGGTCAACTTAGCGATGCGGTCGTGGACCTGCGGATTGGGTTGCACCCGCGGCTGGGCAAACAACGCTTGGTTGCGCGCTAACGCGGGTGTGGTGGGGTCCGTCAAGCTGGCCTGTAAGTCGGTCAATTCGCCCAACTTTTCCGTGGCAAAGGCAAAATGTTGTTTGACCTGGTCGGGAAAGGCCTCGTTAGCCACCGTAAACGGCACGTGAAGCAGCGAACACGACGTCGAAATCACCAGGTGCTGAACCGGTAACGTCTTCAACAGGGCCAACGTTTGCGCGTAATGGTTGCGCCAGATATTCTTACCGTTGACCACGCCCGCAAACAAGGTCTTATCCGCCGGAAACCCGGATTGCACCAGTTGCGCGGTTTGGCGTCCCTCGTGAAAGTCTAGTCCTAGGCCTTCAATGGGTAAGTGGATCAGGTCGGTATACACGTCGCGCACGTCGCCAAAGTAAGTCTGTACCAGCACCTTCAGGCCGGACTTTGCGGCCAGTAACTGGTCATAAATGGCAGTAAACAATTCGCGCCGTTTTCCGGTCACGTCCTTGACCAGTTCGGGTTCGTCGAGTTGAATCCACTCGGCGCCCTGCGCAGCCAGCTTGGCAAAGACCGCTTGGTAGGCCGCAACCAGGTCGGTCACAAAGTCTGCTGGTTGACAATCGTGAAATTCACTCAGGCTCAAAAACGTGAACGGCCCCACGATGACCGGGCGCGTCTGGATGCCCGCGTCTCGGGCCTCTTGGTACTCGTCAAAAATCTTAGTTCCCACCAACTTGACCCGTGTCGTCGCCGTAAATTGCGGCACCAGGTAATGGTAGTTGGTGTTGTACCACTTCTTCATGGGTAACGCCTTGATGTCCCCGTGGTCGCCCTGATACCCCCGGGCTAACGCGAAGTAGCGGTCCAGCGACGACAGGTCTAGTGTCTTGACCGCCGCGGGCACCACGTTGAATAACGTGGCGGTGTCTAACGTGGTGTCAAAAAACGAGAAGTCGTTGCTGGGAATCCCATCGATGCCCGCTTCCTTGATCAGTTGCCAGTGTTTTACGCGCAGGTCGTGGGCGGCTTGCTGGAGTTGTTCGGCGGTCAGTTGGTGCCGCCAGTATTTTTCGGTGTTAAATTTAAGTTCGCGGTTCTCCCCAATGCGTGGAAAACCGATGATTGATGTTGTCATTTAAAATCCCCCTCAACGGTTATGGCTTAGTTCTAAACTACCACCGGCCCGGCTAATTGGCTAACGCTTAAAATTAAGAACCCGTTATAGTTTCTCGCTATAAGAAGATTTATAATAAAGGAAATACTTAGGAGGCACCCCATGCGGATCCAACAACTCACTTATCTGGAAACCATCGTTAAAACCGGCTCGATCAACGAAGCCGCCAAGCAACTCTATCTGACCCAGCCCAGCCTCTCCAGCGCCATCAAGGACCTGGAGCGAGAAATGGGCATCCAAATCCTGTTTCGTAGTAAACTCGGCGTGACCCTGACCGATGACGGCCGGGAATTCATGGTCTACGCCCGCCAAGTCTTGGACCAGGTCCGCCTGTTGGAGGGGCGTTACGCCAAGCAGCCGCTCCGCAAGCAGGCCTTCTCCGTATCGGCCCAACACTACGCCTTCGTGGTCCACGCCTTCGTCGACCTCTTGAAGACGGTACAGGCCGACGAATACCACTTTACGTTACGGGAAACGGAGACCCGCAACATCTTAAGCGACCTGACCAGTTTCAAGAGCGAACTCGGCATCTTATACCTCAATTCCTTTAATCGCCAGGTCATGCAAAAATTATTCAAGGAACAGGACCTGGTCTTCACCCCGCTCTTCACCGCGAAACCACACGTCTTCGTGGGGCGGCAGAATCCGTTGACCCAAAAGAAAGTGGTCACCTTAGCCGACCTGACCGACTACCCCTACTTGTCTTACGAACAGGGAGACAACCACTCGTTTTATTTCTCCGAGGAAATCCTCAGCACCCTCGACCGGCAGAAGACCATCCAGGTCAGTGACCGGGCGACCATCTTCAACCTGATGGTCGGCCTGAACGGCTACACCATCAGCTCGGGAATCATCAGTAGCCAACTCAACGACGACAAAATCGTGGCCATTCCGCTGGCAGTCGACGACGCGATGACGCTGGGCTGGCTCAAGCACCGCCAAATCGAGCTGAGTCCCCTGGCGCAGGCCTACCTGACCATGCTTAAGGCCCACATTCGCGGGTACGGGTTCGCCATTATCGGAGAAGACGCTCCCCGCTAGCTCACCCGGTCCCCCTAATTGGGGTATAATGAAAATATTCTAGTCAAACGGGGGTTCTTCACATGCCAACGATCAAAAATGTCTGTGTCTTTTGCGGGTCCAACCACGGGCTGGATCCCGCCTTTAAGCAACAAACCGAGGCCTTAGGGCACTACCTGGCCGCCCACCACCACCCAGTGGTCTACGGTGGCGGGAAGGAAGGCCTGATGGGCACCATCGCCGAATCGACCATGGCGGCCGGCGGCGAGGTCATCGGCATCATTCCGACCTTCCTCAAACAAATGGACCTGGCCGAAACGAACGTCACCAAGCTCATTGAGACTGCCACCATGGACGAACGCAAGGACGAAATGTTGCGCCAAGCCGACGCCTTTATCGTCTTACCCGGTGGTTTCGGGACCTTCGAGGAATTCACCACCATGCTGTCTTGGAGTCAGCTCAACGTCCACCAAAAACCCATCGCGTTGTTCAACATCAACCACTACTTCGATAGCCTAGTGGAAATGATGCAGACCTGTTGTGACCAGGGATTCGCGCCGCAAGCCAACATGGATTTATTTATCGATGCCAATACCATCGACGACATCTTTGCGCAATTCGATAGTTTCCACCATCAACTACCTTATAAATACACGAACTAAAGCAAACGAGGTTGCCCCTTAAGTTTTTGGGGCAACCTCGTTTGTTTAAGCTTTGGCATACGTTAAATTCCGGCCCGCCACCGCCAAGAGTCGCTCGTCGAGTAAGGCCATCAGGTCGCCCTGCAAAAAACCATTACTCAGGTTCGTAGGTTGGCTTAACGCGTAGACCGTCAGGCGATACGTGTGGACCCCACTGACCGGCCGGGGACCCGCGTAATGGCTTTCGAGGTTCTTTCGTTCCTTCAATAACGGCCAATCGGGTTGTCGTAGGCGTTGAAACGGCGAATGTAAGCTATTCAAGCCCTGGGCAAACGTGGCCCGGCGACTGGCATCCGTGGCAAACGTCACCGTCTGACCGTGGACCGGCACGTCGGTAAACACCCAGTGTAACCAGGGAAAGCCCACGAACGAAACGGTATCGTAGTCGACCAACGTCCCGGCTAGCACCACCGCGTTAGCCGGAATCTCCGTCACCTTAAAAGGCAACGAAACCTGGTTGAGACCGTGCAATTTTTCGGCGGTCGGAATGTGGTCACCGTACTGGTCGGGAATGACCGACCCCGTAAAGGGAAACTCAAGTTGCATGGAAAATCACTCCTTCTCAAGGATACTGTCCGTAATATGAACGTCATGAGACCAAAAGTCAATCCTGACCACGCCAAAACACGGTGTCCTCACCGAGAACACCGTGTTTTATGGCTAAACATCTTAATTTTAAGGGTTACTCCCGGTTTTCCCAGTCGACCTCGTCAACCAGCCAGTGATCCAACCACCGTGGCAGGAACTTGGCCTTTTCCCCCATGCCCGGTCGGTTGATGACCTGCATGAGCTGTAACATGGTAAAGATCAACGATTCACGGCGACGGTAGGCCAGGTACTTGGGTTGCCAGACTGATACGTATTTTTCCTTATAGGCCCGGAGTCCCTGGAAGCTGTAAAAGTTCGACCCGTATTCATAAATCAAGTGGGCCACCCGTTCTTCAATGAAACTAAACTCGGAGACCCCCACGTTAGCCAGGGGCGCCATGCCCAAATTAAAGCTGGTGTAGCCCTGTTCCCGACAGGTCAGGAACAAATACACGAACAGCCCGTCCATGATGCCAGACGGCGCGTCGTGGCTACTGCGCATCAGGTCGATCGATGTCATCTTACGGTCCCCAGTCGGCATCAGGTTGGCAAAGGCCACCATCTTGCCCTGCGCGTCGGTCATCACCGCAATCGGCGCTTCGTTCAGGTAGTCGCGGTTAAAGAAGCCCATCGAAAAACTCTTCTCGGCCTCGTCACCCAGCCAAGAATCGGAGATGGCTTTAAGTTCCTGGTACTGTGCGTCACTCAACGGTGGTTGAAGGAGCTTAAATTCGTAACCCTCGCGTTTGAATTTATTGACCAGCGCCCGTTCCCCACGGTGCGGTTTACCGGCCAGACTGAAGGTGGTCAGATCCACGTGCCCCTCTTCGCCGACCTTGATGAAGTCAAAACCCATTTCGTGTAGCCGCAGGGTCAACTCTTCGCTGATCTCGTAGAAGACCGGCCGCAATCCGGCCCGGTCGGCGTCGCGCATAAACGTCTGTAACGCCGGCAACAGGGCTTCTTGATTGCCGATCGGTTCCCCCATGACCAGCAGCTTATCGGCCTTTTGGCGGAACAGGATCATCAGCTGGTCTTCACCATTTTCTTGATAAAAGAACGTTCGTTTATCCTGGAGAAACGCCAAATGGCTGACCTCGTTGCCCCCGTACTTGATGATCAGGTTACGGACGCGCTGGGCGTCAAACGGCTGCTTCAGCCAGGCCACCTGGGGCGCCGAAAGATACCGGTTGATGGTCAGCAGAATGACCAGGGCAATCAATAATCCACCCAAGCCGTTCAGCCAAACCTGCGTTGACGGCGGTAACCAGGCCTGTAGGAACTGTGGGCGCCGGTGAGGATTGCGCGCCAGGAACCCCAGGACCGTGTACAGGACGAAGGTCACCACGTAGATGCTACCGTCCGTTAACAAGCCGCCCCACGAGTAATGAAAACTCTGCCGCGACAGTTCCGGTTTGGCAAAAATCAGGCAAATCAGGACCAACCCCAGCAGAGCGGCTAAGCCCCCCGGAAAGTTTTCCCGCCACAGCGTGTTGCCAATTGCCAGCAGCAAGACCACCAGAGTCGGCCAAAACGACCGGGCCACGCGCGACCCCACGCCCCGGGCCAACCCAATCAACAGGAAGGCCATGATCAGGTTGGTGACCTGACTGAGAAAGTAGAACATGAACGGGATCAACCGCATGTATAACCGGTTCGCCAAGACCACATCCGGAATCGTCGCGTATAGCAACATCATGACCCCGGAGAAGTACATAAAGGTAACCACGAAGAGGTGGGCTCCCCGGCGCAGAATCGCCACGGGCAGTCCCGCTAAGAAACGATTTAACCGGTGGCCGGCGTCGTGAACGAACAGCCCGACCCCCACACAGAACGGCAGCAGGTAGTAGAAGAGCCGATAGAGCAGCAACCAGCCCACGGCATCGGCCCGGCCGACTCCCAACAGACCCAGGCCAAAGATCATGAAGACGTCGAAGGACCCTAAGCCCCCGGGAATCATCGAGACCACTCCGGCGACGGAGGCCACCACGAACATCGGGAAGACCGCCGCAAAGTCTAGCGGCAAGCGTAACGCCCAGCCAATCAACAGGAAGAAGAGCGCACAGCTCCCCCATTCCAAACTGGAGCCGATGATCAACCGCAGTTCCCGCGTCCAGGTCAGGTCCTGAAAGAACTCGCCGTCGTTAAAGCGCGTGAAGAGAAACAGGACCGGAAAGTACAGGCCCCCACCCAGTAGCCAGAACCAATAGCCCCGGTATGGTGTGCCGATATCAAAGCCAAACAGCATGACCAACGCCACCCAACAGGATAGCGACAACCCGGCCAACAGGAACAATGCAATCTTAGAAATCGCGTACAGCACCTGCTTCTTAGTCGCCGACGCCGAATAAAAGTTGGCCCGCAGGCTGGCGCCTAACAACCCGCCCATGCCGGCAAGGTTGGTAAACGTATTGGTCACCCACCCGCTACGAATAATGTAGCCAGTGGAGAAATGACCCGGTAAAAATTCCACAATCGTGAAATCATAGACCAGCATTGGTAAGACCGCGATGAAGCCCACCACGGCTAACAAGATACTGGTGTTCACGTCCAAATTTCCCAGGGCCGCCCGTAATTGCGCCCCACTAATTTCATGACCGATCCGCCCTAATTCGCGAATCACTAACAAGAGAACGGACAGCAGAAAAACACCCTTGATTAAGGTCAGTCGTTTTTGAATCCACACTTGGAGTCGTTGCCACACACTTGTCACCCCCAAAACAATTTCCCCCTTTATTATCTAAACTCCGGGCTTAAAAGCCAACGCTTTTCCCCGTTTGTCCCGAAGTTGGTTGTGTCACTTTATGGTGTTAATTGGGTTAAGTATACCAAAAAACCGGCTGATCCACCGCACCGTCTCCCGGTTTAACGGTTTATTTACCAGTGAAGCCACTTTTTAAATTACTGGCCACAATCCCTTAGCGTCGTTTCCAGGATTCAACTCAGTATACAAAAAAACGGTGCTCCCGCAAGGGGAACACCGTTATTTATTAACGAGTTGGTTGTAACTACTTAAGAGTTACGACACCACCAACGGCTTCAAGCTTTTCCTTGATGTCGTTAGCTTCGTCTTCGGAAACGCCTTCCTTGATGACGGATGGTACGTTGTCAACAAGACCCTTAGCGTCCTTCAAACCAAGGCCAGTGATTTCACGAACAGCCTTGATAGCCTTAACCTTAGCGTCACCGGATTCAGTCAATTCAACATCGAATGAGTCCTTGGCAGCAGCGTCGCCGCCAGCGGCACCGGCTGCAGCAACTGGGGCAGCAGCAGAAACGCCAAATTCGTCTTCGATAGCCTTAACAAGGTCGTTAAGGTCAGTAATGGATGCTTCTTTAAGAGAAGCAATGATAGCATCTTTATCAAAAGCCATGTTATTTTCCTCCAATAATTGGGTTTTTATATTTTATGTTACTAGTGATAACGGGAGTCGCTTATGCGGCTTCACCATCATCGCCCTTTTCAGCAACGGCCTTAATTGCGTAAGCCACGTTACGGATAGGAGCTTGAAGTTCGCTAGCCAGCATGGAGAGCAAGTCTTCACGACTAGGCAAGGTAGCGTAAACGTTGATTTCATCAACGGACATGATCTTGTCTTCGATGTAACCACCCTTGATTTCCAAGGCATCAACGCTATCGGAGAACTTCTTCAAAATCTTAGCTGGGGCGATTGGGTCTTCGTTAGAAAACGCAACGGCAGTAGGGCCAGCAAAAACATCGTTTAAGTCGCCGTAACCTGCCTTTTCCGCTGCCCGCGTCAAGATTTTGTTCTTGATGACGCTCATTTGAACGCCTGCATCACGTAATTGCTTCCGTAAGTCAGTGACTTGTTCAACCGTTAACCCACGGTAGTCAACTACGATTGCGCTGGTGGCGGCGTTGAACTTTTCAACGACGTCATCAACCTTCTTTGCTTTAACAGCAATAGCTTGTTCACTCAAATTGTTCACCTCCCAGAGTAGTTTGGTGGGATAAAAAAATCCCCATGCCACCCAGACATAGAGAGTTAAAAGTTCAATAATAAACTTCTTCCTCGGCAGGCTAGTTTGAGACGAATTCGTCACCTGAGTCTTAGGTAGATCTATTTCACAACTTCAATAGCATACAATATGTCAACACACGTGTCAACCATTGATGAGGGATTTTTTTGATTCCAAATGAACTTAGTCTACTAAAGTAGCCAAGTCAACGTCGACACTTGGGCCGAACGTTGAAGCGATGGAGACGTGTTGGACGTAAGTCCCCCGAACAGAAGCTGGACGGGCACGAACAATCGTTTCAGCGATGGACTTCAAGTTACCAACTAACTTGTCAGCGTCAAAGGAAACCTTGCCGACAGGAACAGCCACGTTACCATCCCGGTCAGTCCGGTAAGTAACTTGCCCGTTCTTAGCGTCGGAAACGGCCTTGGTGACGTTCATCGTAACCGTACCCGTCTTAGGGTTTGGCATTAAGCCCTTAGGACCTAAGACCCGACCTAAACGACCAACTTGGGCCATCATGTCTGGCGTTGCAATAGCAACGTCAAAGTCTAACCAGCCGTCTTGGATACGTTCAACCAAGTCTTGTTCACCGACAACGTCAGCACCGGCAGCTTCCGCAGCCTTAGCTTGGTCACCCTTAGCGAAGACGATCACCGTCGTTTCCTTACCCGTACCGTTAGGCAGGACTAAGGCACCACGTAATTGTTGATCGGCTTGCTTAGTGTCTACGTTAAGCTTGAACGCAATTTCAACAGTTGCGTCGAACTTAGCGAAATCAATCTTCTTTACTAAATCAACGGCGTCGTTAGCAGCGTAAACCTTACCGGCTTCAACCTGCTTAGCAGCGTCTTGATACTTTTTACCTCGTTTGTGAGCCATGTTTGTGTATTCCTCCTTGCAAATGTGGTTGTAACGGATAAACCTCCCACTTGACACATTTCATTTTCGTGAAGTGTCCGACTATCCGAAAACTGAGCTTAACCTTCGACCGTGAAGCCCATGCTCCGGGCAGTACCTTCAATCATGCGCATAGCTGCTTCAACGTCAGCTGCGTTTAGATCTTGCATTTTAGTTTCAGCGATTTGCTTAACTTGATCCTTGGTTACCTTAGCAACCTTGTTCGTGTTAGGTTCGCCAGAACCATGTTCAACACCAGCGGCCTTCTTCAACAGCGTTGCTGCTGGAGGAGTCTTAGTGATGAAATCAAAGGAACGATCTTCATAGACGCTGATCACAACAGGAATGATCATACCAGCTTGGTCAGCGGTACGAGCGTTGAATTCCTTAGTGAAGCCCATGATGTTGATCCCTGCTTGACCCAGTGCTGGTCCAACTGGGGGAGCTGGGGTTGCTTTGCCTGCAGGAATCTGCAATTTAACTACGTTAGCTACTTTTTTAGCCACGAGACAATACCTCCTTAAGTCCGTGTGTGGTAACTGGAACCGATCAATTTGGGTTCCTCCCACGTTTAACAAATGCGTAACCAATACGCATACTTGAAGAGTTTACCACACATTATCTACCGTCACAAGTGCTTTTTCAGTTTTGCCAGCTGGTATCCCGCGCCTTACCGGGTGGCCGGGTAGGGACTGGAACGTGATGGGCACGGCTTGAAGCCCAGCCTAACCCGCTGGTTTTCAAGACCGACCTTTCTGTAACCCGGGAAACTCACCCGGCTAACAGAAATTTCATCACTGAGTCCCTCCCCGACCACCCTCTCGGCTTAGCTAAGAACGTTCATCTCAGTCTGGTCTCAGACCTAGACGAAGGGGTTGACTGACTCCCTGGATAACCCTAAAAGGTTAAGCCACAATCGGGTCGACTTGGTCGAAGTTCAATTCGGTACTGGTTTCCCGGCCGAACATGTCAATGTTGACCTTCAACTTCATCTTTTCATTGTCGACTTCGGTAATCTTACCCACTAAGCCGCTGAAGGCGCCGTCCACAATCGTGACCGAATCGCCGACTTCAACGTCCAGGCTGGCGTGGCGCGCCGAGATCCCAATCGTGCGCATGATGCGTTCCACTTCGTCCGGCAACAATGGCGTAGGCTTACTCCCTTGTCCGTGAGACCCCAAGAATCCGGTAACCCCCGGCGTGTTCCGCACGATGTACCAAGCTTGGTCACTCATGACCATTTCGATGAGCACGTAGCCCGGGAAGGTCTTTTCCATGGTGACCTTGTCCTTACCGTTCTTCACTTCGTGTTCCTCTTCTTCTGGGACCACTACGCGGAAGATGTTATCTTGCATCCCCATGGATTCCGACCGGGATTCCAGGTTAGCCTTCACTTTGTTTTCGTAGCCGGCGTAGGTATGCAGCACGTACCATTGTTTTTCTTCTGATTCGACCATTTGATTGGTGCACTCCTTTTTTTAGACAAAATAAAAAAACTTCGCACTACACGAAGTTCCCGTTAGATTCAATATAGCATATTTTTCGGCATTTGGCCACTCGAACCTTCCCCTTAGGAAATGAACTTCAAGCCAAATTGGACGATCCAGTCCACAATCGCAAAGAAGATTGCGAACAGAACTGAGATGCCGACGACCGTTCCCGTGTCGTGCCGGGTTTGCTTAACGCCGGGCCAGGAAACCTGTTTCATTTCTTGACCGACCGCCTTAAAGAATCGGAATAACCGCATGGTGTTGCCTCCCTAAACAATGTGTGTGGGTCTACCGCGTTTCGCGATGCAACGTGTACTTCCCACAATGCTTACAAAACTTTTTAACTTCTAACCGTTGGGTACGGGTCGCGCTTGCTGCGATGGTGTAGTTCCGGGACCCGCAAACTGAACAGGCCAAAGCGATCTTGCGTTGAGCCATCCTGCCACCACCTTCATTTTACTAGTATAACGAATACTGCAATAGCTTACCATCGTTTTTTCTCAGCGTCAATCATTCCGCCAGTAATTGCCGGAGCTTCTGCCGGCACCGATGAAGGGCGGCCACGACCCGTTCGACGGGCCACGCAAATTCCGCACTAATGTCTGCCGGCGTTGCCTTGCGCAACAGGGCCGTAAAGACCGCCCGTTCTACCGGCGATAATCGGGGCAGCAAGCGTTGGAGCGTGTCTTGCAGCTCGATCCCTTCGCGGACCTGAATTCGGGGATCGACCAACGTATCGGCAAAATAGGCCCACTGGGCGTCAAAAGATAACACTTGCGCGTGGCGTTTTTGCGCCTGACTCTGCCGAATAAGGTCGTACACGCGGTGTTTCAGGTTGAGTTTATAGAAGGCCCCGAAGCTAGCGGAGCGCGCTTGGTCGAACTTATGGGTCGCCGCACACAGCACCAACCGGGCTTCTTGTTCCCAGTCGTCCAGATCGTGTTCCGGCAGATAATATTGCTGCCGCAGCCGTAACATGACCGGGCGGTAACGACCAAAGAGTTCCTGAACGGCCGCCGAATCCCCACGCGTCCGAATCAAGTCGATCAATTGCCAATCCTCTAACTGTTCCATCTAAAAAGCCCCCTTTAGTAAACTAGCTTCAGTCTACCGGGAGGCCTTGGTGGCGCTAAGCGAACGCACGTTTATTTTTTCCGTTTCCGTTTGAGCTTTTGCCGGGCCGGTGCTTGGGGGCCCATCAACTGGTCGCGTAACTTTTCTAACTTATACAGCTGTTGGTCGTTCCAGGGTGACTTGCGGACCAGTCCCTTGTCGGCAAACTCCCGGGCGGTCTGCTTGACCTCGTTTTGGGCCCGCTCGATATCGCGTAGGAGTTCCCCCGCCGGGATTCGCAGCGCCCCCTCCGAAAAGATGGTCCACTGTTCGGCCTGGTCGCTGGTGGCCACGGTCACCTGGGTGAACCGGGTCTGGAGCTTCTTGGCCAATTTTTCGATGTAACTATCGGCCGTTTCGTCCCGGTTGGTCCAGGTGATGTTCAAGTCGTACTGCTGATAACTCTTGGAGATGCCCGGCACATACATCGCGTCGAACACCACGTAAATGATGGACTCCCGTAACTTATGGTAATTGGCCAACATGTTCAATAGTTGGTCACGGGCTTCCGGTAACCGTTCTTGCTGCTTTAGCCGGCCGAGTTCGGGCCAGTTGCCGATCATGTTGTACGCGTCGACGATTAAGATATCTTGTTTGATGGCCCGTCCCCTCCTTTCGCTAAATTAGTGTTGAACCGGGTGACGTGAGTTAAAGCCTTGGTACATCAATAAGCCCGCCGCCACGCTGGCGTTGAGACTTTGAACCGTGCCGACCATCGGGATGGTCAGGGTCTGGTCCACGGTTTCCTTCAGCAGGCGCGAAATGCCCTTACCTTCATTGCCGATGATCAACCCGACGGCGCCCTTAGCGTTCCAGTCGCGGTAGTCGGTGCCGGCCATGTCGGTCCCAAAGATCCACATGCCGCGTTGCTTCAGGTCGTTGACCGTGTTGACCAGGTTGGTGACCCGGGCCACGGGCACCGTTTCGATGGCTCCCGTCGAGGTCTTGGCCACCGTCGAGGTCAAGCCCACGGCCCGGCGCTTGGGGATAATGATTCCGTGCACACCACTGGCATCGGCGGTCCGCAAGATGGAGCCCAGGTTATGGGGGTCTTCGATGTTGTCAAGAATCAAGAAGAACGGTTCTTCGCCCTTCTTTTCGGCGTTGGCGTAAAGGTCGTCGATGCTGGCGTATTCAAACGCCGCAACCCCTAACGCCACCCCCTGGTGGTTCTGGTGATCCGTCAGTTGGTCCAACTTCTGCTTGGGCACTTCGGAGATCACCAGGTGCCGGCGTTGAGCCAGTTGGCGAATCTCATCGATGGCCTCGGACTTCAGCCCGCTCTGTAAGAAAACCTTGTTGATGGCTTGTTGGCTGCGCAAGGCGGCCACGGCCGGATGCCGACCAATCACAAAATCAGTTTGTTCTTCTGCCATTATTCTGTCCGCCCCGCTTCTACTTGTTGGATGCACCATTGACTCAGTTCGTCGACTCGGTCCTGCTGGTCACTTAGGGCCAGATACCCCATCAGAGCTTCGAAGCCCGTGGAGATGCGGTAGGTCACCACGTCGGTGTTCTTGGCGTGGGTGTAACTCTTGGCGTTACGGCCGCGCTTGAAGACGGCCCATTCGTCGTCACTCAAAAGCTTGTCCTGCTCCATCAACGCGATCAACGCCGCTTGGGCCTTGGCCGACACGTAATGGGTGGCCGTACGTTGTAAGTGGTTCGGCTTGGCCAAGCCCTCTTCGATGAGGTGCCGGCGAATGATGACTTCGTAAGCGGCATCGCCCATGTAGGCCAACGCCACCCCGTTTAACTGTTGGTAAGCTGTGTTTGTCATGAATTTCCTTTCTTCCACCGGGTGCCTTGCGGGGTATCTTCTAAGATGATCCCCTGGGCCTTCAACTGCTCACGAATTTCATCGCTCCGTTGGAAATCCCGGTTCTTGCGTGCTGCCACGCGTTCGTTGATCAATGCTTCAATCCGGTCGTCGTCGAGTTCGGCGGCTTCCGTTAAATTAACGCCAAAGACGCTTAAGAGTTCGCCTAACGTCCGGCGCATGAATTCCAGCGTGCCCTTAAAGACCACCGGCCGTTCGGCGTAGACGTTCCCCAACCGGGCCAGTTCGTGGACCTCGGCGACCCCGTTTTGCACGTTAAAATCGTCGTCCATGGCGTCGGTGTAGTCGGCCGTAATCTGACGGACTTCCTGTTCCACCTTGGGGTCGTTGCCGGCCTCGGCGTCCTGCAAGCGGTAGCCCATGTTGTCGTAGGCCGTTTGCAGGCGTTCGAGGTTGCGCGTGGCGGTCTCCAAGTTTTGCTGGGTGTACTGAATCGGCCGCCGGTATTGGGTGGTAGCCATGAAGAAGCGTAAGACCCGCGGGTCGACGGTCTTCAGTAAATCGTGGACCGTCACGAAGTTCCCCAACGACTTACTCATCTTCTGGTTCTCATCCCCGACCGTCACAAAGCCGTTGTGTAACCAGTAGTGCACGAAAGGTTTGCCGGTTTCGGCTTCACTCTGCGCAATTTCGTTTTGGTGGTGCGGGAAGATCAGGTCTTCGCCCCCACCGTGGATGTCAAAGGTGTCACCCAGTAGGTGCGTCGACATCACGGAGCACTCGATGTGCCAACCGGGACGACCGGCCCCCCACGGTGATGGCCAGGAGATTTCGCCCGGCTTAGCACCCTTCCACAGGGCAAAATCGACGGGGTCTTCCTTGCGGGCGGTCTCTTCGTCGTTGGTGTGTTGCGAAGCGCCCTCCTCCAACTCGTCGATATTCTGGTGGGCCAGCTGTCCGTAGTCGCTAAACTTCCGGGCCCGGTAGTAAACGTCGCCGGCGGCCGGGTACGCGTAGCCCTTATCAATTAATTTTTGGACAAATTCAATAATCTCTTGGATGTAGTCGGTGGCCCGGGGATTGGCCGTGGCCGGTTCAATGTTCAAGGCCGCGGTATCTTCCTTAAAGGCCTGAATGAACTTATCCCCCAATTCCGGCACCGTAATGCCTTCCTTGTGGGCTTCGTTGATCATCTTATCGTCAACGTCGGTAAAGTTGGACACGTACTTCACCTGATAACCGCGGTATTCGAAGTACCGGCGGATCGTATCAAAGGCAATCACACTCCGGGCATTGCCAATATGAATGTAGTTATAAACGGTCGGCCCGCAGACGTACATGTTGACCACGCCCGGTGTAATCGGCTCGAATGTTTCTTTTTGTCGCGTCATGGTGTTAAAAACTTTGAGCATTCCCGAGGCTCCCTTCACGTCACTAAACAATAGTTAGGTCCATTGTAGCATATTCCCCCCAGAACTAAGAAGCCGAAACCGCGGCGAACGGCCCCGGTTGTCGGCTTCTTTACAAAATCGTTAATTCCGGGTAACGGCCCCACGGTTTCTTACTTAGAAGACCAACGGTGCCCTACCGCCAAAACCACCGTCATAATGACGGCAAACGTCCCTTCCAGCAAATCTGCCAGTAACGTGTTTTCCCAGTAGCCATGAACCCACTTGCCAAATTCTCGCATGCGCTAACCCCTCCTAAAACTAGGATAGCAAGCCGCCAAAAGTTCAGTCAATCATCGGGGACAACAAAAAAGCCTGGGATAAAAGTCCCAAGCTCTTTTCGTCTCCGAATATCTAGTGTCGAAACGTGCGCCAAAAGGCAGCTGGTTCCGCTTAACCCCGTAAGCCAGATAATCCAGATTCAGGATTATCCGCCTTACGACGTTAATGCTCGCCAGCTAACCGCCTTTTGTCCCACTCTTTCCATCAGACTAATTTAGGCACCCAATTGGTCCAACGTTTGTTGGATGTGCTTCAAGGCCGTTTCGCGACCAACCAATTCGATGGATTCTGGTAATTCTGGCCCGTGCATTTCGTGGGTCACGGCAATCCGGATTGGCATCCAGAGTTGCCGACCCTTGATGCCGGTTTGGGCTTGGACCCGCTTGATTACGTGGAAGATTTCCACGGAATCGAACAGGTCAAGCTTCTTGATTTCAGCGGCGAAGGCCTTCAAGACCACCGGCGCCGTTTCGTTGTTGATTTCGTCCCAGGCATCCCCTTCGACCTTTTCGGGTTCTTCGAAGAAGACGGACGCCATGTCGTTGATTTGCGCCATGTAGCTCATTTGACGCTTGTACAAGTTGATCAATTGCCGGGACCATTCAATCGTGGCCGTGTCCGGGTTAGCCGGGATGTTGCCGGCCTTGATCAATTGTTTCATGGCTAAGTCGGCCACGGTGCTTTCGTCGGCGTCCTTGACGTAACGGTTGTTCAACCATTCCAACTTGTCCATGTCAAACGTTGCGGGCGACTTGCTCAACCGCGTTTCGTCGTACATCTTGATGAATTGCTTGCGGGTGAAGATTTCGTCTTCGCCGACCGGTGACCAGCCCAACAACAGAATGAAGTTGAACATGGCTTCTGGTAAGTAACCCAAATCACGATATTGTTCGATGAATTGTAAGACGGATTCGTCCCGCTTGGATAACTTCTTACCGGTATCCTTGCTGATAATCAGACTCATGTGGCCGAACTTCGGCGCGTCCCAGCCAAAGGCCTTGTAGATCATCAATTGCTTAGGCGTGTTGGCCACGTGGTCGTCGCCCCGGAAGACGTGACTGATGGCCATCTTGTGGTCGTCAACCACAACGGCAAAGTTGTAGGTCGGCATACCATCGCGCTTAGCGATGACGAAGTCGCCCCCGATGGTATCGGAGTTGAAGGACACGTGGCCCTTGACCATGTCGTCCCATTCGAAGACTTCATCCTTCGGTACGCGGAAGCGGATGACCGGCTTCAAGCCCTTAGCCTTTGCGGCGTCGATGGCGGCTTGTTTTTCTTCTTCGGTCATGCCAGCGTATTCGTATTCGTAGTGGGGCATTTCGCTCCGGGCCTTTTGGGCTTCCCGGTCGGCCTGAAGTTCTTCTTCCGTCCGGTAAGATTCGTAAGCCTTACCTTCATCCATCAATTGTTGAATGAGAGGCGTGTAAATGTCGCGACGTTCGGATTGCCGGTACGGACCGTAGTCCCCACCAACGTCGGGACCTTCATCCCAGTCCAAACCGAGCCACTTTAAGTTTTCCAACTGGCTCCGTTCACCGTCCGCGATGTTACGCTTAGTATCCGTGTCTTCGATCCGAATAATAAACTTACCTTTGTTGTGGCGGGCAAACAGATAATTAAAGATCGCCGTCCGCGCGTTACCGATGTGCAGATGTCCAGTGGGGCTCGGAGCATAACGAACCCGAATTGCATTTTTAGCCAAATTGGTTGCGCCTCTTTCTCGTTTTTTTAGTTGGCACCGAGTGACCTCGATGCGTCCACAGTGCTTTAAGTGTACAATGACCACCACCAAAAATAAAGGGGTAGCCCCGTTTTGTTCCCGTAATGGGCCAAAAAACCGGCCCACTGTGCGTGTTCCGGCTTTAGGATTCATCAATTTTAGCTAAGCCTGACTCACTGCTCACGTTGGGGCTTACTACTCACCCAACGCCGGTTCAATGGCCTGCCTTTAGTTGGCTTTACCACCATTGTGCCGTTTGCCTTGGGTCTTATGATCTTCGATGCCCCGGTCGGAATGCACCGGCTTGGCAAAGATCATCCGCCCCGCATCCGTCTGGATGGCACTGGTGACCACCACGTCCAATTGCTTGTTAATGAAGTACTTACCGTCTTCGACCACGACCATGGTGCCGTCGTCGAGGTAGGCGACCCCTTGTTGACGTTCGGTTCCGTTCTTGACCACCATCACGTGTAGGTTTTCACCCGGAATGACCCGCGGCTTCAACGCGTTGGCCAACGAATTAATGTTCAGGACTTGCACGTTTTGGAACTGAATCACCTTGTTTAAGTTGTAGTCGTTGGTGACGATTACCCCACCGTTTTTCTTAGCCAGGGCAATCAACTTACTGTCCACTTCCGGAATGTCTTCGAAGTCGCCTTCGTACATTTCGATGGGCATGATTTGTTCGTTTTGCAACTTATTTAAGATGTCCAGTCCCCGCCGACCCCGGACCCGCTTGACCGAGTCGCTTGAATCGGCGATGTATTGGAGTTCGTACAGCACGAAGTTGGGCACCAGTAACGTGCCTTCTAAGAACCCCGTCTTCGCCAGATCGTAGATGCGCCCATCGATCAAGATGTTCGTATCCAAAATCTTATAGTGGTGAAAATTCGGTTCCGCCTGCTTATCGAGGACCTTCTCGCTAGCTTCATCGTTAGCCTTTTTGGTCCGCGACTGGAACAGCTTGCGCCATTCTTCGCCCCGAATCTTACTCAGCCGCGTACCCAACCGAAATCCCAGATACCCCAAGAGCAGCATCAGGATCCACGGAATCACCGTACTAATGAAGAACGAAGGCACTCGGAACAGAAATTGTGAGATCAATAACGCCAGCGCTAAACCGACGATCGTTAATAAACTCCCAAAAATTAAGGTCATGGGGTTCTGCCGGTTTAAATAAGCCTCCAGGCGGTTCACCACCCGGACTAGGCTACTGGCAAAGAACGCTCCCAGAATAAGGAAAATAATAGCACCAAGCAAAATATTGACCAGAATATTATCAACGAACGGACTCGTTACCCCAAAGAGTTGCCAGGTTCGGGGTAAATAGGCCGCACCCAGGACGCCACCAATGATGATGAACAGGGCTAAAATCACTGTTCGCTTACGATTTTTCATAAAAGTTCACCTCCCTTCGCCGCACGCGCCGTTAGACGCCCAGTGCAAGTTTCAATGCCTGCCGCAAGGTCGACACCCCGATAACGTCGATGCCGGCCGGCGGCGTCCAGCCTTGCAGGTTATTCTTAGGCACGAAGATTCGTTGGAACCCCAGTTTCTTGGCTTCAGCTACCCGTTGTTCGATCCGACTCACGCGCCGAATTTCCCCGGTCAGCCCGACTTCCCCCACGAAACAGTCCGTGGGCGCCGTTGCCGTGTCCTTGTAGCTCGACGCGATACTCAACGCAATCGCCAAGTCAATGGCCGGTTCGTCTAGCTTAACGCCCCCGGCGGCCTTCAAGAAAGCGTCCTGATTTTGCAACATCAGGTTGGCCCGCTTCTCCAGCACCGCCATCAATAACGAGACCCGGTTACGGTCTAAGCCGCTCGCGGTTCGTTGGGCGTTGCCGAAGACCGATGGCGTGATCAAGGCTTGGACTTCGACCAAAATCGGTCGGGTCCCCTCCATCGACACCACGATGGCCGAGCCAGTCGCGTCTTTCAGGCGTTCTTCCAGGAAAATCTCCGACGGGTTAGCCACCTCATACAGGCCGCCTTCCTTCATTTCGAAGATTCCCAGTTCGTTGGTCGACCCAAACCGGTTCTTGACCGCCCGCAAAATCCGGTAAGTGTGGTGTAGGTCGCCTTCAAAATACAGGACCGTATCCACCATGTGTTCCAGAATCTTCGGACCGGCGATGGCACCGCCCTTGGTCACGTGACCCACCACAAAGATGGTGATGCCGTTGGTCTTAGCAATCTGCATCAATTCACCGGTGACCGCGCGAATCTGAGAAACCGACCCAATGGCTGATTCGATGCCCGGCGCCTGCATGGTCTGCACGGAATCGATGATCACGTAGTCCGGGTGCATCTCTTCGATGTTGGCCCGAATGCTGACCATGTCGGTCTCCGGGTACAGGTAAAGGTGTTCGGCGTTGACCACCAGCCGGTCGGCCCGCATCTTGATCTGACTGGCGCTTTCTTCACCGGACACGTACAAGACCTTGCCCCCGGTCGCGCTGAGTTGGCCCGACACCTGCAGGAGCAACGTCGATTTTCCGATTCCCGGATCGCCCCCAATCAGGATCAGGGACCCCGGCACGATGCCGCCCCCTAAGACCCGGTTGAGTTCTTCCATTTGCGTTTTGACCCGCGTTTCGGTGGTGTGCTTGATTTCATTCATCAATTGCGGTCGGGTGTGTTCACCGGCCGGCGTGACCCGCGTCGATTGCGGTTTAACTTCCGGCGTGACGGTCTCCTCGACCATGGTGTTCCATTCCCCACAGTTCGGGCAACGGCCCAAATACCGGGGGGAACTGTAATCACAATTTTGACACACAAATTTCGTTTTAACCTTGGCCACGTGCATCCCCCTATTCGTTCTGACTATTAGGTTTATTCTAGCATATCTCGGGGGTCAGCCCCCACTAGTCTGTTAGGCAAATTTTAGGCGTTGTCGGACGACCCAAACCCACCGGTCCGTTGTTGTCGGGGCGCCTGTTCGTCATCGGCCAACCGAAACGGCATGAAAATCCCCTGGGCAATCCGTTGCCCCTTAGGAATCGTGACGTCGTGTAGGCTGACGTTGACCAACTGGACGAAAATTTCGCCCTCGTTCTTTTCATTATTATAGTAATCCGCGTCGATCACCCCGACCCCGTTGGGCAGGATCAGGCCGTGCTTCAGCGGGTTACTCGAGCGGTTCGCTAGTAGCAGCACTTCGTCGGGCTGCATGTAGGCCTTGACCCCCGTGGGCACCAAAAACGGCCGCATATCGTGATTGCCGGCCGTTAATTCCTCGGTCGTCAGCGGCTCGCGGTGCCGTAAGCGTTTGAAGGCGTGCAACAGGTCGTGGCGCCAGATAGATGGTAAAACGAAGTCCTCGGCACACTCAAAATCGTACCCGGCGGATTGCTGGGTGGTCCGGTACGGTACCTGCAACCCCTGATTGGCGTAGCGACTGACAATTTCAAATCCTCTTTGCATAAGCGACTCCCTTATCTTTTTTATGGTAGGCGGCGACTAAACGGACCTGGTCTCGTTAGCGCTTCTGTTACTAGAATAAGCAACTCGGCGCCAGATTACCAGTTAAACAGCTCCGCGAAAAAATGGGAGTTGACAAGCCGTGCCGGATAGACCAGAATCATAGGTAGAAATTGGTCCTGAAGGGAGTAACACCATGGCAATCAGTGAAACACCGGGCGCGTTGACCAGCTCGACGGGCGACCAGCTTAACGCCAGTTTGCACTACCTGGTTTTAAGTCCCCAGCAATGGGTCTTAGAACAAATCTTTGTCCGCCCCGAACAACCCGTCAGCCTTGCCGTTGACCTGATTAAACGTTTTACTAGTTTAGCTCAGGCCGCGCAAGTGACCGTTAAGGTGTTGGATCCGTACGCCAAGCGCTACTTTACCCACCATCCGGCCCCGGACCTGTTGGCAGCCCACCAGTTGCCCGTTACCGGTCCTCACGCCGTTCAGCCAGTTGATTTAAACTACCATACAGAAGAGGAGTAATTCTACCATGGATCAAAACGCATTAAAGGCCCTCGTTGGTCAAGAAGCCGTCAAGTACGTGGAAGATGGCATGATTTTAGGAATCGGTACCGGGTCGACCGTCAAATACATGATCGACGCATTGGGCGAACGGGTCGCTAAGGAAGGCCTGCACATCATCGGGGTCGCCACTTCTGACCGTTCCGCTAAGCAAGCCGAATCTCTGGGAATCACCATCAAGCAACTAGACGAGGTGGACCACCTGGACCTCACCATCGACGGTGCCGACGAAATTGACGACAATTTCCAAGGTATCAAGGGTGGCGGGGCCGCGCACTTATGGGAAAAGATCGTGGCTATCAACTCCCGCAAGAACATGTGGATTGTTGACGAAAGTAAAATGGTTCACCACTTAGGCAAGTTCCCGTTACCGTTGGAAGTCATCCCCTTCGGCTCCACGCACGTCTTAGAAAAGTTAGACAAGATGGGCTTGCACCCCACTTTCCGGATGCAAGATGATGGCAGCCACGTCCTGACCGACTCCAAGAACTACATCATCGACCTACACTTGGGCCGCATCGATCACCCCCACGAACTGGCCAACACCTTAAACGGCATCGTGGGTGTCGTGGAACACGGGTTGTTCTTAGACACGGTCAACACGGTCATCGTCGGCCGTCAAGACGGACCAGAAGTCTTGAACGCCCGCGACTAAGGATTAATTTAAAAGCGCCTGGGAAATCCCAGACGCTTTTTTTCTAATCATTTTCAACTGCCGTTACGGGTTGGCGTTTTAGAATGACGACGGCCCCCAAGAAGAAGCTCGCGGCCAACGCCGCCGTCACGGGCAATAACCGAAACATCTCGACGGGTAACACCAGGGCCAGCAAAGGAAAGGCGTACGCGGCGGGTAATTTAAGCCGCAAGCCGGCCAACAACCCGTAAACCAGGGGCAACGTGATGACCGTACTTAGCAACCACGAGGCCACCAGCAGGTAAACGCCCACCCCCAAGCTAGCCACACCGACTAACGCGAGCCAATGGCGCACCGCCATAGTCCCGGCATACGTGGGCCGCTGGAGCACCTCGAAGAAGACCACCAGCACCGGTGGGACCGCGGCCATTTGTGGCAGCCCAACCACCGCCACGGTGCCGACCCACACCGCGACTAGCCCCGCAAACCATCCCATCTGGGTCAGCGTCGTCGCCCGGGGTGCTGCGGTCGTGGGATACTGTCGTTGCAGGTAGGTGCCCACCATGAGACACCCGGTCAATACACAAATGGCCAGCATGAACGACCAGTGCGTCGCGTTGACAATCAACGGCAGCAGTCCGGTCGCAAACGATGGCGCCAAGGTCGAGTGGACCACCCGCAACCACCCTAGCATCACCAATACCCCAACGAAAACCTTGGCGGCGTACGGCCAGGCCAGCTGGTTGGCGAGAAACCCAATCAGGGCGGTCCCGGACGGTGCGAGGAAAATTTTAAATGGTTGGTGGATCCAACCCGGATTTTGATAAATCCAGGTTCCCGCGGTCAGTGCCCCCACCTCAGGCAAGATAATTTCGCTATCGTGTAACCAGGTGGCACTGGCGACCATGAGAAGGACCAGAGCAAATCCCACCAGGTAATGGGACTGACTCCGATGATGTTGACTCAGTTGCATCCGTTTCGACTCCCTTTCCGTTTTTTACAGACTGCGAGCCATTGTAGCACAGGTCAGCTCCTAATCGCGCGATTAATTCGCCGATCGGAGATAAGTAACCGTTTTCTTCCATTATTTACCGAAACTTTTCGTTCCCCTACCGGAACCACGACCTGCCCATTCAAAAAATGAGAAAATTGGCGTACAATGAGAGAATAGTTAGCCTGAATTATTCATACCTTCCAAAAAAGTCGTCAGTTTTCATGTTTTTCAAAAA
>NZ_AZDW01000028.1 GCF_001434115.1 Levilactobacillus zymae DSM 19395
CACTTGAATCATGTGTTTGATGGGGATTTTGGAGTTTCTGGTGAATAATTCAGGATGCTATGCTCTTAGTCATGCTAATTGATGCTATCGATATTCAACATTAGGGGAGAAAGCAATTATGTGGCTGAAAAATCTGAATACTATCTTTGTCGTAGGGTACCCAATCTTCGTTTCAATCATTTGGATTACGGGTGGCCTTTTTTCTAGTTTCTACCGTCGCCGGCAAGCCCGGACGCTGCTGACTGCGGATGAGGAGCCGTTCGTTTCCATCCTCATTCCCGCCCACAACGAGTCCGATACCTTAGTCGCGGCCGTCAAATCGCTGGCCGGGCTCCAGTATCAGCACTACGAGGTCGTCTTGATCGATGACTGTAGTACCGACAACACCTGGGACCTGATGCAGACGTTGGCCAAACAATGGGCCGGTCAACTGGCGATTCACAACTTACATTTACCGGTCAACCAGGGGAAGGCCAGTGCGTTGAATCAGGGGGCCAAGGTCGCTAAGGGCGATTACCTGGTCGTGATCGACGCCGATTCACTCTTACAACCCGACGCGGTGACCCAATTGATGACCACCCTGTTGGAAAATCCCAACTACGGTGCGGTCACCGGTAAGCCCATCGTCCGTAACCGGTCCACCCTCTTAGGGCGGCTCCAATTACTGGAATACGTGGCCGTGATTGACCTGATCAAGAAGGCCCAAGCCTACCTGACCGGCAGCATCACCACCGTCTCTGGCGTGATCGTCGCGTTTCGGCGCGAGGCGTTAAACGAAGTCGGCGGTTGGAATCCGGCCGTAATGACCGAAGACATCGACATCACCTGGCGGATGTACCGCAACAAGTGGCAGGCGGCCTACGAACCACGGGCCGTGTGCTGGATCTTAGTGCCGGAACGCTTACGGGGCTTGCTGAAGCAACGTCAGCGGTGGTCGCGTGGTGGGCTGGAAGTCCTAATCACCAACCGGCGCGGCTTATACCTGAATCCATGGGGACAACGGGGACTCCTCTTGGAATCGATCGTCAGCAACTGTTGGGCCATCTTAACGGCCGTTTCGTTAGTGGCTTACGCGTTTCAACTCTTTTTCCTACACAACCTTTCATTAAATGGTAACCTTTTAATCTTAATGTTTACTTTAAACGCCATTCAATTCACGATTGGTTTCATCGCTTCACAAGAAATCGCGCAGTTGACGCTGCCTGAACTCTTATTAGTCCCCGTCTATATTCTGTATTACTGGCTGATCAACTTAGTCAGTTGTATCGCCGCCATCAGTTCCTACTTTGTCGATCCACAACGACGGGGAACTTGGCGTAGTCCGGATCGGGGGTTATAAACTATGCGAAGAACACCAGCATCACCTATCATTCGGCGGCAAACCAGCTTCGGGAGCCGGTTACTGCGCGCCGTTGTCTTAATCGCGCTTTGGGGCTTCATCGCCCTGGTCGTCGTCACCAATCTGGGTTTTAGTCTGGGCTGGTACAACGATACGCTCGTCAGTCTCTACCTGTTATTCAATCTCAAAGCTCACGCGAACAGTGCTTTTCTACTGCTTGCCCTCGGTTTGATCATCATCGTCCCGCTCTACTGCGCTTGGCGGTGGTTGCACTTACGTAAGGGGGCCCGCGCATGACTCGTCGCCTCCGTCGAGGACTTCTAGTCCTCCTCTTCCTGGCGTTGATCCTAGGCTTTGGCTGGACTTACCAGCACAAGGCCGCCAAACAACAGGCCACGAAGGAAAGTTATGCGCTCCCGGCACGCTACGAAAAAATGTCGAACGGAATCATGGTCTTCTGTTATCACCGGATTCTCGGCGATAATTGGACCACCCGGATCATTCGAGGGTTGTCGACCAATTCCCAACTCCACGAATTCAACGTGCCAGCCGACCAATTCACGGCCCAGATGAAATACCTCCACGACCACCACGTCAAGGTGATTTCGGCTGAAACAATGGTCAAGATGGTCAGAAACGACCAACCCATCCACGGCAAGTACGCGGTCCTGTCCTTCGACGATATCGACCGAACCGTGATCGACCACGCCGTACCGGTCATGAATCGTTATAAGTTCCCCTTCACCACCTTCATCATTACGGGGAACACCGGTCGTTACCGGGAAGGGACGCAACTCGCGACCTGGTCCCAGATTCGGGCCGCCGAAAAGGCCTCTCAGGGTCGAATGACCCTGGGCCTGCACACGCACAACCTGCACTACTTAAATTCCCACATGGAACCGATCTTCATGCAACCCCACTACACCGGGAAGTTTGAACGCGACTTTGCAATCTCCAAGCAGGAATTAAAGGCGCATACCGGTGTCACGGGCAATTCGTTTGCCTTTCCTTACGGGGCCGGAACGGACGCCATTGACGCCTTCTTGGCCCGTCAACGTCTCACCTGGGTCGCCACGCTGGATTCCGGTATCGTGACCGACAATACCGATCTCAACGCCACGCCACGGGTGATCATCAACCACGAAAGTTGGCCGTCCATCCAGAAATGGTTCACGACCAAGTAACGCCCAAAAGCCAGAGAACAGCTCACCACCATCAGCTGTTCCCTGGCTTTTTACCTAAAAACGTCCTCAACCAGCTCAGTTGCGCAAGGAAGCGACTGCTGGTCGGGGACGTTTTTTAAGTTATTTTTGAGGCTAAGCCGTCACGTTCCTCCATTAGAGAAAAACTAGGCTTTAGTCGGGTTAACCGCTGGTCGCGTGAGCCGCATTCCCAGCGCATAAATGACCGCCGTTAGCGCCATGGCGATGAAGGTCGCCCCGATCGTGGTCGCGATGACCGGAACTTGTTTCAAGCCCCAGTACGCCACCACCCCAAGGCCCCAGCTGGCAACTGCCACCCAGTTGACCCCGTGACGGTACCAGTAAGCGCCGTGGACCTTGGTGAACTCACTCAGCCGGTACTGCCGGCGGTGCAACCAGAAGAAGTCCACCAAAAAAATGGCGATTTCCGGCCCCAGAAACATCCCGATACCATCCAAGAAGGTCTCAAAGACGTCCAGGAAGCTCGCCAGGTAGACCGGGATAAACGTCACCAGCGTGGCCACGATGGTCACCAACCACAGACTGACGTTCAACGACAACCGGTGGACTAGATTCGTCAGCGCCGAGCCGGCCGACATCAGGTTGACCGCGTTGGCCGTGGTACTGGTCAACACAATCACCAACAGGGCTAAGAAGCCCAGGCCCAATTTAGCGGCCACCGTGCTGGGGTCCGAATTATTGGGGTCGAAGTGGTTCAACGTCACGGCCGTGCCAATCGTGGCAAACAGTCCGATAAAGGCGAACCAGAACAAGCCCAGGTTAGCCCCCAGAAACGACGCGGTAGTGGCCGCCGATTTCTTGGCCGTAAAGCGGCTAAAGTCGGACGCCGCGGTGACCCAGGCCAGGTTAAAGGCGGCCAGCGTATCCGCCGCGACCCCCGACGTCATCTTCAGATTGTGCGGCGGCTGCCAGCTCACGATTTCGCTAAAGGACACCGTCCGGAAAACCACCACGGATTCCCACAAGACGAAGACCACGACCAGAATGATCCCGATCCGTTCAATCAGGCGCACCGACCGTTCCCCCAAAGAGATACTCAGTAAATGTAGCGCACTCATGATGAGGATGCCGACGATCAAGCCCAGATTACCCCCGGGCTTTCCGTAGACCGGCCAGCCGAGCAGTTCACTAAAGATGTAGCTGATCGACGTGGCCGCGATAAAGGTGTTCACGGCCGCCCAGCCAATAAACTGGACGACGTTGATTAGGGACGGAATATAACTGCCCCGCAGGCCGAACGAGGCCCTCGTCAGGGCCATCGCGGGTAACCCGGTCCGGTAACCCATGTAGCTGGCCACCGCCAGTAAGGCGTAGGAGATTAGTCCCACCACGATGAGCGTGGTCGAGGCGGTCAGAAACCCGCAAGCGGCAATCACGCCCCCGATATACCAGGTCCCGTTATTGGCGTTGGCGCCAATCCAGGTGGCAAATAAATCCCAATTCGACATGTGGCGGTGTTCGGTTGCCACCACGTCAACGCGACCAAAGGCGGCCTTCTCCGTAGATGCGGCCGGTGACTTTGCAGTCGTTGTGTTTAGCTCTTGTGCCATTGTGTGTCACCTTTCCTCCGGCATACTAACCGGGATGACCGACATACTTCACAATGATAAGTCAGCGCTTCCGGGCCAGTCAGAAACGGGCTGGAACGGGGTGGGCACGGCTTCAAGCCCATAACCCAGGTCTTGAAGACCGACCTTTGTCTAGGCCAGTAAAAAACACTGGCCAAGACAAACGACACCCCTGAGCCCATTTCTGACTGGCCCTCCAGCTTATACTGTCTATAACAGTAACTTAAAAGTACTAATCATCAATACACAACCGTTTCAACCAGCTTCTAAGTTTTAAGTTGGAGAAGTGCCTTATCAATTAATTACGCGTTATGAACTTATCATGTCGTCAAGATTCGTTGTCATACCGCCAAGCGCAATGACCGTCTGCCTACCTTGCTTGTCGCCATAGCCGAATCACCACGGCCGCACACCAATTTTATGAACGTTTAAATTTACAGAATTTCGCCGACGAATTCGCCCTTGGGCATCTTGGTGAAGTCGTAAGTGGCCAGGTCTTGGACCTGCTTGGTATACCAGTGTAAGCTTTCGGTGATCATCAGGTTGACCGCTTCGTCCTTTTCTTGCAGCGCCAAGATTGGCAGGTTGCGCATCGTGGCCACCCCGAGTTCGTAGGCCGTCCCGGAATCCAGGTTCTTGGCTTCGAAGTCCAAGACCGTTACGATCACGTCGGCCGCGGCGATTTGGTCCATGTCGCGGTGGAAGATTTCCGTGGCCCAGGCCTTAGTGAACTGTTCCGCTTGGGCGTCCTGGTGTAACCGGGGTGAGTAGAAATCAGTCACTGTCGGATTGGCCGCTAAGGCTTGTTCGAGCCGGGTGACCCGATCCACCTGTTCGGGACTGAAAAACGGACTTGCAACGTAAATTTGTGCCATGGTAAAACTCCTCCAAAATTTTTTCAACCAACCTAAGCATGAAAAAAGCGGCCGAATTCACTCGAACTCAGGCCGCTAGTCGCGCGCAAAAAGCCCGCGATTCTACCGTACCTTTGTTAGCCTCTCTGGGCTAAAGTTAAAAGGACTATTTGGTTGTTAGCCCACATTATACGGACTTCTAAAATTTTCGTCAATCCGATTGAGGCGTTCAGAATTTAAGTTAAGCGGTTCACTGACGATAAGACCGGGGCTCAAGAAATTTTCTTAGCCGTTCATCAAGGCGACCCAGCAAATTCCCGTCACCAGTAGGAGCCCACCACTGAAGAAAATCGACTTTAACCGATAAAACGCACAACTCAGGGGAAAGAGAAGCATGACCATGAACGCCACGCCCAGGGCCCAGGGCCCACAAGTATGGTAAGACGTTGACGTACATGCCAGCGATTCCTTTAGAGAACATGGTGGTGAGCACCCCGCCATCTAGAAGCGTCACCCCCAGTTCAGTGACATGTAACGTTCGTAACCAGACTTGCATTCGCTCACCCCTCAGCTTTATTTCATTTTACCGCTGGGGCTCGTTTAGTCAAAGTACTGCGTCAACACTTGTTTGTAGATCTCGATAAAGTCCAGGTACTGCGACTTCGAGGTCCATTCGTTGTCCTGGTGCTGGCTGTCGTTGCCGGGACCGAAGACCGCGTAGTCGAAGCCCACGGGATGGTCCTTTAAAAACTGTGCGCCGTCGGTCCCGCCCGGTGAACTCACCGCCAGAATTTCCGTAGGCGAGTATGGTAGGTCTAACAACTTGAGAATCTTGGCCTCGTAGTCCCGTTCTGCCGGCGTGATAGTCTGCTTAGCCGCGTACGGGTTACCGATTTTTTGAATCAACCGGGTCAACTTACCATCGGTGGCGCCGACCAGCGGGCCAATGTCCGTGGCCATCTCCACGGTCACGTGGCCGTTAGAGCGCTGGTTATACTGGTCCAAAACCTGTTCAAAGTGGTGGACGATGGCGTGGTTACTGAGTTCGGGGATCGTTCGTAGATTGATTTGGGCGGTCGCCGACCCCGGGATAGCGTTGACCTGGTTGCCCCCGGCGATCACGTCCACGTTGTAGACCGTTTCGCCCAGCGTAGCGTTGCGGACACCCGTGGTCATGCGGTCGAACTCATCCTGCATCAAATGCAGCGCGTTGATGAGATGAAAAATTGCGTTGTTGCCCAATTGCGGCATCGAACTGTGGGCCGCCTTCCCCGTCGAGGTCACGGTCAGGTTCATGGTACCCTTGTTGGCGTACATCACCCGGTAGCCGGTGGGTTCCCCAATCAGGATTCCCGTGACGTCTTGCATGTAGCCGGCGGCGGTCAGGGCCTGAGCCCCCAACTCACCAACCTCTTCACCCACGGTCGCCAGCAGTCGAATCGTGCCGTTGAGAGGGACCGCCTGTTCCTTTAACTCGATCATCGCAATGACCAGGGCCGCCAACCCGTCCTTCATATCGGTCACCCCACGACCGTAGAGGCGGTCGCCCTTGGTCACCATTTCGAAGGGGTCGGTGTCCCAGTGTGCCTCGTCGACGTCGACCACGTCCATGTGGCCGGAAATCGCTAAGACCGGTTGGCCGTGTCCGAGCGTAGCGACCAGGTTGGCCCGGTCTCCCGTCATGGGCACGATGTGGCTTTCAATCCCCGCGCGATCGAAGACCCCCTTCAGGTATTGAGCCACCTGTAATTCGTGGTCGTTGACGGAGCGAATTTTGATCAAATCGGCTAACAGCTGTAACTTTTCGGTAGTTTCCATCAGTCATCATCTCCTTAAGGCCTTTATACCACGCTTGGGCGCCTAGCCGCGTCTGCGGGGCTCACTAAATTTCACGGTTGAACTGGTTGATGGGCTAACCAGTCAGCCCCACGCATTTCGCACCACCCGTCAATCAACTAACAAACCATTTGGCGGCTTAGTTGTCGCGTCACATCAGACTTGGTACACTAGATTCATCACAGAGGAGGATTTTATGTCACCCACAAGTCATCATCTACCACCCCGGATCAAGCGTATCTGGGGCTACAGCACCCTCGGCAGCTTTCTGTTCGGCCTGGTGGCCACCGGCCTACTCTATTGGGCCCAAATCGGCTGGCACTGGCCCGGCTGGTTGGTTGTCGTCAGCGCCGTAATTACCCTGGTCGAACCCATCGTGGAGGCTGGGTTGATTCCCTACCGCTACCGGTTCACCCGCTACCAAATTACCCCGGTCGCCGTGGAAATCCAGTCCGGAATGGTCTTCAAAAAGCGCCTGGCCATCCCGATTGCCCGGGTCCAAGACGTGACCCTCAAGGCCGGTCCGCTCCTGCAGTGGCAAAAACTGACCCAGGTCACCGTGGCAACGGCGGCCACCAGTCACACCATTGAAGGCCTCGAACTCGCCACCGCCGAGCAGTTGCGCGAGCACATCATGCAACTGGCCCAGGAGGCGCGCCATGACTAACCCCCGCCACTCCCACGTTTTAGGGCTGATCACCCACCTGGCCAAGCAGCTGCAAGAGTACTGGTTCTTGTTCATTCTGCTGGTCTGGCAGTGGGGGAACCTGCCCCCGCTGTGGCGCGGCGTGGCCATTGCGGCCCTGGTGTTCTGGTTTCTGGTCTGGCCCATCACCAAGTGGGCCACGTTGACCTACGCCGTCACCCCGGACGCGGTGATCATCCACTCCGGAATCTTCGTACGCCATCACCTGCACATTCCGTACCCGCGCTTACAGACCGTTCAACGCCAACAGTGGTTTTACTTACGGCCGTTTCACCTAGAAACGCTCCAGCTGGAGACCGCCAGTCATGAGGATAGCCAGCCCGAGGTCCGGTTACCGGCCGTGCCCACCAGCGTGGCCGACACCATTAACGCCTACCGCCGCCAAACGGCCGAGCCAACCGCAACGCCCCACGCGCCCAGCGCGGCCGCACCGGATAATCCCGCGGCGGCCACATCACCAGCCGGCCCCAGTTACCGCATCACGCGGCGGGCGTTGACCCAGTTTGCCCTGACTTCGACCGGGGTCATTCCCCTCGTCGTGGTACTCCTGGGAATCTACGGCAAGCTGCCCAAGTCCTGGGAAAACCAGGCCATTGACCAGGTCGCCCACTACGCCCTGCCGTTGCTTTTGGGCGGGGTGATCATCGTACTAATCATCGGTTGGTTGGGCGCCTACCTGTGGGTCCTGCTGCGCTACTACCACTTCACCCTGACCAGGACCGGTGACCAGCTAGAAACTGTCAAAGGGTTCTTCCAACGCAACACGGTCACGGCACCGATCGCGCGAATTCAAGCCGTCCGGTTCAAGCAGAACATCTTACGGCAGTGGCTGCACCTGCAGACGGTCCAGGTTCTCTTGGCCTCGAAAGCCGCGACAGACGATGACGACCACGATTTGGTGCTTTTACCCGCCATCACCCAGGCTCAGCTCTACGCCACCCTACACCCGTTCATCCCTTGGGTGCCGGCCACCGCCCCCGACCTCACGGACTTAGCGGTGCCGCGTCAGGCGCGCTGGCTCCTCAGCCGCAACGCCCTCCTGGTAGTGGCGCTACCCGTGATTCTACTGTGCTGGCTCTGGCAACCCTGGGGCTGGTTGAGCCTGTTCTTGGTCCCACTGGCCTACTTTCAAGGGCAATTTGCCGCCCGGAACACCGGTGGCCGGCGGTTGAGTGCCGATTTGATTGTGTTGCAGACCGGCCACCTGTGGACCCGTGAAACGTTCGTGGTGCGCCGCCGTCAGATTCAGTCGATGGAAGTCAATTTCTCCGTCTGGATGCGACCCAAACACCTGGCCCACTTGACCGTCAACGTGCGGCACGGCAACAGTAAACAGGCCATCGAACTGCGGTATTTACCCGCCGAACAGGTGCAAGCGTTGTACGATTGGTACACGCATTAAGCCCGTCAAAAAACGACAATCACCCGTCACAGGTGATTGTCGTTTTTAATATCCGGCGCGTTCCCCAACGCCACCGGCGATTTAAAGGCGCCACTCCCCAGTGGCCACCTTTGATTAATTGATTTCAGCCCTACTCCATGACCAATTTTGTGATTAAGCCCAGCGTGCTGACTGCCCGCTAGGCGGATCAGGCCGGAGAATTCCCCCGCCTAATCCCTAGCTATGATAGTAGCACCATTTTCCCCGAACTATATTAAAGAAATGGTAAAACTAATTCCCCCGCCGTTGGCGCCACTTTTCGATAAGTTGTGGGCGCCAGAGCCACAGGTACCCGAAGATGGCGGCAACCGTAAACGAAATGACCGTGGGCTGCCATTCTCCCGAGTTAATCGAGAAGATAAAGGTGATATAGGCCACGAACACCAGGTATAACGGGATTCGCAGTCGAGGAAACATCAGGTATTCCCCGTCATGTTCTAAGGACAACCGGCTGAAGAGAAAACTCCCCCAGACCAGTAAGACCACGGCCGCCAGCAACCACAGTCCCATGGCTAACCATTCCACGTCGCGAGTGGCCATCAAGATGGTCTCGCCTTGGAAGAACGTGTTCAATCCCACTAATGAAAGGGTAAAACCACAAACGGTGATAACTAACGCCCCGCTTTGGCCCACGATCAACGCCGCAAACCAGCAAATGGCAAACATGACTAACGCTAAGACCAACCCACTTAGCCAGGTGGTCAGAAATCCCGGAAGTGCCAGGTTAAAACTCATTCCGTGAGGTAGCTTGAGCCAATAAATCAAGTACTGCACCAGCGCCGTCACCACATCGATGGCAAGCAGCCCAGTTAGGGCCATCCCCAACTTGGTCCAGTAGATTCGTTGCCGCGGATAGCCACTGGCGAACAAGAACTGATTAAAGTTGCCCTTCAGGTCCTGCATCATCAACAATAGCCCACTTAACCAGGCAATAAAGACAAACCAATATGAAAATAACGAAACGCTGCCGTATTTACTATTTTGATAAACCAGCCACTGGTCGATTTGGTCCGAGAAGAGGACCGAACTGTGATGCGACCAGGATTCCGTGTCCATTAAGGCAATCGCAATCCCCGCTAACACGGAAATCCCCAACAACGCCCAGAACCATTGCCGGTAACGGCGCCATAATAAGCGACTTAAATTTTTAGTCAATGTCTGTTCCCCCTACTTCAACAGTTGGTAACCGGTGTCCTGCGACAAGTTGGCGCGGAACAGGTCTTCCAAGGTCAACGGTAATTCTTCCAACAAGACCGGATTTAGGGCCCGTAACTGGTCGTCGAGTTCGGGCGTGTAGTCCGGAAAGACCACCACTAAGACCCGCCCGGACACGCGAATCAGCTTGCTGTGGGTCTTCAACACCTGCGGGATTTCCTTATCCTTAAAGACCAGCTGCATCTTCTTGGCCTTGGCCCGCACGTCCTCCAGATTGTAGTCGTGAGCCAACCGATTGTCCTTGAGTAACAGGACCCGGTCGCTTAAGCCGTCGAGTTCGTTTAAATCGTGAGACGAGATCAAGAAGCCCTTGGTCTGGTCGGCCACCTCGTCGATCACCATGCTGGCAATGTTTTCGCGCACGATAACGTCTAGGCCGTCGAACGGTTCGTCCAGGATGATGTAGGTCGCGTTGGACGTCAACGCTAAGATCAGGTTGACCAACGCGCGCATCCCCTTGGACAGGCGCCGGTACTGGTCTTGGCCGTTCAGCTTAAAGCGCGTCAGTAACTGCGTGTAGCGGTCCCGGTCGAACTGGGTGTACACCAGCGCGTAAAAGTCGGGTAAGTCGCGTAACCGGTAATTACCTAAAAAGTTATATTGCGTGTCGATGAAAAATAATTGCCGTTGGGCCGCCGGTTCAGCCCCTAAATCGTGTTGGTCGATCAGTACTTGACCGGCGTCGGCCAGGTATTGGCGCGTCATGGTCCGAAACAGCGTGGTCTTCCCCACACCGTTACGTCCCACGAGGCCGACAATCTCGCCGGGTTGCCAGTCGAAGCTCACGTCTTCGATGATCTGCCGGTGGTCGATTTGCTTCGTTAATTTGCTGACCCGTAACATCTAATCTGCCTCCTGATATGCCGTTTTGATCCACCCGATAACCTCGTCGGCCGGTACGCCTAAGTAGCGTATCTCGGTCAATAGGGGCATCAGGCGTTGTTTAGTTTCAATAATTTGGCGGGTGTTGTCACTCGCGGTACTCGATTCTTTGACGTAGGTGCCCTTACCGTGAACCGTGGTGATCACCTGCTGAGCTTCCAGCTGTTTGTACGCCTTGCTGACCGTGTTGGGATTGAGCTGCTCTTGGCGCGCCATCTCCCGCACGGACGGCAACCGGTCCCCCGGCTGTAAGATGCCGCGGACAATCTGCTGCTTGACGCGTAAGACCAGCTGCTCGTAGTACGGTAGACTCGAGCCATCGTTGACTTGCATCCCCTCACCCCTTTGTGTGTCGTGTGTGTCGTGTGTGTCCTGCGTGTACTATTATACATAGTACACTTAGAAAAACAAGCCCCCTTAACCAAAAGAAAAGGAACGCCACCGTCGTCGCGTTCCCGAAGTTTTGAATTAACTGCGTTGTGAAATGACTAACCCACTAATGGTGAGGCAAATCCCCACGATGATCCAAGGCGTAATTGGCTCGTGCAAGATCAGCGCGGCGAAAATCACCGTGATCACCGGCGTCAGGTAGATGTACACGCTGGTCTTGACCGCGCCCAAAGTTTTGACCGCGTAGGCCCAACTCAGGAAACACACGGCCGACGCCCCCAGTCCCAGAAACAGGAAGTTCCCCAGGTTGGTCAGTTGCAAGATGGTCCCCAACTTTAACGTGCTATGGGTCAACCCAAAGATCGGCAGGATGAAGAGAATCCCGTAGGTAAAGGTCCGGCGGGTTACCTGAATCGGGTTGTAGTGGAGGTGGTTCAGATAGATGACCACGTAAGAATATAGCGCCCAGACCAACGCCGCCAGAATTGCCATCAGGTCCCCCCAGAAATTGAAGTGCACGCCGCTGGTCCCGTTAAACGAAATCAAGACGATACCGGCCATCGCGGCCACGAAGCCCAACAGAAACTGGCGGTTCAGCGTGTTGCGGTGCATTAGCGCGCCAATCATGGCGATGAAAAACGGCGAAATCGAGACGATCACCCCGATGTTGGAGGCCAGCGTCAGGGTCAACGCGAAGTTTTCCAACAGATAATACAGGCAAATCCCCAGTAATCCCGCCAGGGCAAAGGCCCCCTCTTCGTGCCAGCTGGTGAATTTAAACACCTTGGGGTAGGCCACGAACAGGGCCAGCAACCCAATCACGAAGCGCGTCAATAAAATTTCAATGGGCGCAAAATCCACCAGCAAGATTTTGGTGGAAATAAACGTGGTTCCCCACAACAAGACAGTCAGCAGGGCCACCAAATGCCCGCTTAATAAGCTCCTCTGTTGCACAACAAAAACAATCCCTTCTCAATCAATTTCTCTTAAACCTAGGCCCCCGCTCTAAAAATACTAAGCTTAGAGGCATAGAAGTTACCCGACGGGGTGCTCCTATGC
>NZ_AZDW01000004.1 GCF_001434115.1 Levilactobacillus zymae DSM 19395
CTGAAACTTGAAAGTATGAAGACAGACTGATCCCTTGGTATCACAGGACATATTTTAATTAATTTAACCATTTAGCTTGCTGTTAACAGCGAAACTAACCGTTTCGGCAAAAATGTGAAGAACTGATTCATCATCTGAATAATTTGGGCTCTTCTTGCATAAACTTCATGATTAATAATCGTTTTTAACGAATTTAGAAGCCATACCAGTGCTTGAGACAACTCAATATCTGGCATGGCTTCGTTCATTATAAAGAATAAATCCCCAATGGTGCGATCATCCTGATTTTGCCGTTCCTGCCAAGCTAATAGGTCATAAGTCATCATGACAATTGCTAAATGGCCACAAAGCCCGTCATAATTTTGAACTTGTGATTTGTCGAGCCGCAAGTATTGCTTGGCAACTTTAAAGTAATTCTCAATTTGCCATCTTCGGGCGTATAGTTGAATGATTGCTTGTGGCTGAAGGCCTAACTGAGTCGTTGCCAGTACTAGGTAGTCATCTTGACGGGCCCGATTAGCCACAAATACCAAGCGAAGCTTGAATTTTTGGTTCCCGACGTGCGCTTCGACAAAGCAGCTGTATTGATAAGCTTGCTTGGGTTGATATTTTGAGGCCTGCAGTCGCTTGTATAATGCTTTAACTGAATATTGCCGTCCGCGATATTGATAGTAAATTTTGCTGGACCGTTTAAGCATGCCCACGCCGTTTAATCCCAACTTGGTTAATTCATAGAAAATTTTTGGTGAGCTATACCAGCTATCAAATAACACATAGTCAGCTAGAACGCCATTTGCGAGGGCTTGCTTGACAAGTTGCAATGAAACGAGGTTCATTTTTTGCTGTGCTTGGCGACGTCTCCGGCCAGCAATTGTTCGTTGATCGGTTGTTTTAGCTGATTTTCCAAGGACGTTTTGTGGCTTCTTGGAAGACATTAATGCAAAGTTGATCGGTAAGAATGTATTGGCGTCACTCCAACCCAAAGTTAAAGCCCGGTATCCCTTAATATATAACCGTTTGTCATGGTCAAAGACTCGCGCTAGTAATTCGGTTTGGGTGGCGTACTCACGGGAAAAGAGTGTATCGTCAATGATCAATGCTAACCGCCGCCGGCGGTCAATAAACGGTCGTAAATGCTTGATTAAATGACTCCCAACTTGACAAATCAAGCGTTGCCAATTGATCCGGCCATCGTTCAAATTATTTCTGACGGTGCGACTGGTAAAGTTAGGTGTTTCATGGGCTCGATAAAGCGAGCGTCCCAGGAACTTTGTCGTGAGCAGCCATTCAATGACCTTCATCAAGCTGATTTCTGAATTCCGGCGATAATTCACCAACTTGGTGAGTTTAGATAGACCAATGAGGGAAGTAAATTGATGAACAATATTGTGAAGCTCGTTTTCTGTATTTTTTTGTCTTATAATATTCATGACGTAAGTCTCCTTCGTATCTTGGTTTTGATCGACTAAAGTATACAACGCAGGAGAGCTTGCGTTTATTTTTTTGCCAAAAAAGCCAATAACCACACGCCTTTGGCGTGATTATTAGCTTTCAAGTTTCAGT
>NZ_AZDW01000029.1 GCF_001434115.1 Levilactobacillus zymae DSM 19395
AAGGCGATTCATCACGTTCTTAAAAGAACGTGTCTTCTCGCCCAAATATTAATAAAGTTAGGCCCCTTACTCAGCTGTGTGTTGAGTCAGGGGCCTTTTTGGTGACTATAAAGGATTTTATAGCCAATTTGCGAATGTATGTTCGCTTTAGGTGCGAGGTATGGTATCCTGAATTTAAACTGACCCTGGGGAGGGGAACGACATGGCGCAAATCAGTCTGTTAGAGCGTATTGCACCGGGACAACGTAATTATTTCTACATTGTAGGCTATCCTGCCTACCGGTTCACGCCACAGCACCAATTGGCCGTGGCACCGGAGAACACTAAGATGGGCAACGTGACGCAGATCGACCGGGATGCGGCCCAACGGTACGTGGTGCGGTTTCAGACGGGCCAGCAGATTCTCTTGACGGATAAACGGGTGGCCCAAAATCGCGAATTTGCGACGGTCGCCGCCCTGACGCAATATCTACAGGAGCGGGGAATTGTGTTGCCAGCCGCCGCTACTGGTGAGGTGACGCCGCCGATTTTTAAGTCCCTTCAGGTCACCCAACAACTCCCGCGGGAATACATAGTGGTGGACTGTGAGTTCGCGCAGTTGTTTCAGACCCAACGGCAGGCGGACCAGATTCACCGCACGCAGACCACGGTGGCGGGGGTGAACTTTGGCGTGTTTCAGTTGAGCGCACTGGGGTATTGCGGGGAACGGGCGACGGGCCTACGTTTCAACCGCTACGTCGACCGGCCGGAATTTGCGCCCGAGATGAAATTACGCGGCCTAGCGGAAACGGGGTTGACCCTGACGACGTATACGCAACAGGCCGCACCGTTGACCGTGCTCCGGGCGTTCATCGCACAGGTGTTGGCGCAACACTTACCGCTAGTACTCTGGAATTACCATAACGATCTCAAGGCGTTGGCTGCGTTAGTGCGGTTGCACCTGACCGAACTTACCGAAGCGGAACGGGCCATTGTCCTGGCCCCGTTAACGATTTTTGACGGGGAAAGCTACATGAGTCAGGTCCTCAACCGCCATAATCCGGGGCACAGTTCGGTCGAGTACCATTTGCCGCTCAACGGGGTCGCGGGCTTGTTAAACATTGTGAACCCGCATCAGCATCACGCGTTGTGGGATGCCCAGACCACCCAGCTGGTGTTGGTGGAACTGGCGAAGCTACAGCAGCAAGCGGTCCGGGTGGTGCAGGTGCCCGAGTCGCCAGCGGTACCAGCCTCGGATACAGCAACCACAGTCTCCCAATCGCCACGGCGCTTTGCGTGGTGGCCGCACCATTCGCGGCGGGGCGTTCGGCGACGGTAAGGACTAAGGAATAATTATTTTGACTACCAGAATATGCCAAATTTGTGTAATGGTCTATGCGGATATTTGATGAAATTATTAAATAATTCAATTAATGTTGGTTTATAAAAATAGTTTTAGTAAAACGGTTGATTTATTAAGCGGCGTGCGACATACTGGGGTTAGTTGGTTCGCTAAACTAGAACGGGGAGATGTTCCCGTGTGCAAAGTAAGGTAGACCCGCAATTGAGCCGGAGGTTGGTTAGTTGGGTAACGTAATGCCCCTAATTGGACCCCACCGCCAAGACACAAACGTTTAATAATGGAGGGACGTAGTATGGTTCAGCGAAGTATGAATCGCAACCAGTTACACGACCAGAACTTAAAATTGGTCCTACAGCAAGTTTTTAATAATCATCCGACTTCTCGCATCGAAATCTCGCATCAATTACACCTGAACAAATCGACCGTTTCTTCCTTATATAACACGTTAATGGCGAAGGGGTATTTACGGGAACTGGGCTACGGCAACGCTTCAACGTCGGGTGGGCGCAAACCCACCTTGGTCGCCCTCAACCAGGACTACGGCTATACGCTGACCTTTGACTTGGGTTACCGCCACCTGCACGCGTTAGCGACCACACTGAACGGTAAGGTCTGGAAGTATGACCGCATCGAGACCCGGGGGCAATCGATCCACGAAATGGTGGACCGCATTAACCACTACATCGCCATGGTCCAAAACGAAGACGCCTCAACCAACGGTCTGCTGGGCATCTGCTTCTCGATTCACGGGATCATCGATGATAACAAAATCAAGACCTCGCCCTTCATCGACATGGACGGGGTGGACCTCGTTCAGCTCTTTACCATGACCTACGACGTACCCGTGGTGTTGGAGAACGAAGCCAATTTATCGGCCATCTACGAACGGGACTTTAACGGGGCCCGGGACCTGAACAGTGCCGTCACCATCAGTATCCACCGTGGGATTGGGGCTGGGGTCATCTTGCACCGGGAGTTGTTCCGGGGCGAACATGGAGACGCCGGCGAAATCGGGCAGACGGTCACCAGCCTAGAAATTGACGGGCAGGGGCAAGCCACGCCGGTCCGCGCCGAAGACATTAGTTCCGAAGACGCCATCATTCGCCAGGTCGAACAGCAGAAGGGACTCAAAAACCTCGACCGGGACGACATCGTACGGCTGTACCGCCAGCACGACACGGACTTGGCGTTGATCCTGCAACGGTTCACCATCGCCATTAGTAGTCTGCTCTACAACACCATGCGGACGCTCGATCCGGACGCGTTTTTCATCAACTCGCCACTGATCGAAGAGGTACCGGAGTTGTTGGAACAGATTCGGGCGGGGTATCGCCGGTTGGCCAAGCAGGACTTTCCCATCAGCCTGACCACCAACGCCCGGTTGGCCACGGTCTTGGGTGGGTGCTCGTTGATTACCCACCAAGTCCTGGGATTAGAAGGTTACGCCTTACAATTCGAACGCATTCCCGAAAATTTATAATCACCGTGAGACGTCCCCCAGCCGGGACGTCTTTTTTTGACCGATTTTAGACCGCCCGTTGCCGGGAACGCTACGGCCAACTAGGATTAGCCACGTCACCATTGTAAGCCATTACACAAAGTTGAAATTAATTTGCGGAAAACGCTTGCATTTATCGTGCTGGCTTGTATAATAGGATTTGTAAGTTGGTTGTCGCAACGAACTAACTAGGAGGGTTTTAATTAATTATGGCAGAAGAATATTGGAAAGGCGTCGACAAGATTCAATACGTCGGCCACAAAGATAAAAAATCAGGCTTAGGCTTTCAATACTACAATCCGGACGAAGTAATTGGCGGTAAGAAGATGCGCGATTGGTTACGGTTCGCCGTAGCTTACTGGCACACGTTCGACCAACGCTTAGTGGACCCATTTGGTGATGGGACCGCGCAACGTCCTTACGACAAGTACTCCGACCCAATGGACTTGGCTTTAGCCAAGGTAGACGCAGCATTTGAATTTTACGACAAATTAGGTGTTGACTACCTTTGCTTCCATGACCGTGACTTAGCGCCAGAAGGTGACACGTTACGTGAAACCAACAAGAACCTGGACAAAGTCGTTGACAAGATCGTGGAATACCAAAAGACCAGTGGGATGAAGGTTTTGTGGAACACGTCAAACATGTTCACTAACCCTCGGTTCGTTGAAGGTGCCGCAACTTCACCTTACGCTGACATCTTTGCTTACTGTGCCGCTCAATTGAAGCACAGTTTGGAAATTGGTAAGCGGGTTGGCTCCGAAAACTATGTCTTCTGGGGCGGCCGTGAAGGTTACGAATCCTTATGGAACACCAACATGAAGGAAGAACAAGAACACGCAGCGAAGTTCTTCCACATGGCTAAGGACTACGCTAACGAAATTGGTTTCGACGCACAAATGTTGCTCGAACCAAAGCCAAAGGAACCAACGACTCACCAATACGACTTCGATGCCGCAACCACGATTGCCTTCATGAAGGAATACGGGTTGGACAAAGACTTCAAGTTGAACCTTGAAGGCAACCACGCTAACTTGGCTGGTCACACTTACCAACACGAAATTCGCGTTGCCCGTGAAGCTGGCTTGTTAGGTTCCTTGGATGCCAACCAAGGTGACAAGTTGATTGGCTGGGATATTGATGAATACCCATCCAACTTGTACGAAACGACCGCAGCCATGACTGAAGTCGTTGAAAACGGCTCGATCGGCCCTCGCGGTGGGTTGAACTTCGATGCTAAGCCTCGTCGTTCTTCCTTCGAACCTAAGGACCTGTTCTACGGCCACATCGTCGGCATGGACAGCTTCGCCGCTGGTTTGCGGGTAGCCGTTGCCATGAAGGAAGACGGCTTCTTGGACAACTTGGTCAAGAACCGTTACAGTTCTTACGAATCCGGTATCGGTGCAGAAATCGAAAACGGTACGGCGGACTTCAAGTCCCTCGAAAAGTACGCGATCGACAAGCCACAATCTGAATTGTTGGCCGCAACGCATTCCGACCACTTGGAAGAAGTTAAGGATACGATCAACCACTACATCATCGACACGTTAAGCAAGTAATCTTTCGGTTACCTGTGGCGCGAAATAACAGTAAAAAAATGGTGGACGGACGGGAAGTCCGTCCGCCATTTTTAATCAGAACAAGTTTGAGGGAACTGAACCAGGCTCGGACTACGGTCAGAGTCTGACCGGCAAAGTTCAGCTCCGATTAAGAAACCATACATGCAATAACTAGTGAGCGCACATTCAAATACTGATTGGAGGAGCAATAATGGGAAAATATGTACTTGGGGTGGACCTCGGCACCAGTGCCGTTAAGGTCTCGGCCCTCGACCACAGTGGTCAGATTGTCGCCCAGGAAAGCTTCGGCTACGACCTGATCCAACAACAACCCGGTTATAACGAACAGAACCCCGAAGACTGGGTTTCCGGCACGACCGTGGCCATCGTGCGGTTGATCCTGACCGACCACCTGGCCGCCGAAGACATTGAAGGCTTGAGTTTCTCGGGCCAAATGCACGGCTTAGTACTGTTGGACGAAAACAAGAAGGTCTTACGGCCAGCCATTCTCTGGAACGACACGCGGACCACGGCGCAACGTGAAGAGATCATGGACAAGATGGGCGACGAGTTCATCGACATCACCCGTAACCAACCGTTGGAAGGCTTTACGCTGACCAAGTTGTTGTGGGTCAAGGAAAACGAACCCGACATCTGGAAAAAGGCGAAGTACTTCGTCTTACCGAAGGATTACGTGCGTTACCGGATGACCGGCAACCTAGCCATGGACTACTCCGACGCAACCGGGACGGTCCTGCTGGACGTGGCGAAGGGGCAATGGAGCCAACGCATCTGTGACGTCTTCGACATTCCGATGAGCATGTGCCCACCACTGATCAAGTCGATCGACTTGGCCGGCACGGTGACGCCCGCCTACGCCGAATTTTCTGGGTTGACCACGGCCACCAAGGTCTTTGGTGGGGCCGCCGACAACGCGGCCGGGGCCGTGGGGGCCGGCATCCTAGAGCCTAACATGGTGATGTCCAGTATCGGGACGTCCGGCGTGGTGCTGAAGTACGAAGACAACGCGGACGTGAACTACCACGGCGTGTTGCAGTTTGAGGACCACGCGATTCCCGATAAGTTCTACTCGATGGGCGTGACGCTGGCCGCAGGGTACTCCCTGAGTTGGTTTAAGAAGACCTTTGCGCCGGCCGAAGACTTTAACGACGTGGTGGCTAGTGCGGGTAAATCGACCGTGGGCGCCAACGGCTTACTTTACACGCCGTACATCGTGGGTGAACGGGCGCCGTACGCTGATGCCAACATCCGCGGGAGCTTTACCGGGATCGACGGTATTCACCAACGCTACGACTTCGTGCGGGCCGTGCTGGAGGGCATCATCTTCTCGTTTAGAGACCTCTTCGACATCTACGAAGAAAACGGTGGGGACTTCGATACGGTCGTCTCCATCGGGGGCGGGGCCAAGAGTCCGCTCTGGCTACAGATCCAGGCCGACATCTTTAACCGCAAGGTCGTCAGCTTGAAGAACGAACAAGGGCCTGGTATGGGGGCCGCCATGATGGCCGCCACCGGTCTCGGCTGGTTCGATTCGCTACAGGACTGTGCCAAGACCTTTGTCCACTTCGGTAAGGAATATCAACCGATTCCGGCTAACGTGGCGAAGTACCAGAAGCTCCACCAGATTTACAAGCAAGTTTACGGTCAGACCAAGCAGATCAGTGAAGAACTGCTGGACTACCGTCGTGAAAATTTGAACTAAGTATTGAATCGTTCGGCAAAAAGGTGCGGGTGTGAGCCCGGGCCTTTTTGTCCTTAAAATTAAGCGTTTATTTGCCTAAATAAGAACGATTAAATATATATATGATTAAAAGTTCGCATTAATGAAACCGGGTTTGAACTAGATGGAGGTGACCGTTAAGTCCAAATTTCAGTAGTACGATCGCAAGCGTGATTATTTTGGGACGCCAGCTGGTCATGCGGGCTGACCCGTTACGGGTGGATGGCCGATGGCCCACTCAGGATGATTTAGGTTAAAAGGAGGCAATTATCGTGAAAATCTATGTTGATGCGCAAGCAACACGAGAGGGTAATGGGACCCAGGAGGCCCCTTATCGCCTCATCAACGAAGCGGCGCAGGTCGCCGTTGCGGGGGATGAGATCCTGGTCTTTCCAGGAACTTATCGCGAATATGTCAATCCCGTTCACGGCGGCACGAACGACGCGCGGATTACATACCGCAGTGTGGAACCCCTGAAGGCAGTCATCACTGGGGGCGAAGCGGTTAAGAACTGGCAACCCTATCAAGGTAATGTCTGGGTCACCCGGATCAATAACGGACTGTTCGGGTCCTATAACCCCTACACAACTTACGTGATGGGGGACTGGTACTTCGGTCCGGTCAATAAGCACACCGGGGCGGTTTACATGAACGACCGCCAGTTCTACGAAACGACTTCCGTAGCAGAATGTTTGGCCGCAGAAGTTTACGGTCGGTCGTGGGAACGTAAGAATTCCGTTTACAAGTGGTACACCGAACAAGACGAGGCCACGGACGAAACCGTGATTTACGCAAACTTCCAGGGGAAAGATCCTAATCACGAAGACGTGGAAATTAACGTGCGGCGGGAAGTTTTCATGCCACAAGCCACGGGCGTCAACAACATTACCGTGAGTGGCTTTACCGTCAATAAAGCGGCCACGACTTGGGCACCGCCGGCATCCTACCAAGACGGGATGATTGGCCCGCACTGGTCCAAGGGCTGGATCATCGAAGACTGTGACATCAGTCATAGTCGCTGTGCCGGAATTTCTCTGGGGAAGTACGAGGATCCGGTGAATAACCAATACTTTACCTACAAACACGTGAAGAGCCCAACGCAAATGGAACGTGATGCCGTTTGCCGGGGCCAGTACCATGGGTGGCTCAAGGAAAACATCGGTCACCACATCATCCGGCGGTGCAACATCCACCACTGTGAACAGGACGGCATCGTCGGCCGGCAAGGCGGCGTCTTCAGTCTTATCGAAGACAACCACATTCACGATATCAACAACATGCAAGAATTAGCCGGGGCTGAAATTGCCGGGATCAAGATGCACGCGGCGATTGACGTGATCATTCGCCGCAACCACATCAACGATTGCACCATGGGCATCTGGACCGACTGGGAAGCTCAGGGGACGCGCATCACGCAGAACCTGTTAGACCATAACTACGCGCCAAAAGGTACGGCGCAACGCATCGTTGGTGCTATGCAAAGCCAAGACATCTTCGTCGAAGTTGGTCACGGGCCGACCCTGATCGATAATAACTTGTTGCTATCTAAGGCGTCCTTGCGGTTAGCCACGGAAGGGGTGGCCTGTGTGCACAACCTGATGCTGGGATCCATTACGTCGATTGGCGCCAACACCGACTTCTTCGTGGACGGCAAGAACCAACCCCGGTTTACGCCTTACCACATCCAACACCGAACCGAAGTGGCGGGCTTCATGACCATCCTGCACGGGGATGACCGTTTCTACAACAACATCTTCGTGCAGAATTGGCCGGTGGAAGCGACCGATCACGAGACCTTGGTCGACCGGGAACCGGAAGATACTGAACAAGTGGGGACCAACGGGTTCGATGATTACCCGACCTACGACGAATGGTACGCGCAGTTTGAACGTTTGGACGGAACGATTGCCAAGGAAAACGACATGAACGACTTGATGAGTGCCCACTTTGGTCACTTACCAGTCTGGGCGGCCGGCAACATGTACTTTAACGGTGCCAAGGCTTGGAAGAAAGAAACCGACAATTTCGTGAACACTAGTGACAAGGTAACCGTCGAATTGGTTGAAAACGATGATCAAGTCACCTTGAAGACTAACCTGTACGATTTGCTAGGTGACTACGCCGAGGGCATCATCACGACCGATACCTTGGGTGAAGCCTTCGAACCGGAACAACGGTACGAAGCGCCAAACGGTGATGACATCATCTTTAACCAGGATTACTTCGGGAACCACCGGGGTGTTTCAACGCTTCCAGGACCGTTCGTTTCTGGCGAGGACGCCCAAGCGGCTTTGTGGGAATCGCGAAGAGGCTAGTTAATTGAATTAAGTAACCGTAAAACTCAAAATCCTTGTTGGCGAGTCACTGAGCCGACAAGGATTTTTTGACGCGATTGATAAATTTTGAAGGATTAAAGCCCATAAATCCCGTGGTTACGGGAATCCCGGTATGCTAACAAGTAAACCGTTACAACCTAAAATTAGACTTACAGAAAACTGTTGATAAAAATTTGTTGCTTTAAGAAAACGCTTCCAAAATTTAAAAAGATATGCTATAGTATCTTCAAGGTTGGTAGTGCGAACCAACCAACATAGTGAGCGGCAGTCACCAACTTACAATTTGACTGGGAAAGTAACGTACGCAAACACTAAGGAGCAAACACTATGCGAAAAGTATCTACAGGTTTTGTCTACTTCTTCGGCGCATTGGGCGGCCTACTCTTCGGGTACGACACCGGGGTTATCTCTGGGGCCATTTTGTTTATTCAACGGCAAATGCATTTGGGATCCTGGCAACAAGGTTGGGTCGTGAGTGCGGTTCTGTTAGGGGCCATTCTGGGGGCGGCCATCATTGGCCCGTCATCTGACCGGTATGGTCGGCGTAAATTATTATTAGTTTCAGCTATTATCTTCTTTGTTGGGGCGATTGGCTCTGCGTTTTCGCCCGAGTTCTGGACGCTGATCATCTCACGGGTCGTCTTAGGGATGGCCGTGGGGGCCGCATCAGCGTTGATTCCAACTTATCTGGCCGAATTGTCACCGGCTAGCAAGCGGGGGACCGTCTCTAGTCTGTTCCAGTTGATGGTTATGACCGGGATCTTCCTGGCTTACGTGACTAACTACACCTTCTCCGGCATGTATACCGGTTGGCGGTGGATGGTGGGGCTGGCCGCAGTTCCCGCTGCCTTACTGTTCTTAGGTGGGTTGATCTTACCAGAATCACCACGATACTTAGTTAAAACGGGCCACAGCGATGCCGCCCGCGAAGTTTTAGATACCATGAACAAGCATGATACGGCCGCGGTGGATGAAGAATTAGCTCAAATCCACGAACAAGCTAAAATCAAGAGTGGCGGCTGGTCCGAACTCTTCGGGAAGATGGTGCGGCCTTCCTTGGTAATTGGGATTGGCTTAGCTATTTTCCAACAAGTCATGGGGTGTAACACCGTGCTCTACTACGCGCCAACTATCTTCACCGACGTGGGGTTCGGAGTTTCGGCCGCATTGATTGCCCACATCGGAATCGGGATCTTTAACGTGATTGTCACCGCCATTGCCGTGGCCATCATGGATAAGATCGACCGGAGAAAGATGCTGAACATTGGGGCCTTAGGTATGGGGATTTCCCTGTTCATCATGAGTATCGCCATGAAGTTCTCCGGGGGTTCCTTTACCGCCGCCGTGGTCTGTGTGATTGCTCTGACCGTCTACATCGCGTTCTTCTCCGCTACTTGGGGTCCCGTGATGTGGGTCATGATTGGGGAAGTCTTCCCGTTGAACATTCGGGGACTCGGAAACTCCTTTGCCAGTGTGATCAACTGGTCGGCCAACATGGTCGTGTCCTTGACCTTCCCGTCCTTACTGGACTTCTTCGGAACCGGGAGTTTATTCATCGGTTACGGGGTACTCTGCTTTGCTTCCATCTGGTTCGTTCAAAAGAAGGTTTTCGAAACGCGGAACCGTTCTTTGGAAGAAATCGAAGGGACGTTGCGGGAAAAGGCGGCGGAACACGAAGCTGCCGCTGCGCACTAATTTTAGTTGAATCGTTGAGGTCGAGCCAGGGCGCTCGGCCTTTTTTGCTGAGTTTGAAAAATATTTTTTTCGAAAAGTATTAGCGGAATACCCGCTTTTCTTAAGGGGAAAGAACCTTGATAACTATTAGTTTTTTTCAATATGTTATCTGGAAATGTATGGATTTCTTTCGTATATTACTGCACAAATTTCAGATATAGCGCTTTCATTTTTGCGGCAACCGCGCTATACTAATGTCATGGTTGGTTGCGTGCATCAACCAACTTACATATAAAGCCATTTCCGGTGACTTTAAATCTCACGGGCAACACCGCGAAAAGGGAGCAATAAAAGATGCGAAAAGTATCGACTGGGTTTGTGTACTTCTTCGGTGCCCTCGGAGGACTACTCTTTGGGTACGATACCGGGGTTATCTCCGGGGCCATCCTGTTCATTCAAAAGCAAATGAACTTGGGATCCTGGCAACAGGGTTGGGTCGTTAGTGCCGTTTTATTGGGAGCCATTTTAGGGGCCGCCATCATTGGACCATCGTCTGACCGGTTTGGTCGGCGGAAGCTTCTGCTATTATCTGCGATTATCTTCTTTGTTGGGGCCTTAGGGTCAGCGTTCTCACCAGAATTCTGGACGTTGATTATTTCCCGGATCATCTTAGGGATGGCCGTTGGGGCCGCTTCAGCGTTGATTCCAACTTACTTGGCTGAATTATCACCAGCCGATAAGCGGGGGACCGTTTCTAGTTTGTTCCAGTTGATGGTCATGACCGGGATTTTCCTGGCCTACGTCACCAACTACACCTTCTCCGGCATGTACACTGGCTGGCGTTGGATGTTAGGGTTTGCGGCGATTCCAGCTGCTCTGTTGTTCTTAGGTGGGTTAATCTTACCTGAATCACCACGGTTCTTGATCAAGCAAGGTCACATGGATACGGCGCGTGAAGTGCTGGACACCATGAATAAGCACGACCAAACCGCTGTGAACAAGGAAGTTGCCCAGATTCAAGAACAAGCCAAAATCAAGAGTGGTGGCTGGTCCGAACTCTTCAGTAAGATGGTTCGTCCTTCCCTGATTATCGGGATTGGCTTAGCTATTTTCCAACAAGTCATGGGTTGTAACACCGTGTTATACTACGCACCAACCATCTTCACCGACGTTGGGTTCGGGGTCTCAGCTGCCTTGTTAGCCCACATCGGGATCGGAATCTTTAACGTGATTGTCACCGCTGTGGCCGTGGCCATCATGGATAAGATCGACCGGAAAAAGATGTTGATCGGTGGGGCCATCGGGATGGGGGTTTCCCTGTTCATCATGAGTATCGCCATGAAGTTCTCTCACGGGTCCTTCACCGCCGCCGTGGTTTGTGTCATCGCCTTGACCGTTTACATCGCCTTCTTCTCCGCAACTTGGGGCCCGGTTATGTGGGTCATGATTGGGGAAGTCTTCCCATTGAACATTCGTGGGTTAGGGAACTCCTTTGCCAGTGTTATCAACTGGACGGCCAACATGGTCGTTTCCCTGACGTTCCCATCCTTACTGGACTTCTTCGGTACCGGGAGCCTGTTCATCGGTTATGGGGTTCTCTGCTTTATCTCCATTTGGTTCGTGCACAAGATGGTCTTCGAAACGCGGAACCGTTCTTTGGAAGAGATCGAAGCAACCTTACGGGCCAAGAGTGGCGAAAAGGAAGCCAAGTTCTCTGCACAAAACTAGTCTGAAATTTAATTGAATTACGCTTAAAGGTCATTCCAGAGAGGGTGGCCTTTTTGCACGTTAAGTGACCATAGAAGATGGAAAATAATTATCAGAGTATATAACTAGCTATCTAAATTAAAGCGTGGATAATAGTGACCAATAATGAAGTAGAAAAAGTGGTTGTTCCGTGACTGATTGGTTGTCACTATAAATAAATACCTTGTGAATTGTTATTCGTAAGCGTTTTCTTTAAGCGCGAAATTATGCTAAAATTTAGACAATGAAAACGGTTGGTTTTTCTTTAAACTAGTCCCAGAATGACCAAAATAGGTTACGAATTGACAAAAATAGAATTAAAGATGAAAGGTGATGGCTCCCGTGACGAATGATTTTGTAGCGATTCCGAGTTTAGAATCAAGTATTCGACTGTTTGGTGGTCATATGCGAACCGTAGCGGGAGGCTGGAAGTTCTTTGGCCAGCAACACCAGTCATTTGAACTGATGTGTGTAGTTTCCGGACAACAGGTCACGGAGATGAAAAATTTACCACCCATGGTCTACGGGGCAGGCGAGGCGCTGATCATCTCGCCGGGGACCTGGCATATCAACGCTAATGCCAGCCAGACCACGCCGATGACCTACATCACCTGTCATTTTGATATGGAAAATTTGAGCCTTAAATCTGAAATCATCAGTAACATTGCGAATTCCGTATATCGTGCGGATAGCTTTTTTGGCCAACTCGCCTTCAAAACGGCTCAAGATTTTGTGCACATTAGTGCGGATAGGTCGCTATCGGGGGAGGAAAAGCGTCTGAAGTTACAGATCATCTTCCTCTCATTTCTGTTCGCCATCGTGCATAATGGAAAAAAATTCAAGAAGAGTGACACTAATTATACCGACCGGGAAGCCCAATTGGCGCGGTCGTTGGCAACGTTGATCGCCGACGATTTGAAATCGGATCAACCTAGCCTGAACAGTTTTGAGGAAAATTGTCAGCGACTTAGCATCAGCACCGGTTACGGGCACCGGGTCTTTCGCAAGGTGTACGGCATCACGCCACTGCACTATTTGGAAGACAAAAAGTACAGTAAAGCCAAGCGGCTCTTGGGGTCGCCCGAGTACACCATCGAACAGGTCGCCCAGATGGTCGGGGCTCAGAACCTTTCCGTTTTTAGTAAACAATTCAAGAAATGGTCGGGCATCACGCCCAGTAAATACCAGAAAAATGCCAAGAATAAGCGTCAAGTTCGGACCGTTAAGGGTGGCGGTTACTTCGAGTGAAAAAGGTCACGATTCGACAAAAAGCCGTCACTTCTGATTATAGATTTCCGGCTTGTATTCGATTACACTAACTGTAGAGATTAGGAAATCAGTCATGGCCATGACGCTTATTTTTTTAATCTAACCGGAAAGCGCTTTCTTTAAATTGAGGGTTTTATTTGAAGGGAGTTCATACAGATGGCAGCAAATACGGAATCAACACCCGCAAAGCCGGAGACGACCGATGAATTTGCTAAGTTATCTTGGCGTGAGCGAATTAGTTATGGTGCTGGGGATTTAGCGCAGAACTTAATCTTCGGGACCGTTGGCTCAATGCTTTTGTTCTATCTCACCACGGTTTACGGTATTTCAGCCGCCGCTGGGGCCACCATTTTCTTAGTTGTTCGGTGGGTCAACGTGTTCTGGGATCCTTGGGTGGGTGCCTTTGTCGATAAGCACAATTTTAAAGCCGGTAAATACAAACCTTACCTGATTTACGGTGGGATTCCACTGACGATCATGGCCGCCTTGCTCTTCTTACCAAGCGCAAGTCTCCGGGGCAACATCATGTACGCCTTTATTTCTTACCTGGCAACTGCTTTAATTTATTCGTTCGTTAACATTCCTTACGGGGCCTTAAACGCTTCGTTAACGCGGGATAACGACGAAGTTTCCACGTTGACCACGGTCCGGATGACCGAAGCCAACATCGGGAACCTCTTGGTTTACACCTTCTTGCCATTATTTGTTCAAATGGCGTCACCAAATCTGCAATCCAAGGACATTGGGTTCTTTGGGATTCACATGCAATTAGGGGATTACACCTCACCTAAAGCCGGGAAGGCCTACTTCCTGGTCATGGCCATCTACATGATCATTGGGTTCATCATGTTAATGTGCACTTACGGTGGGATTAAGGAACGGGTTCTTCCAACTAAGGAAGAAACGTCAACCGTTAAGTACTCTGACTTATGGTTCGAATTCAAGAACAACAAGCCGTTACAAGTTTTAGGCTTCTTCTTCCTGATTGGCTTTACCTTCATGTTCTTTGGGAACACCGTTTGGCCATTCTACATGCAATACAACATCGGCCACTCCGAATGGTTAGCTTCGATTAACTTGATTGGGTCGATTCCTGGGATTTTCTTAGTCTTCTTATGGCCAATCGTCCGCAAGAAGATTGGGAAGAAACAATTCTTCTACATTTTCTTACTCCTGTTCGTTATCGGGACCTTGGTTCTGTGGGTTTGGTCCATGCCAGCCTTCAAGAACAGCGTGGCCTTAGGGTACATCGGCCGGTTCTTGATGCAATGGGGGATCACCGCCGCTACTGGTTACATGTGGTCCTTAGTTCCCGAAGTCGTTTCTTACGGCGAATACAAGTCCAAGAAGCGGGTTGCCGGGATCATCAACGCCATCATGGGGCTGTTCTTCAAGATTGGGTTGGCACTTGGGGGGATCATCCCTGGGTACATCAACGCCTTCTTCAAGTTTGACGGGAACAGCGCAACCCAAAGTGCTGGTGCTTTGATGGGGATTCAATGGTCCATGATCTGGTTACCAATCATCTTGGCCTTCGTTGCCATGTGGGTCATGAGTCGTTACCCATTGACTGATAAGCAAGTCGTTGAGATTAACGAAACCTTGGAAAAGGAACGGCGTGAAAACGCAATTTAACCCTGTATTTTAAGTTAGGAAAGGATGCATTTCGTTATGAAAATTCAGAACCCCGTTTTACCTGGTTTTAACGCGGACCCCAGCTTCATTCGGGTCAACAACACGTATTACATTGCGAACTCGACTTTCGAATGGTTCCCCGGTGTCCGGTTACACGAATCCCAAGATTTAGTGCACTGGAACCTGTTACCATCCCCGCTGTCGACCACGACGCTCCTGGACATGAAGGGCAACCCTTCATCCGGTGGGATCTGGGCACCAGACTTATCCTATGCAGACGGTAAATTCTGGTTGGTTTACACCGATGTTAAGGTCACGGAAGGTCCTTTCAAGGACGTCCAAAACTACCTGACCACGGCGACCGACATTCACGGCCCATGGACGGACCCGATCAAGCTGAACAACTTAGGCTTCGATGCGTCCCTGTTCCACGATAAGAACGGCCGGAAGTACCTGGTTCAACAGACCTGGGATCACCGTGAATACCACCACCCATTCAACGGGATTACCCTGACCGAATTTGACACCAAGACCATGAAACTCAAGCCAGAAACGGCTCGCAACATCTACAACGGCGACGACGTTAAGTTAGTCGAAGGACCACACTTGTACCAAATCAACGGGTACTACTACCTGTTCGCCGCTGAAGGTGGGACCGTCTTTACCCACCAAGAAGTCGTCGCCCGTTCCAAGACGCTCGACGAATTATCCTTCGAAGGCGAACCAGATGGGCCATTCATCACCAACATGGATACGCCGGACTTCTACTTACAAAAGCAAGGTCACGGGGCATTGGTTGATACGCCAGAGGGCGAATGGTACTACGCATCGTTGGTTTCTCGTCCTTGGAACCATGCGACGGAATCGTCTCATGATCCACGGGGCTGGAGCACCTTAGGCCGTGAAACATCCATTCAAAAGGTTGAATGGGACGACCAAGGCTGGCCACGCGTGGTCGGCGGTCATGGTGGCCAAGTGGAAGTAGATGCGCCTAAGGGGGCCATCGAAACCAAGGCCCCGAAGGACCACTCCCAACACGATGACTTTGACAGCGACAAGCTGGACTTGAACTGGAACACCTTACGGCAACCCTTCACTGATAAGTTAGGGACTGTGGGGAACGGGAAGTTGACCTTAGTCGGGAACCACTCCTTATCCAGCACGTTCGACGTTTCCATGATTGCGCGGCGTTGGCAAGCCTTCAACTTTGATGCGGAAACCAAGGTGAAGTTTGACCCAGCCCGTTACGAAAACATGGCCGGTCTGGTCAACTTCTACAACGACAAGCACTATTCCTGGATCTACATCACCCGGGATGAAAAGCGCGGTCCCGTGATTGAAATTGCCCAAAACGACAACAACAATTACACGTCGTTCTTGAAGGACCAAGCCATCCAGATTCCAGCCGGAACGGAATACGTTTGGTTCAAGACCAAGGTTCGCAAGCAATCGTACACTTACGAATACTCGTTTGACGGCATCGACTGGCACGAAATCCCAGTTGAATTAGACGCAGCGATTCTGTCTGACGATTACGTTCTGCAGACGTACGGTGGTTTCTTCACCGGGGCCTTCGTGGGCTTGGCTGCTGTCGACTACGCTGGTTACGGCCAGACTGCCGAATTCGACTACTTCGATTACAAGGAATTGGGCGACGATTAGCCACTGATTCTACGCATAGGCTTCATGTAATTTACCCAGTCAAAAAATGGCGTCCCGTGCACGGGGGCGCCATTTTTGCGTACGGATAGGATTAATGATTACGCGAGAACAGGACGTTATCTGGGGTATAATGAATGGATAATCAAACTAGAAATGGAGCCCTGTAAAAATGACCTCACGTGAACAACAGATCTTGGAATGGATCAAACAAAACCCAATGATTAGTCAAAACGAGTTAGCAGAGCTAGCTGGTATTACGCGTTCGGGAATTGCAGCACACGTCTCAAACCTTGTTAAAAAAGGCTACCTTCAAGGAAAGGGATATATTGTTGCACCCGAAAGTTATGTGGTGGTTGTTGGGGGAATTACTTTGGATATCTTTGGTATTCCGGATGATGAGGTAATTGAAAAAAAGTCAAATTCTGGGGTTATCTATTCCGACGTTGGGGGACTGGGACGAAACATTGCGGTTAATTTAACGAAATTGGAGATACCTAATTACTTTATTTCGGTATATGGCCATGATTCTGCCGGTGAAGAATTTAAAAAAGATGCACTGGAGAAAAAATTGAATATTACCTATGCTAGTCAAATTTCGAGTATGCCAACATCACGTTACCTGTATATTAATCAGACAAGTGCTAAACGAATTTTTGGCGTAGATGATAGTCGAATTCATGATGAAATTACTCCTGAATTTTTAAAAAGTCGACTGACGATTTTACGAAATGCGAAGATGATTGTGATAGATCCTAACCTTCCAGAAAAAACAATTGCTTGGTTGTATCATAATTTTCAGCAACCATTATTAGCAGATTCCATCAATAAAGTAACTCGGTTAAAACCAGGGATTGAAGCGTTGGATACATTGGTGTTAAATGCTGATGAATCTCAAGCTATTACGGGGATTAAAATTATTGATCGTCAATCGGCGGAGCAGTGTGCAGATAAATTACTCGCTATGGGAATTACAAACGTATTTATTTACGATGCAGAGGTTGGATTCCTTTATCAAAATCAGGAAGATACCATCTATGCACCGGTCACCCTGACTAAGGTTTTAAACACAAACGGGGTTGGTGCGGCGGCATTGGCAGCTATTATCTATGCGCGACGCCAAGGATTGACCACAAAGCAAACAGCGAAAGTTACTCGGGTGGCAGCGCAAAGTGCCATGACTACCTATCTGAACATTTACGAAGGAATGGCACCAGAACTTTTAGAAGACCATTAAGTTTCAACTAGAGACCGGCGAAGAACGGGTCTTTTTTTTAGCCTTTTTATAAACAAATGTTTATCGACATAAATAAATGTTTACAAAAAGTTTTGGACGTGATATTCTTTAATTGTGATAAGTAAGCGTTTACATATTCTAACAAAATCATCAAACAGACGACGGTCACTTGATGAAAAATGGTGGTAAGAAAGCAGGGATAGCATGTTAGTCATTAACGTTACACCGCAAGATGACATGCAAACAGCAATTGATAAAATCGCCGTAGCAGGCGGTGGACAGCTTAACGTAGAAGCAGGACAACATCTCACAGGGCCATTGGAACTCACAACAAATTTGACGATGAGTTTTCAGTCAGGAGCAGTTTTAAAGTTTAAGGATGATCCTAATTTGTACCCACCAGTTTGGACACGGTGGGAAGGAGTCGAGTGTTATGCGATGCATCCGTTAATGTACGCTAAGAATCAGCAAAACATTCAAATCCTTGGTGATGGGATTATTGATGGCTCAGGTGCAGCATGGTGGCACAAGTTTAAACAGATTGAAACGAAGAACCGTACAACACCCCGAGAAGCGTATGAATGGCGGTTAGCCAAGCTAAATCCAGATTATCAAACCCGTACAGGTGGTGGTGGCCGGCCATCAACACAATTTTTGCGGCCACCGTTGGTTCAGTTTTGGCAATGTCGCGATATCTTAATGGATGGTATTACCTTAAAAAACTCACCATTCTGGACGTTACACATGGTCTATACCCAACAAGTAACGATTAAAAATATGACATTTATTAATCCTGCAGATGCGATTAACACTGATGCAATGGACATTGATTCTAGCGAGAATGTTACGGTTAGCCATTGTCTACTAGACGTTGGGGATGATGGAGTAACTTTAAAGTCAGGTTCCGGCGAAGATGGAATTCGGGTTAACCGACCAACTAAGCACGTAAAGGTTTCCGATTGTCGTATTTTGGCTAGTCATGGCGGCATTGCGATTGGTTCTGAAACGGCTGCTGGAATTAGTGATGTCGAAGTGTCAAATTGTCGTTTTGAGGGCACTCGTCGAGGAATTCGACTAAAGTCTCGCCGTACTCGTGGGGGAACTATTCAAAACATTAAGCTTCATGATTTAAAAATGGATGCGTGCTGGTGCCCAATTTCTTTGGAACAGTACTTTGCACCAGGCGTTTTGCCGCAAGAAGAAGCAACCGTTTTGTCGTTACAACCACAACCTGTAGATGAAACGACGCCACACATTAAAGATATAAAAATTAGTGGGATTACTGCAACAAACGTTCGAGCAACGGCGGCATTCATCGTAGGTTTACCGGAAGCAAACATTCAGAATGTGACTATCCAAGACTTTCAATGGACGTTAGCGCCTGAGGATAAGCTCTTACCAACTGAACGAGCGGAAGAAACTGGTGGTCGATTTCATGATGCTGACCGAGGAGTTAAGACAATTAATGTGTCTAATTTAGTAGTAAACGGTGAACGGGTAGGCTAATCCAAAGATAGGAAGTTGGAGAAAAATGGAGACTCAAAAGAAGCGTTGGGTGTATACCCCGCATAAAATTTCTGTTTGGCGGTCAATCGGGTACGGTATCAATGACATGAACGGGGCATCATGGGGAACGTTAGTCGGTTCTTACTTAATGTTCTTCTTAACGACTTATGGTAAGCTATCAGCGGCTTCGGTAGGGATGTTGTTCTTAATCGGAAAGTTCCTTAACGCCATTATGTCTATGCTAGCTGGATCCGTTTCGGACCGGTTATACGCTACTAAACTGGGGCGTCGATTTGGTCGTCGACACTTACTATTATTGGTTGGGGCAATTATGACGATTTTGTTCTTCCCAATGCTGTTTATGGTGGTACCGGGAAGTTTCTGGTGGTATTTAATTGCGTTTGTTATGGTTGAAACTGCTAACGTGATTATTGGAACCGCTTACGAAACGTTGGCCACTGAAATGACGCCTAATGCGGATGATCGAGTAAAGATGTCTTCAATTCGATTGTTTATTTCGGCGTTTGCCACCTTCTCGGTATCTGCTTTGCCCGCAACGTTGTTAGCCGTCTTGGGTCAAGGCGCACGGGCTTACACGATTTCAGGAATTGTATTTGGGATTGTGTTTGCCATCTCAACCTTAATTACGTACCGTGCCACTTGGGAACATTCTCCGGAAGAAGTTGCAGAATTTGAAAAGGGATCTAATACACACGAAGAAAATAGCTTTATGGGTTCCTTGCGAGATTACTGGGAGATGTTACGAAATAAATCAGCACGGTATATGGTGTCGATTTACTTCATGACTTACTTTGCTAAAGACTGTTTCTCAACGGCTTTTCTATACTATGTCGTTTTCGTTTTAGGACTTTCTCAGACGATTGGTCAAGGAATCTCGTCACTGTCGTTTGTAGGGATGTTAGTGGTTCCAGTAGCTGCATTTATGTTAATTAAGACCAAGAATCCGAAGATTAATTGGTCAACATCGTTTAGTCTAATCTTTGTTGTAATGGCCGGTTTCTTCGTTCTATCACTGCAACATGCCAATTTAGGTAAGGGCACTACGATTATTACTTTAATTGTATTAGGTGTTCTTTGGCAGATTGGCCGTCAGTTCCTAGAATACACAGCTTGGCAAGTTATTCCATTGGTACCTGACGTTGATACAATTGTATCTGGAAAATTACGGACCGGGACTTTCGCAGCTGTACAATCCTTTACGCGACAATTGACGGGGGCTTTAGGGTCAGCTTTACTGGGATTCATTCTTCAGTGGGGTGGTTTTAAAGAGGGTGCTTTACATCAAACTGCCCAAGCTCAAAACGCCATTATGGTTGTACTAATTGTAGTACCAGTTATCTCTATTGCAATTGCATGGTGGATGGTTTCTCGCTTTAATTTGAATCAACGGACACATAAGATTTTGCACGATGAAATCGATCGGCTTGATGCTGGTGGAGACAAGGCGGATGTTACGCCAGAAACCAAAGCTGTTGTTGAAAACTTAACTGGCTATAAGTGGAGTCAAGTTTGGCAAGGCAAGTAAAATTGAATGTCAAACTATGTTAAATGCATCTTAGTGTTAAAAAGAAAACCCAGTCAAAAAATGGCGTCCCGTGCACGGAGGCGCCATTTTTGTATACCAACTAAAAAGGGGCCTCACCGTTAATGGTGAAGCTCCTGTAATGGTGTTTACAACTTGGGTTGTTCCTGATTTTCCGCCGTGACCTGGTGCATGTTGACCGGTTGGCGGTCTAGGTCGGTTCGGACCACGAAGACGTCGACGGGGGCCATGCGGCTGACGTACGCCGTCACGGACCCTTCGACCATCCGGGCCACGGCACTCATCCCCGTGGCCCCCAACATAATCAGATCGTTGTGGTGGTCCTTGATGAACTCACTAGCGATGACGGTCTTGGGATTACCGAACCGCACGTGGGGCGCGATGTCGTGAAAGCCGGTGGCCGCACCGGTGGTTTCGACCAACGACTGCAAGTAGCCCACCGCGTCCTTGGTCAATTCATGGATCACGTCGCCGGGCATCGACCCGCTGGCGTAGAAACCGTAGTGGTTGATCCGTAAGACGTTGAGCAGGTCGATGTGCGCGTGGTGTTGTTGGGCCACGGTGACCGCCTTTTTTAACGCGAGTTCCGCTTGGACGGAGCCGTCGATGGGGACCAGAATATTTTGATAGTCAGATTGCATACTGAACCTTCCTTTTAGACCCGCCCACGTAACGTGATGGTGGCGGTGTCGAGCACGTGACCGTTGATTTGGTGTAACAGGTCGTTTAACCAGAAACCGTCTTGCAGGTCCAGCTTGGTGTTCAGCGCGTAGACCGTCAGACTGTAGTCGTGGTCTTGGTCCGGTGGAAAGGGACCGGTGTAGTTTTGGAAAATCGCCGGGTCGGTGTTGCCCACCAAAGCCCCGGCGTTACTGTTGCGACCGTGAACGTGGGAAATCGCGTTGGTCCGGGATACGTCGGCCGTGATTTCGCGGGTCGTGCCCGGGAAGTTAGCGGCGACCCAGTGAATCCAAGGGAAGCCGGAAACGGGGACGGCATCGAAGTCAATTAAGTTCAACGCTAACGTTTGGGTCTTCTTGGGGATTTTACTGAGACTGATGGGAAATGATTTAACCGGGGTGCCCTGATAAACGTCATCCCCCGTGGCATGCTTACTGAATTCATCGGCGAGGTAGCCGTTATCGGTCGGTACAAAGATACGCATGAAATCCCTCCTATAAGGTCTAATTACTTTCATTATACCGCAGGTGGTGGCGGAACCGCGAACGAATTAGCTATGCAACTTTATGTATAAAAATCCGTATAGTAAAAATAATCCGCATAAATTATTAAAATACACTTGATTTTTGATTAAAATGGCGTAAGCTTGGTTTAATCATTTTTTCAGAGAAAGGATTTGACCCAGGATGACTCCCCAAGCCAAAATTGAAATTTTACAACATTTGATCCAGATTCCGTCCGTGAACGCCCACGAGGCCGACGTGGCCGACTATCTCGCTAGTCTCTTCGCCCCGTACCCGCAGGCACAAGTCGAACGCCTGACCTATGCCCCGGGCCGCGATAACCTGGTGGTCACGATCGGTAACATGACCGGACCACGCTTGGGATTGTCCGGGCACATGGACGTGGTGGCCCCCGGCGATGAAAGTGCGTGGACCCGCGCGCCGTTTGGCGGCGAAGTCGTAGGCGACCAACTCTTCGGGCGGGGGGCGTCGGACATGAAGAGCGGACTAGCCGCCATCGTGATCACCATGCTGGAGTTCCTGGAACAGGGGACGCCGCTGGCCGGGAGCGTGCGGTTGTTAGCCACGGTCGGCGAGGAGACCGGCGAATACGGAGCGGCTCAGCTGACCGATGCCGGGTATGCCGACCATCTCGCCGGTCTGGTGATTGCCGAACCCAGCGGCCTGGACCAGGTGGTTTACACGGCGCGGGGCGTCATCGACTATAAGGTGGTCTCCACGGGCAAAGGTGTCCACAGCGCGAGCCCGGAACTGGGGATCAACGCGATTACGAATTTAATGAAGTTTTACAACGCCGTGGGGCCGTTGATGGCCCAACACACTAAGACCGACCCCGTCTTGGGCGGCCTGTTGCACAACGTTGACCTAATTTCCGGTGGGGAACAGATCAATTCGATTCCGGCCCACGCCGAACTGATGGCCAATATGCGGACGATTCCGGCGTACCCGAACCAGGTGATTTACGATGAGTTAGAAGGCCTAGTGGCGCAGCTCAACCAGGAGCCGGGCGTTCAATTGGACCTGTCGTACAGCTTCCCCGAAGAAGCTATTCCGGGCAACCCGAACGCGCCGTTGGTCCAACTGGCAAAGCAGATCAGTGACCAGGTTTGCGGTCACGACACTAAGGTAGTGGGGTCCGGGGGCGCCAACGACGGGGCGGAGTTCTTACGGGCCAAGGGCGATTTCACCAGCATCGAAATCGGCCCCGGCAGCAATACCTCGCACCAACCCGACGAGTACATTGCCATTCAAGACTACTTACAAGCCATCGACTTTTACGAGGCCTTGGTGCCGGCGTTCTTTGCGGCTCAGACCAAGGTGCACGCCTAACGCCATTTAGCGGTTCTTCCCTAATTCCGGGAAGGACCGCTAAATTTTTGCTAAAAAAAGGGCGCAATTTGGTAAAGTTTTGCCGGAAAACTTGGCAGGGTCGCACCGAGCGACTATATTAGAGCTTAATTCATTAAGGGGAGCGAAAAATGTGACAACGCAACAACGCGACCGATGGCTGGTGGGCTACCACCTCGGGGTGACCGCCCTGACCCTGTTGTCCGTGCTCAACGTCGGCTTATTACTGGGCCAATGGGGGCCAGTCGGGGTGGAACGGCAGGTCAGCAACGGACTATTGGTGATCTTTGCGATCGACTACTTCGTGCGGTTAGCCCGGGCCCAGAACCGGAAAATTTTTCTCATTCAGGCGGCGTTTGACCTCTTGGGCATCATCCCCATGCACCCGGTCTTCGCCTGCTTTCGGTTAGGGCGCTTAGTCCGCCTGATTCGGGCCCACCACCTGTTCTGGCGGTTGGGCCTCGACGGCGCTTGGACTAAAGCCTATCACCGGTTCATTTACAGTACCGGCTTCATCTACCTGTTTTCAATCAGCGTGGCCATCATCGTCCTCAGCGCGTTTCTCTTCTCGGTGGTCGAGCGGCAAAGCCTGGCCAATTCCCTGTGGTGGGCGGTCACCACGGCTACCACGGTGGGGTATGGGGACCAGACGCCCCACACCGCCATCGGGAAAATCATCGCGAGCGTTTTGATGTTTGGCGGCATTGGGTTTATCGGGTTGTTGACCAGCACCATCACGGACTTCTTTACCACCCAGGCCCAACCGACCACGCCCGCCCAACCGGAGGACCTGACCGCGTTACTACACAAGATCGACACGTTGACGGCGAAGGTCGACCAGCTCCAAGCTCAGGTTCGGCAGCTCGACCGGCACCGCTAAAAAAAACGGCCCGCTGTCAAAGGACAACGGGACGCGCTAGTTTAACGGACGAATTGTAAATTGTAATTCCCCTGACCATCGGACGTGATGGTGTAGGTCGAGTATCCGGCCTGTAGCCACTGATTCTTCGAGGCCTGCGCCCAGTTCTGGGCGTCGTTGACCGATGAGAAGGTGTGGGTGGTGTCAAATGAGGTCGGATTACTGCTACTACTGCTCTTGGTGGCCGAACTTTGGCTGGTGGTCGACGAACTAGCCGTCGAGGATTTTTGGACCTCGGCTTGATCGAGCAACTTTTGTTCTCTAGCCTGAGTAGCACTGTTACTTTCGGCATTAACGATGGCCTGCAGCTTTTGGTGCTGGGATGCGGTCAGGGTACCGTTGGTCAAATACTTGCGGTATTTGGCTTGAAAACTCTCGTAAGCGGACGATTCGGACGCCGACGAGGACTTCGTTGTGAGCGAGGACTCGGCGCTGGACGCGGTGGCGGTGTCCGAGGATGATGAGGATTTATGGGTATTGATGACCAGCACCAACACGATGGCGATGGTCAGCGTCAGTAAGGTCATGATCCAGGGCCACCATCGGCGTTGACGCCGCCGTCGCCGAGGAGTGGGTTGATCGTCCGCATTAAAATTATAGCGTTGTACGCGTGATTTTGGGTCTTGGTTGTTCAACTGAAAAACCTCCATGTCCAGAAACGGTAAATTGGTCGTGAGGCGACCAAGCCAGCATGGCGTGACTGTCGGTGAAACGACTATCTGATCACACCCAGAACGGGCATCAAAAATCTAATGAGTTAGCGTCATAATAGCATGCGAGGCGTTCCCCTAACTTAAAATCCGGGGAATCCCGACCGTTTCTTTGTTGTGAATCCAAAAAACGAGTTTACCGCCACGACGGTAAACTACCACACCCTTCATCTTACCGCAAAAGCCCCACGGAGAGAAACCAAAACCACCATTTTTCTCATTTTAGATGGCCGAAAGTGGGGGAAAGCGGTCAATTATTGTATGATGGAGACATAAAGTTGAAAAGGTGGTTTTTAAATCATGCATAATGAGATTCCAGCCTTACCATTAAACAATGGCAATCGCATTCCCCAACTCGGCCTGGGGGTCTTTCAGGTCGACAACGCCGAAGATACCAAGAACGCCGTGAAGTGGGCGTTAGCGGCCGGCTACCGGCACATCGACACGGCGGCCTACTACGGTAACGAACAGTGGGTGGGCGAAGCCATCCGCGAAAGTGGTCTCAAACGCGAAGACGTTTTTGTGACCTCGAAATTGTGGAACAACGAGCGAGGCTACGACCAGACCAAGGCGGCCTTTCAGGCAACGCTTGATAAGCTGGGTTTTGAATACCTCGACATGTTCCTGATCCACTGGCCGGCACCGGGCTACGAAGAAAGTTGGCGGGCCATGGAAGACCTGTACAAGGCCGGCAAGATCAAGAACATCGGGGTCTCCAACTTCCAGCAACATCAACTGGAACACCTGATGGAAAAGGCCACGGTCAAGCCGGTGGTCGACCAGATTGAAACGCACCCGTACTTCCAACAAAAAGAGTTGCACGCCTATCTGGAAACGCAGGGTATCTTACACGAGGCCTGGAGTCCGCTAGGCGGCGGCCGCAACAACGCCTTACACGACGCCGTGATCAACGAAATTGCGGCGGCCCACGACGTTAGTGCGGCGCAGGTCATCTTGCGTTGGCACGTCCAACGCGAGGAAATCGTGATCCCGAAGTCCACGCATGAAGCGCGGATTGCGGAAAACCGCGACATCTTTGCCTTTGGCTTGGACGAAGACGAAATGCACCAAATCAGTGACTTAGACGCCGGTAAGCGGGTCGGCCCGAATCCAGACGATGACGCCTGGTTGAAGCAGTCCCAGACTTACGCGGGCCGCAAATAGCGCGAAGCTTTAGGTAAGATAAAGCTGGTCGCCCTCCGGCGCTCAGGGGCTGGAACGCCAGTGGGCACAACTTCAAGCCTCGAAAGGCCCACGAGTCTTGAAGATTGGCCTTATTCTAGGTCGGGAAAGAACCCCGGCCAAGAATAATTTCACCGGCTGAGCCCCTGCTCGCCTCCGGGCTGGACGTTAGCAATTCCGGCCTACGATTGGTTTAGAGATAACGTCGTTTTTACTTTAGTAGCCGCTCAGCAAAGCAGCAAAAGTAAACACTCTACTAATTTGAAGACTTATAATTAGCAAAATGGCGATCCTTCGGTAACCGGGGGAGCGTCATTTTTAGATTCAACGGTATTTAGGGATGCCCTTGGCTTTCGCTTCGGCGCTGAGCTTATCCCCGATGATATTGGTCGCGGTAATCGGGACCTTGGTGAACGGGCTGAAGAGCCGGGGCTTGTCCGGGTTAGGGACGTCCTGATTCTCCCGCAAATTGGGCACCCAGGATTTCAAGTCGGCATAGTGATAACCGAGTTTTTGTGCGTAGTAGATAATTTCACGGTAGGTGACGTTTTTAAAGTAGAAGTAGTACGCCAGTCCGGCGGCCACGAAGTACCACAGAATGGTCCATTGCAGGCCAATCTTGCTGGGGGCTAAGAAGCCGGTGGTCACGGCGACCACGACGAAGGCCACGTAAAGGACCACGGCGGCAATCGCCCAGCGTAATTTGTGCGTCAAGTTAATCATCTCACTTCCGGTTGAGTTGTTCCCAGTGTAAGGGGCGCACCCCGGTAAATTCAAGCGATTTGGTCAAATTTAAAGGGGAATCCTCGAAATTTGGGCTTAGTCGTGTATAATAGCACAGTATTATATCTGTGTATTATCTTAGTTGAGGCAAAATAGTTAATCTAAGAGATGCAGGACGTAATTCTATGAATCTGATGTAGGTGAGTAATTCTTTGATTAGGGTTACGCAATGAGAATTAAACGTTTGTTTCATCACCTGCTAGTCAGTTACTAGGACCCGCTTTGAGGCTAGATGATGACTATTTGTTGAGGATTGATTCCAAAGCGGCCATTTCTGACTGGCCCGGAAGCGTTTATTAAAGGCAAGTCCTAGTTATCAAATTGTTGTGAGCCGCTGAGAAATGAGAGGTAGACGAATTGAAGTTAAGCTTTGAAACGATTCAACCAACGGATTTTGACCAAGTCGATCAGGTTGTGACGGACGCCTTTGCGCCGGTCAACGAAAGTCACGGACGGGAGGTCGCTTTCCTTCACCAGCTGCGAACCACTTACGATTACCAACCAAGTTTTGAAATGGTCGCTAAGCCCGACACGGAACAAGTCGTGGCCCACGGGATGTTAACGCCCGTCACGGTGCGTGGAGACCGCCACACCACTAAGATTCTGGCCTTGGCGCCGTTAGCCGTGCACCCCGATTGGCAAGCCCAAGGGGTGGGCAGTCGGCTACTGAGTGAGTTAGAAGTCCGGGCGCGCCTAGAAGGTTACCCGGCCATCAGCGTGGTGGGCGATTCTAACTACTACGGGCAACGTGGATACGTGATGGCCGAAGAATTTTCGATCCATAACAGTCGGATGGTGCCCATGGGTAACCACTTGATCAAACCGTTGACGCCCGGGGCCTTGGCCCACGTCGGCGGGATGTTAGAATATCCGGCGGCCTTCGATAAAATTTAAATTAAAGGTTGACGGCCTTTTCTCATCGTGCTATCATTCTAGTCAATCAAATAACGAACGCTAACTTCCATTACAAGTAGCGGATTATCTGGGTGTCAGAAAGTCGGTGGGTGCTGCGAACCGATCAGGGTAATTTCGACGAAATACAGTGGAACGTCCTGGTCCGCCAGGCGGAGAAACTAGAACCGTTACCTTCTAGAGAGTGGATTAGCTGGGCCCTTAGGCGGACTGGCTAGTCAAGCTGGGTGGTACCACGGTAGAAGTCAATCAATCGTCCCTGTTGCAAGGAAACTTGCGGCAGGGACGATTTTTTTATTGAGAGAACGAGGAGAGTGGTCGTATGAAACAAGCAAAGCAGTGGCAACCCGTTAAATTAGGGGAAGCCTTGATCGTGTTACTTCTGATGTTGGTGATTATGGGAACCGGGGTCATTAAGTTTGGCTTGTCCCCCCAAACGCCGGTCATGTTGGTCATTGCCCTGGTCATCTTGTGGGCGCGGGTCCGCGGCGCCGACTGGGAAAAGATTCACGGCGGTATCATTGACGGTATCAAGACCGGAATCATCCCCATCTTCATTTTCATCCTGATTGGGGCGCTGATCAGTGTCTGGATTCAAGCCGGGATTATTCCGTCCATGATGGTGGTTGGGTTTCACTTAATCTCCGCCAAATGGTTCGTGCCGTCGGTCTTTCTGGTGTGTGCCATCATCGGGTCGTCCATCGGGAGTGCCTTTACCATCATCTCGACCGTGGGAATTGCTCTGTTCGGGATGGGCGCGACCATGGGGATGAACCCCGCGTTAGTCGCCGGGGCCATCATCTCTGGGGCCATCTTCGGTGATAAGACCTCGCCGCTATCCGACTCGACCAACTTGGCGTCCGCCGTGGCCGAAGCCGACCTGTTCAGCCACATCCGTAACCTGATGTGGTCCACGATTCCGGCCTTCCTGGTGTCGCTGGTGATTTACGCCGTCATCGGGACCGGTGCCGCCAGTGACAACGGCATGAGCAAAATCGCTACGACCGTCAACACGTTACAGACGCACTTCACCATCAGTTGGTGGGCCGCTTTGCCACTGGTCATCATGGTCGTTTGTGCCGTGATGAAGGTGCCGGCCATCGCTACGCTGTTCTTAAACATCGGGGTGGCCATCGTAATGATTTTTGTGGAACAGCCTAAGACCTCATTGTCCGGGTTAGCCACGACCATCGAATCCGGGTTCGTGTCCAAGACCGGGAACGCCAGTGTCGACGCCCTGTTATCCCGGGGTGGGGTCAGTTCGATGATGGGGACGGTTTCCCTGATCATCTTGACCCTGTCATTAGGGGGCTTACTGATGAAGTTCGACCTGATCCAAACGGCGATGACGCCACTGGTCAACCATCTGACCAAGTCTGGATCTCTGGTCACCGCTGCCATCTTAGGGGGCATCGGGGTCAACATCTTCGTCGGCGAACAGTACTTATCCGTGATCTTACCCGGCAAGGCCTTCAAGCAAGCCTTTAACCAACGCGGGTTAGCCAACTTAGCGTTAAGCCGGGTCTTGGAAGATGGCGGGACCGTCATCAACTACCTGATTCCTTGGGGCGTGGCCGGGGCCTTTGCGGCCAACACGCTGGGCGTCTCGACGCTGGCTTACCTGCCATTCTGCTTCTTCAGTCTATTGTCGCCAATCTTCTCGATCATCAGTGGGTTCACAGGCATTGGCTTGAAGCGGCAAGCGCCCGCTGCGGCCACCAACGCCACCACGGCCGTTACGCCGGAAGCTTCTGGTCGGTAGAGTTGTTAGATCTGTCGTTGTTGGTCGCCTTACCGGTCGGTCCCAGTGGGGCTGGAACGTGGTGGGCACGACTTGAAGCCTCACCCAACCCGTGAGTCTTCAAGCTCGACCTTTCTGTAAGCCGGGAAACCCACCCGCCTAACAGAAATTTCACCACTGAGCCCCATTGGGATCTCCCTCTCGGCTAAGATTGGTGATTCCTCCCAGATGGCGGGAGCACTTAACGGTGGGGGACTGGGGTACCAACTTTTCCTGAGAGTAGCGCAACGGCGCCGACTGGCGTTCCAGTAGTGAAATTATCCTTAAGCGACGTTTCTTGTCGCTTTAGGATAAGGTCGAGTTCTGGAGACCGCCGGGGTTGGGCGGGCTTCAGAATCGTGCCCACTACTGGAACGCTGGCTCGGCAGAGTGCAGCGGCTGGCACCACGACAGCCGACCGGCAAGGCGGCTCACCAACGACTAGCCTCCACAAAAAAAGAAAATTAAAATGAAATTAGCATTGACATTGTAAAATGAGAATGTTTTAATATAACCAATCACTTAAACGGAAAGGACAGATAATCATGACAACCTTACAGTTACCAACGACCGCGTATTATTTTGGCTTAGTTTACTTTAGGTAGCGTCCGTATCGCATTCCAGATACGGGCGGCACACACGTCCGTGTCTAGAGTTAGCGAAGTCATGATTGTCTTTGGCCAGCTAGACACGTTTCACCTAGCTAGGCTAAATCCAATTTCTCTCGAGAAAAAATCCGTCTTAGGGCGGGGATTAGGTCAGCTAGATGAATCTCTAGCTGGCCTTTTTGTTTGCTTTTACCGTCAAATCAAGGGAGAGAGTTCTATGAATAAACGCACGTTATCACTCAGCCTATACCTGAACTACTTCGTTCACGGGATTGGGTTGATCATCCTGACCCAAAACATGCAGGCGCTCAGCCAGCATTGGAATTCACCGCTGGCCACCGTGTCCTACGTCTTCTCGGGTATCGGGATCGGCCGGATCTTCGCCTACTTCATCTTCGGTAACTTGTCCGACCGCTTCGGCCGCAAGGTCTTCGTCAACATCGGGATGCTCAGCTACCTGGTCTTCTTCTTGGGCATGGCGTTCGTCAGCAACATCCAAGTGGCCTACGCCTTAGCTATTGTTGCCGGGATCGCCAATTCGGCGTTAGATTCCGGGACCTACGCGACCTTCATCGAAATGGGGGGCAATCAGGGTTCCGCCAACATTTTGATCAAAGCCTTCATGTCCATCGGGGAATTCATCTTGCCCCTGTTCATCGCCACGCTGGAAGCCAACCAGGCATGGTACGGCTGGTCCTTCATGTTAGCCGCCGCGGTCCTGGTCTTCAACCTGTTCTTCTTGAACCGGCAGACCTTCCCACAACGGAACCTGGCCGACGACGCCACGGCGGTCGCCGCTCAACAGTTACCCAAGTCCCGCCGGATCCTTGCCTCGTTAGGCTTGGCGGGTTACGGGTACACCTCAATGGCTCTGATGATTCTTTACACCCAGTGGATTAGTCTGTTCGTCACCAAGACTTACGGCTTCGGTCCGGTCTTAGCGCACCTGTTGTTGTCGCTGTACAGTATCGGCTCCATCACCGGGGTCATCGTGATTTTCATTCTTCTGCGGGCCGGCTTCGCGGAACGCAAGTTGTTGGTCGGCATGAACGTGGGCTCCCTGGTGACCCTCGCGGTGGTCTGCTACGCGGCCGTGCCGTGGTTGTCGATGATCGCCTCGTTTACCTTCGGGTTCTTAGCCGCCGGGGGCGCGATGCAAATCGGGTTAAACATCTTCTTGCGGTTGTACCCGCACATCAAGGGGACGATTACCGGGACGTTCTTCACGTTCGGCAGTGTGGCGGCCTTCACGATTCCGCTGATCACCGGTTGGTTGTCCAAGCAAAGCATTGCCGCGGCGATGCGGTCCGACTTAGTGGTCGCCGTTGCCGGGTTGATTTGTGTGGCGGTCACCGCCTGGGCGTTACGACCGACGCATTCGTTAGAAGCCGACCGCAAGACCATCAACCAAATCGACCAAAAGATCGTCCGCTTGTTGAATCAACGGTTCGAGACCGTTACCGACATTAGCGACCTGAAGCAACAGGCCCACTTGCCGGTCTTGGACCAGAGCCGAGAAGACCGGGTCTTGGACCGGGTCGCTCAACGCAGTAATCAAGCGGCGCACACGCCGTACCTACAAGCCATTTACCAAGCTATTATGAGTAATTCGCGGGCTTACCAGACCGCCCGTAAGACTACCACGCACCACGTGACCCCGGCCGCACCACAGGCTAGCGGGCTAACCAATAAGGAGGATTTACATGATTAATTACGTAACCGCAGGCGAATCACACGGCCCCCAATTAACGGGCATTCTGACCGGCATTCCCGCCGGTTTGACCTTAGACATCGACGCCATCAACGCGGGCCTGAGTGCCCGGCAAGGTGGCTTCGGCCGGGGCAACCGGCAACAGATCGAACACGACCAGGTCACCGTGGTCGGCGGCCTGCGCCACGGCGTCACGTTAGGCTCGCCGTTAGCGTTGACCATTCAAAACCGCGACCACGCCCACTGGGCCAAGATCATGAACCCGACCAGCCCGGCCACTCCGGAAAATACCCTCCGGCAGGTGACTCGGCCGCGACCCGGTCACGCCGATTTGGTCGGGGGCATGAAGTACGGCCACCGCGATTTGCGCAACGTTTTGGAACGCTCCTCGGCCAGAGAAACCGCCATGCGGGTGGCTATTGGGCAGATTTGTAAACAACTCTTAGCCCAACTGGACATCCACTTGGTGGGGTACGTCCAACAAATCGGTCAGGTCAAGACCGACCCGCAAGCCGGGCTAGACGTGGCCGACCTGGAACACGCCATCACCCAAAACGACCTGCGCATCACCGATAACACCAAGGTCGACGAGATCCACGAGTTGATTACCGCGACGCGCAAGGCCGGCGATACGCTGGGCGGCGTGATTCGGGTAGTCGCCACCCACGTGCCGGCCGGCTTGGGAAGCTACACCAACTGGGACACCAAGTTGGATGGCAAACTCGCCGCGGCCGTGATGGGCGTCAACGCCATGAAGGGGGTCGAGATTGGCGACGGCTTCGCGGCCGCGGCCAGTCACGGTAGCCAGGTGATGGACGAGATCGACTGGAACGCCGAAGATGGCTGGTCACGGTTGACCAACCACCTGGGCGGGTTCGAAGGCGGGATGACCAACGGCATGCCAATCATCGTCAAGGCGGCCATGAAGCCGATTCCGACCCTCTACAAGCCGCTACAGAGCGTCGACATTGCCACCAAGGAAGTCAAGAAGGCTAGCGTGGAACGCTCCGATACCACTGCCATCGTGCCGGCGTCCATCGTGGTCGAAAGTGTGGTGGCCATCGAATTGGCCAAGGCAATCACGGAAACGTTTGACGGCAGTAACCTCGAGCGGCTGAAGCGGACCATCGCCGAGTACCGCGACGAGCTCCAACGCTACTAAGGGGCGACCATGAAAATTCATACCCTGGGGCCCAGAGCGACCGATAGTTACGCCGCGGCCCAGCATTATAACCAAGTCGCGTACGCCGGGGCGGCCACCATCGTGGGGCATTCCAGCTTCGAAGAGATTTTGACCGACCTCGACGCGTACGCGCACGACGAATTGGTGATTCCGGCGGCCTTCAAGTCGCCCACGTTGCACGCCAGCTGGGGCGACGTCCATTATGCGTTGCTCGACCACTGGACCTTAAAGACCAGTTTCATCACGGCCCTGGATCCGCTGGTGGTGGTGCAACGGTTAGATGCCGACAACCGCATCGGATACACCCACGCGGCCACGGCCCAACTGCTCCAGCGAATCGTCAGTCAGGTGGACGTGCAGACCGCCACCAGCAAGTATTTAGCGTATCGCGCCTATCAGGATAACCGGGGCGCCTACGTGTTGACCAACGAAAAAAACGTCAGCTTAGGGGCTGACGAACGACTATTAAAACGCCTCACGCCCAGCATGGTGTGGTGCGTCTATCAAATTAAGTAAGGGTGAGACCAGATGATCAAAACATTAATGCGCCGGCCAACGACCGGTTTACACGGCGCCATCACGGTGCCCGGCGATAAGAGTATTTCCCATCGCGGGCTGATCTTGGGGGCCATTAGTACGGGGACCACGCGGTTGACCCACTTCTTAACGGCCGCGGATTGCTTGTCGACGTTAAACGCGTTACACGCGTTGGGCGTGCCGATTCAGCGCGACGGTACCACGGTCACGGTGACCGGCCAGGGCTTACACGGCTTACGGGCCGCCAATCAGCCCCTCGATATGGGGAACGCCGGGACCGCCACGCGCTTGATGACCGGGTTACTGGCCGGCCAAAACTTCGACGCGACGTTGGTGGGGGATGCGTCGTTGAGCCAACGCCCGATGGCCCGGGTCCAGCAACCGTTGGCTACCATGGGTGCGCAGATTGACCTGACGGCCGGCCACCTGCCAATGCAAATTCACGGCCGGGCGTTACACGCCACGCACGTCGAGATGCAAGTGGCCAGCGCCCAGGTCAAGAGTTCCTTGATCTTAGCGGCCTTACAGGCGGACGGTCCCAGCACCATTGTCGAAAAGCTCCCGACCCGCGACCACACCGAACGGCTCTTGCGGGCGTTTGGCGGTGACTTGACCACGGCGGCGGACGGACACACCATAACGGTCCAGCCCCAACCGCACCTGACCGGCCAAAACATCACGGTGCCCGGAGACGTCTCCTCAGCGGCCTTTTTCTTGACGGCGGCCAGCATCGTTCCCGGTTCGCAAATTACTCTCAAGGACGTGGGCTTAAATCCCACCCGGACGGGGATCATCGACGTGCTCCAACGGATGGGCGGCCACCTCGACATCCGGCCGACCGACCAGCCGGGGGAACCGCTGGGTGACATCACGGTCAGCGCCGCGCAGTTACACTCCATCAAATTGACGGCCGCCGATATTCCGGCGGTGATCGACGAGTTGCCGCTGGTGGCCTTACTGGCCGCCACGGCCGACGGGGTCAGCGAAATCAGTGGGGCCGAGGAGCTGCGGGTCAAGGAGACCGACCGCATCGCCACCATCGTGACCGAACTACGGAAATTGGGCGTGCAGATCACCGAAAAACCGGACGGCTTTATCATCGACGGGCGGCCAACCTGGCGGGTCACCGACGCGCAATTTGACAGCCACGGCGACCACCGCATCGGCATGATGATGGCCATCGCGGCCCTGCGGTTGACCACGCCGACCACCTTAGCGGACGCCGGGGCCATCAACATTTCCTACCCCAGCTTCTTTGACGACCTGACCCACTTGACTACCGAAACGGAGGCCACTCATGCCTAAAATCTTGATTAAGGGCCTCGGCCTGATTGGTAGTTCGCTAGCGTTAGCGATTCGCGCGGCGCACCCGGACGACCGGCTGGTGGGCTGTGACGTCAACGGGGACAGCCTCGACTACGCGGTGGCCCAACACCTGATCGACGAACGGGCGGACGACTTCATGGCCGCCGCACCGACCGCCGACGTGATTATTCTGGCCGGCCCGGTCAGCGTGATCTGTGACGACTTGGCGTTGCTGGCGTCGTTGACGCTCAAACCCGACGTCTTGATCACCGACGTGGGGAGCACCAAGCAAACCGTCTTACGGGCCGCTAAGCCCTTGCAACAGCGCGGCGTGACCTTTATCGGCGGCCACCCCATGGCCGGGTCGCACAAGTCCGGGGTCACCGCCGGACGCGCCGATTTATTCGAAAACGCGTTTTACTTTCTGGTGCCGGGCCTCGCGCCGAGTAGCGCGGTGACCCGGCTACAGGACCTCTTAGTCGGCGCTCACGTCAAATGGTTGACGGTCACGCCGACCCAACACGACCGCATCGTGGGCCAGCTGAGTCACTTACCCCACATCGTGGCCGCCGCGCTGGTCAACCAGACGCAAGCCGCGTTGGCGGACTCGCCGTTGGGGCTGCGGTTAGCGGCCGGGGGCTTCAAGAGCATCACTCGGATCGCCTCGTCGGACCCGACCATGTGGACCGCCATCCTACTGAACAACGGCGCATTAGTGGCCGACCAGTTACGAGCCTACCAGGCGGAACTGAACCGGATGGAAACGGCGATTACCACCCGAGATGCCGCGCAGATTAACGCGTTTTTCACCCACGCGAAGACCACCCGCGACCACCTGGGGCCCGACCGGTTGGGGAGCCTACCTAATTTTTTTGATTTATTCCTGAACGTGCCCGACCAGGTTGGCGCCATTGCGGACGTCACCCACCGCTTGGCTACGGCCCACCTGAGCTTAGTCAATATTCATATTTTAGAGATTCGTGAAGAAGTCGACGGGGTCTTGCAGCTGACCTTCGGGGAAGCCGCGACCCGCGACCAGGCCGCCGAGCTATTACAGGCCGCCGATTACCAGATTGTGAGGAGGAGTTAACATGCAGGCAATTTTGATTGGCTTCATGGGCAGTGGGAAGACCACCGTGGGGCAGTTATTAGCCACGGAACTGGGGACCCACCACGCCGACTTGGACGACATGATCGTCCAACGCGCCGGGAAGACCATTAGTACGATTTTTGAGGAACGGGGCGAAGCCTACTTTCGCCAGCTCGAACAACAGACCCTCCGCGACGCCATCGCCCAACCGGGAATCCTCTCCACGGGGGGCGGCACGCCCACGATTGCGGCCAACGCGGCGATCTTAAAGGCCAGCCCGGTACCCGTCATTTGTTTGACGGCCAGCGACCAGACGATTCTGGGACGCGTGGCGCAGGACACCGGCCGGCCCCTGGTCGACGAATTAGGCAGCCAAGGGTTAATGGCCCTGAAGCAAAAGCGCGCGGCCCTGTACCGCGCGGCGGCCGACGTTCTGGTGGCCACGGACAACCTGACCCCGGAACAAATCGTGGCCGAGATCAAGACCCGGATTTTACGGCCGGTACACCGACTGGCGGCCAACGGGTAAAGCAATTTAAACTCTGATGACTAGAGTCCGTCTTAAATAATTAATTTGGAGTATTCAGCGCCTCCGGGCCAGTCAGAAATGGGCTGGAACGGAGTGGGCGCGGCTTCAAGCCCGCAGTTCAGGTCTTGAAGACCGACCTTTGTCTAGGCTGGCAAGGAACGCCAACCAACACAAATTTCACTCCTGAGCCCATTTCTGACTGGCCCTCCAGCTTACACGAGTTATAACAATAATTAAACTAGATTCTTTTCAGCAAAGGGTAAGGGCTGGTCATTTAAATCGGCGATTGGGTTAGGCCCTAGGAGCATCGTTTTGGTTACGTGGTCGAATAGCTGGACATGGATGGTGAAATAGTTTATTTATAGAAGATGAAGTTTTTACTCGTTGGCGTTTAATAAAAGTAGTAAAAGAAAATATAGCGGATACAAAAACGATATCGAAACGGACTATTCACCGTGTAAAGAAAGGTTGATGAATATGGCACAAACCACCCTAGAACAAAGCTTGTTAGAATTAGACCAGTTGTTAGATGGCCATAACCCTGGGGCAATCATCCATGAACGTTGCTTACCAGCGTCTCCAGCGGAAAAATGACTGATAGCGCATTATTCTGAAGTTAAAAGGGCAACGTTATCATGAAATCTTTCATGACGACGTTGCCCTTTTGAAGTTACCGGACGATTATCTCGACATCAGAAATCGTGGAAAGCTCACATGATCAACGGCAAAACGTTCTAGTTGAGCGTCTTCACCAGGTCGTACCAGGTTTCCCCGGCGTGAGTGGAACTCGACACGCCGACCTTGACGTACCCGTTCTTCTGGTAGAAGGGGATCCGGTCGGCCAGGCAGGTCAAGGCGATGGTGTCGCAGTGGTGGGCTTGCGCGACCCGGGCCAGGGCGGTCAACAATTGACTGCCGATCCCGCGCCCCTGGGCCGCCGGTGAGACCGCCACGGTCAGAATCATCTGGTGACCGCCGGTGGGCCGGTTGGTCGGCGCGTCGTCGTACATCCAGTCTTCGACTAACGGTTGGTCGACGATGGGGCCGCAAATGAAGCCCAGTACCTGGTCGCCGTCTTTGGCCACCAGAAAGGTTTCGGGGAAGGCCTTCAGCCGCGCGGCGTAGGCGGCCGGACTGCCGGCCTCGGCGGGGGTGAACCCGGCGTTTTCAATGGTGAGGATGGCGGGAAGGTCCGCCGCAGTAGCTTGACTGATTTGCAAAAAATCGCTTCTTTCTTCAACTAAAGTACTGAGATTATGTTCCCTAGTGTACCGCGAGTTCGGGACGGTCACCAGTTAATTTTGGCGGGAGGAGGTGATGTGGGGGCGTAATTGAACAACCGGGGTTCGTAAAGTATGGCATACAAGCGACCACCTTTAAGGACGTTTTATAGACCCGGGATGGGCCTTTTTTGCTACACTTTGGGCGATTAAGAAAGGAGCGAAGTAACTACAGAAAGCCGAAGTTGGGTGCGCGTGACGGCGCAATGGACCCGGACAATGTGGCGCCCGGATTGAACCACTGATCACCCATCCGTTGAAAGGAAGTTTTTTTCATGGCGGAAACGACGACCAAGAAGCGTAAGCTGATCCAATACGCCAACGGACGATCACTAGAGGAAATCAACGGCACCGTGGATGTGCCGCACAATATTAGTTTTATGAAGGCCTTGTTCATGTATTCGGGGCCCGGGGCCTTAGTTGCCGTGGGGTACATGGATCCCGGCAACTGGTCGACGTCGATTACCGGGGGGCAAAACTTCCAGTACCTGTTAATGTCTGTCATCTTGATTTCAAGTTTAGTCGCGATGCTGTTGCAGTACATGGCAGCCAAACTTGGAATCGTGAGTCAAATGGACTTGGCCCAAGCCATTCGGGCGCGAACCAGTAAAGCCCTGGGCATTGTCTTATGGATCATGACCGAATTCGCCATCATGGCGACCGATATCGCCGAAGTTATCGGGGCGGCGATTGCGTTATACCTGCTGTTCCATATTCCGTTGATCATCGCGGTGTTCATTACCGTTTTTGATGTGTTGCTTTTGCTCTTATTGACCAAGATTGGTTTTCGGAAGATCGAAGCGATTGTGGTCTGCCTGATTATGGTGATTCTGGTGGTCTTCGCCTACCAAGTCGCCTTGTCTAATCCTAACTGGGGTGGCGTTTTCGCCGGCCTGATTCCGACCGGCAAGACGTTTGCGGCCAGTCCGACCGTGGGCGGGTCCAACCCGCTACAGGGGGCGCTGGGCATCATTGGGGCGACCGTCATGCCGCACAACTTGTACCTGCACTCCGCCATTTCGCAAACCCGGAAGATCGACCACAATTCTGAAAAGGACATTGCGCGGACGGTCCGCTTTGCCAGCTGGGATTCCAACATCCAACTGACGCTGGCCTTCTTCGTTAACGCGCTGCTGTTGATCATGGGGGTCGCCGTCTTCAAGTCCGGCGCCGTCAAGGATCCGTCGTTCTTCGGGCTGTTTCAAGCGCTGTCCGATACGGCGACCATGAGTAACGGCGTGTTGGCCTCGGTCGCCAAGACCGGGATTTTATCCACCTTGTTCGCCGTCGCTTTGTTGGCCTCTGGGCAAAACTCCACGATTACCGGGACCTTGACCGGGCAGGTCATCATGGAAGGCTTCGTCCACATGCGGATGCCGCTGTGGTTGCGGCGCTTAGTTACCCGGGTCATTTCCGTGATTCCCGTACTGATCTGCGTGTCCATGACTAGCGGCAAGAGTGCCATTGACGAACACGTGGCCTTAAACGATTTGATGAACAATTCGCAAGTCTTTCTGGCCTTTGCCTTGCCATTCTCGATGCTGCCGTTATTGATGATGACCGACAGTAAGTTGGAAATGGGAAAGTTCAAGAATTCCTTATGGGTCAAGGCGTTAGGCTGGTTGTCCGTGATTGGGTTGACCGTGCTGAACATGCAGGGCTTACCCGACCAAATCACCGGCTTCTTCGGGGACAACCCGACGGCGGCCCAAACGGCATTGGCGCACGGCATCGCTGACTTCCTGATTGTCGTGATTCTGGCCTTACTGCTCTGGACGATCGTTGAGTTGCACCACGGCAATAAGCAGTTAGCCGCCCATCTGAAGGCGGAAGGGCAACCGTCCGCCGTAGAAGCGGCGATGACCGAAGGCGTGGAGAACCACGAGGAAGATTAAGGTAACCAGCCCCCGATATCTGGGGGCGGCCATTTTGACCGGTGTCACCATCTAGGAGTGTGACCGTTGACGGAAAACGTCAGCGGTCACACTTTTTGTTATGGAACAATAAGTAGGAAGTTTAGGGTCCCTTAAAAATGAGTTGGTATTATCAAAAAAATATCGACCGAATTTTCGTGGGGATTTCCGGCAGAAAGGCCGGTTTAGCGGCGAGGAGTCTACGCCGAAATGGCCACGTTGGTTCCGCTTTCAAGTAAAAATAAATAGTTTAAAAAATAATCTTATTCAACGCAAACTAAGTTTAGGGTCAACTAAAAAAGTCTTTGCACGAGTTTAGATTTAATGTACAATGGGGCTGTTGTTAAGTTGTAAAGAGAGAGGGTTTTTTGTCGTGTCGGATAACGCTGTGAAGAAACACAAGTTGATTCAATACGCCAACGGTCGGTCGTTGGAAGAAATCAACGGTACCGTGAAAGTGCCACGTAACATTAGCTTTGGTAAGGCGCTGTTTATGTATTCTGGTCCGGGTGCCCTGGTTGCCGTGGGGTACATGGATCCCGGGAACTGGTCCACGTCGATCACCGGGGGGCAAAACTTCCAGTACTTATTGATGTCTGTTATCTTGATTTCAAGTTTAGTTGCGATGTTACTACAATACATGGCGGCCAAACTTGGGATCGTGAGTCAGATGGATTTGGCCCAGGCCATTCGGGCGCGCACCAGTAAAGCGTTGGGTATCGTGCTCTGGATCATGACGGAATTAGCCATTATGGCCACGGATATCGCCGAAGTTATCGGGGCGGCGATCGCGTTATATCTATTATTCAATATTCCCTTAGTTATTTCCGTGTTCATTACTGTCTTTGACGTTTTGCTCTTACTGCTGCTGACCAAGATTGGCTTCCGGAAAATCGAAGCCATCGTGGTTTGTCTGATTCTGGTCATCCTGGTGGTCTTCGCCTACCAAGTGGCCTTGTCCAACCCTAACTGGGGCGGCGTCTTTGCGGGCTTAGTGCCCACCGGTGCTACTTTCGCGGAAAAGCCAGTGATTGGCGGGAACAATCCGTTACAAGGAGCCTTAGGAATCATCGGGGCGACCGTGATGCCGCATAACTTGTACCTGCACTCGGCCATTTCCCAAACGCGGGAAATCGATCACAACGATGAAGCCGACATCGCCCGGACTGTGCGTTTTGCCAGCTGGGACTCCAACATTCAGCTGACGTTGGCCTTCTTCGTCAACGCGTTACTGTTAATCATGGGGGTTGCCGTCTTCAAGTCCGGTTCCGTCAAGGATCCATCGTTCTTCGGCCTGTTCCAAGCCTTGTCCGATACGTCGACCATGAGTAACGGGGTCTTAGCCGGGGTCGCCAAGACCGGGATCTTATCGACCTTGTTCGCCGTAGCGCTGTTAGCCTCCGGGCAAAACTCCACGATTACCGGGACCTTAACCGGTCAGGTCATCATGGAAGGGTTCGTCCACATGCGGATGCCACTTTGGTTACGGCGTTTAGTTACCCGGTTGATTTCCGTGATTCCCGTGCTGATCTGTGTCATGATGACCAGTGGGAAGAGCGCCATCGCCGAGCATACCGCGTTAAATGACCTAATGAATAACTCACAAGTCTTCCTGGCGTTTGCCTTGCCATTCTCGATGCTGCCGTTGTTGATGATGACCGACAGTAAACTAGAAATGGGGAAGTTTAAGAACGCCATGTGGGTCAAGATTCTCGGGTGGGTCTCCGTTGTGGGACTGACCGTCTTGAACATGAAGGGCTTGCCAGATCAAATCGCCGCCTTCTTCGGGGACAACCCAACGGCCGCTCAAACCAATACCGCCAATCTAATTGCTTATCTGTTAATTGCCGCAATCTTAGCGCTCTTGGTTTGGACCATCGTGGAACTGCACCAAGGCAACAAGCGGTTAGCTAACCACTTGAAGTCTGAAGGGGTTGAGTCCGCCGTGGAAGCTGCCAAGGTTGATGGTGTTGAAAACCAAGAAGCATAAGGGGCGATAGGAATGGCAACGAAATTTAACCGTATTTTAGTCGGGGTTGACGATTCGGCCGATGCGCTGTTAGCATTTGAGTATGCGTTGCATCAGGCGAAGCGTGACGATGCGGAATTGTACATTGTGTCCGTGTTGGAAAGCGACGACATGAGTGTCTACGAAGCCTTGAGCAAAGACTTCGTGCACGGGGAGCGTCAGGCGCTGGAACAACACATTCAGGACTATCAACGTCAGGCTAAGGAAGCCGGCCTCACGAAAGTTCACGCGTTGGTCGCGGACGGGGAACCGGGAGAAACCATCGTTAAAGATGTGATCCCGCACGTTCAACCAGATTTGTTAATCATTGGCTCGGAAGCTAAGAAGGGTGTTCGGCGCCACTTCGGGAGTCAAGCCGCTTACATGGCGAAGTACTCACCGATTTCGGTCTTGGTCATCCGGTAATTAGCTGTTAAAATTAAATTAGCATCACTTGTGGCGGTCTAAGTCATGTTCAATTCGAACATGGCTTAGGCCGCCACTTTTTAGACAAACTTAGTTAAAAGGGGATAAAAAACATGACATCAACCAAGCAACAGGCGTTTCGCCGGGGGTTACACCTCGAATATTTCTCAACGGCCTGGATGACCTTTGAGTTTCTGGTCGGGTTTACTTCGGGGGTCAAGGCGGGTTCCATCCTGCTGATTGCCTTCGGGTTGGACAGCTTTTTGGAAATCATCTCGGGCAGCACCTTGATCTGGCGGCTCCGCAAGTCGGTGACGGGCACGGCTAGCGATGCGGAAATCGCGCGGGCCGAGCAGCGGTCGTCGTTAATCGTGGGGACGGTCCTGCTGTTGCTTTCACTCTACGTCATCGGGGTGTCGGTGTACAACCTGGCCACGCACCAGTTGGCGGATACCAGTTGGTCGGGGATCGCGATTGCCGTGGCCTCAGTGATCCTAATGCCACTGTTGACCGTGGGTAAACGTAAAATCGGCCACCAGATTGACTCGCCGGCGTTGATTGAGGACGGCATGTGCAATATCACCTGCGCTTACATGGCCGGCACGGTCTTGGTGGGGGCAATCTTGACCGCCGCCTTTGGCTGGTGGTGGGCCGATTCCGTGGCCGCATTGGTCCTGGTCTACTTCATCGCCAGCGAGGGCTGGGAAGCCTTTCAAAATGGCCGGGGTAAGGACGAACAGTGAGCTAGCTGGACAACAAAAAACGACCGATTCGCCCACACGGGAATCGGTCGTTTCGTCTCATTTCGGATTTAATAGTGGTCGCCGTTGGTGATGGAGTTCTTGACGATCACGTAGTCGACGGTGCGAATGTCCAGCAGGTTGCGGCCACCGGCGTAAGAAATCGAGGACTGTAAGTCTTGGTGGATTTCCTGTAAGGTGTCGGCGATGTCGCCACGGTAAGGCACCAGCATCTGCTTGCCTTCCACGTTGCGGTAGGCGCCCTTCTGCTTCTCGGACGCGGAGCCCCAGTATTGCTTGTAAACGCGACCGTCGATGGTCAACTTACTCCCCGGCGATTGTTCGTGGCCGGCTAACATGGACCCAATCATTACCATGCTGGCGCCAAAACGCACAGACTTGGCGATGTCGCCGTCGTAGCGAATCCCCCCGTCGGCGATAATTGGTTTCCGGGCCGCCTTAGCGCAGAGCCGGAGGGCGGCGAGCTGCCAGCCCCCGGTCCCAAAACCGGTCTTCAGCTTGGTGATGCAGGCCTTACCGGGGCCGATACCGACCTTGGTGGCGTCGGCGCCCGCGTTTTCCAATTCCCGGACAGCTTCGGGCGTTCCGACATTACCGGCAATCACGAAACTGGCGGGCAGGGTGGCCTTGATCTTCTTGATCATCCGAATCACGGAATCGGCGTGCCCGTGGGCGATGTCGATGGTAATGTATTCGGGGACCAGGTCGGCCGCCGCGAGTTCGTCGATGAAGGCGTGCTCGTCGGGCTTGACGCCGACACTGATCGAGGCGAACAGGTGCTTAGCGTGCATGCGTTCGATGAAACCGCGCCGTTCCTGGGGTTGGAAGCGATGCATCACGTAGAAGTAGTCGTTTTGCGCCAGCCAGGTGGCCAGTTCTTCGTTGATGACGGTTTCCATGTTGGCGGGAACCACGGGAATTCTAAACTTGCGGCCGCCAAAGGTAATCGTGGTGTCGGCGTCGGACCGGCTGTCGAGGATACACTTGTTGGGAATCAGTTGGATGTCTTCGTAATCAAATACTTCGGATGGATGCATCGCTGGTCAACTCCTAATTAATGGATTAGTCCCAGATGGACTGTAAAATGTTGGTTTGTTCACGGTCGGGGCCCACGGATAAGGTAGCCACGGGGACGCCGACGAGTTCTTCAAGCCGCTTGACGTAGTTGCGGGCGTTTTCGGGTAATTCCGCCAATGACCGGCAACCGGTGATGTCTTCGGTCCAACCCGGTAATTCTTCGTAGACCGGTTGGCAAGCCGAGAGGTCCTTCAAGCTAGCGGGGTAGTGGTAAATCGTTTCGCCGTTAAGTTCGTAGGCCTTGCAGATCTTGACGGTCTTCAGGCCGGTCAGGACGTCTAAACAGTTCAAGGACAGGTGGGTCAAGCCGGAAACGCGCTTGGCGTGCCGGAGTACCACGCTGTCGAACCAGCCGATCCGGCGAGGCCGCTTAGTAACCGTGCCGTATTCGTGGCCGGTCTCCCGGATGGTGTCGCCAATCTCGTCGTGAAGTTCGGTTGGGAATGGCCCATCACCGACCCGGGACGTGTAGGCCTTGCAGACGCCGACGACTTGGTTGATCTTAGTCGGGCCGACCCCGGAGCCGATGGTCACGCCCCCAGCGACAGGGTTTGAGGAAGTGACGAACGGATAAGTCCCGTGGTCGATGTCGAGCATGACCCCTTGAGCGCCTTCGAACAGCACGTTCTTGCCGGCGTCGATGGCATCGTTGATCACCACGGAGGTGTCGGTGACGTGGGCCTTCAATTGCTGCCCATATTGATAGTAGGTTTCGAAAATATCGTCAAAATTGAGGGGTTGTTCGTCGTAGAGTTTGACGAACAACTCATTTTTTTCGGCCAAGTTTTGCTTGAGCTTCGCGGCAAAGATGTCGTGGTCAAGCAAATCGGCCACCCGGATACCGACCCGTTCGGCTTTATCCATGTAAGCCGGGCCGATTCCCTTGTTGGTGGTCCCAATCTTGTTGGTCTTGGTCTTTTCTTGGCACTTGTCCAAGAGAATGTGGTACGGCAAGATGACGTGGGCCCGGTCGGAAATCCGGAGATTGTCCGTGGCGACGCCGTTGTCGTTGAGGTACTGCAGTTCTTCAACTAAGGACTTCGGGTTCAGGACCACACCGTTACCAATCACACTGGTCTTATCCGCGTAGAAAATCCCGGACGGAATCAAGCGTAATTTGAACGTTTGGCCGTTGAAGACGATGGTGTGACCGGCGTTGTCGCCCCCTTGGTAGCGCGCGATAACGTCCGCTTTTTCACTCAGAAAATCAGTGATTTTGCCCTTTCCTTCATCGCCCCATTGACTACCAACTACTACTGTTGATGACATAACAACACCTCATCGTTTTATTTTTGCTAAGCCGAACGACCCAGCAAGAATTAATTTACCATGTTCGGAATTAAAAAGCAAGCCGAAAGCGAACGATTATAAATTATTTTCTATTATCATTCTATTTATTGCGGGACATCACTAAAAGCTAAGACTAGTTTATCGGCAAAAATACCCAGTTTTAGGATAATCTATGCTATAATAGCAGACGGAGATTTACCGAATAATTATTAAAACGTTCGTGTTTTACCGTAAATTTAAGGAGGAACCCCCCATGTTATCACGTTATACGCGTCCCGAGATGGGCAAGATTTGGTCGTTACAGAACCAGTATGCGTCCTGGTTAGCCGTAGAAATCGCGATTGACGAGGCCTGGGCCAAGTTAGGCGAGGTCCCGGTGGCCGATGCCGAGAAGATTCGCGCCAACGCCACCTTCGACGTGGACCGCATCGCCGAGATTGAAGCCGTGACCCACCATGACGTGGTCGCCTTTACCCGCGCCGTGTCCGAATCATTGGGTGCCGAACGTAAGTGGATCCACTTTGGTGTCACTAGTACCGACGTGGTCGACACCGCGCAGGGGTACCGCTTGAAGCAGGCTAACACCCAACTGCGGCAGGGCATCGTGACGCTGATTGCCACGTTAAAGACCATGTCGCTGAAGTATAAGGATACGGTGATGATCGGCCGGACTCACGGGGTGCAAGCCGAACCGACCACCTTTGGGTTGAAAATTGCCCGCTGGTACGCGGAAATGCAACGGAACTTGGACCGCTTCGACCGGGCCGCTAAGGGCGTTGAGACCGGTAAGATCAGTGGCGCCGTGGGGACGTTTGCCAACGTGCCGCCCGAGGTGGAAGCCTACGTTTGCGACCGGCTGGGCATTACCGCGCAGCCCATCGCCAGTCAGGTGCTCCCCCGCGACCTGCACGCCGACTACATTGCCACGTTGGCGTTGATTGGGACCAGTATTGAAGAATTTGCCACGGAAATCCGGAGTCTCCAACGCTCGGAGATCCACGAAGTCGAGGAACACTTCAATCCCGGCCAGAAGGGGTCGTCGGCCATGCCGCATAAGCGTAACCCCATCGGGTCGGAAAACGTGACCGGTTTGGCGCGGGTCCTGCGGGGCAACGTCATTACGGCCTACGAAAACGTCAGCCTGTGGCACGAACGCGACATCTCGCATTCGTCGGCCGAACGGATTATCTTGCCGGAGACCACCACGCTACTGGACTACATGCTGCACCGTTTCAACCGAATCTTGACCAACCTGGACGTGTTCCCCAAGACCATGCTGGCCAACATGAACCGGACCTACGGCTTGATTTACAGCCAACGCCTGTTACTGAAGTTGATTGAGGCCGGGATGAGTCGTGAGGACGCCTACGACCTGGTCCAACCGTTGACCGCTAAGGCCTGGGACGAACAAACCCAGTTCCGGCCGTTGGTGGAAGCCAGCGCGGGGATTCGCGACCGGCTCACGCCAGATCAGATTGAAGACGCCTTCGATTACCACTACCATCTGCGCCGGGTGGACGTGATTTTTAAACGCTTAGGCCTAGAATAGTTTACTGAACGCCGCCATCTCGTTGCCTTTCGGGATGGCGGCGCTTTCTGTCTGCGGCTATAATGAATTTTATAAGACAACGCGAGGAGGCCTGAGAAATGACGCAAAGACGAACAACGGCATTTAAAAAACTACTGGCAACCTTCAAGGGGGTGCCCAAGGGGGGCGAACGGGTCTATTGGCAGGCGGCACTGAGCTTCTTCGGCTACCGGTACCTGGCGATGCGGGTTGAAACGGTGGTCCGCCAACGCTTAGGGACCCAACGACCGGAAGTGGTCTGGCAGGACGCCACGCACCGGCAACGCCTTCAAACGGCCCTCCAGGAAGAATTAGGCTTTTACCTGGAACCCCAACTCTGGCCGGAGCAGTTCTTGGCGGCGATGCACCACCTGCATGGCCACGATTTAAGCATGCGGCTGACGGGGGCCTTACAACAGGCCATGGACCAGATTGCCGCTTCGACCACGCCCACGTCGCGCCCGACCTTCGTGCATTTGTTCGACGGCGTGGACTTAGACAGCTTGCAGTTCGGGGGGACGGCGGAACAGCGAATTGAAAACGTCAGCCGGTTGTTCCTACGAGTTTATCAGTTACCGGTCGACGACTGGGGGGCCGTGTACGAGGACCTGTTACAGTGTGCGGCGGCCCAGGTGCGTCTGCCCGCGGGGAGCTTTTACACCCCCCGGTCGGTCTCGACCCTGCAGGCGGGCCTGGTCGACCAGGGCCAAGCGGTGACGGCGGTGTACGACCCGACCATGGGCACGGGGTCGTCGCTGATTCTGGCGGGGCAACGCTTGGAGGTTACCGCGTATTACGGGCAGGAGTTGATGCCTCGGACGGCGAGCTTGGGGCAGCTTAACCTTTTGGTTCACGGGGTGTCCTACCGGGATGGTCAGGTGGCCGTGGGGGACGTCTTAACGGCGGACCAGTTGGCCGGTCGGAAATTTGCGGCCATCGTGGCCACCCCCCCGGTCGCGGCCCACTGGGACCCGCACTACCTAGCGAATGACCCGCGGTTTACAGCCTACGAACAGTTTGCGCCCAAATCCAAGGCCGATTGGGCGTTCGTCGAACACATGCTGGCCCATTTGACGGATCAGGGGTGTCTGGCAGTGGTTCTGCCGGTGGGCAGCCTGTTCCGACAGGAGGCCGAGGGCGTGATTCGCCAGCAAATCGTCGAACGGGACAACTTGTTGGACGCGGTGATTAGTCTTCCCGCTAAAATTGCCCAGTTGGCGGCCAGCGCGGTGGTCGTTTTTCGGCGCGGTCGGACGACCCGGGACGTGTGGTTACTGGATGCGACCGGGTTCGGCACGAAACAAGACGGGAAACCCGACCTGGCGGCAACGGCGGTCACGGCCATCTTGGACCGGTACCACCAACGGCAGGAGGAACCCCACCTGGCGCACTTGGCGACCCTGGCGGAACTCCGCAAGAACGCGTTTGACCTCAGTGTGGCGCGGTACGTGGCGCCGGCGAATCGGCAACCGGCAGTAGACGTGCCGGCGACGTTGCGGGAGATTCAGGCGACGAAGCGCGAATTGGCGCAGCTAGACGACGAGTATAACCGGTTGTTGGCCCAGCTGGTGCAGAGCCAGGATGCGGCGACGCCAGAAACTCTGGCGATGTTGCGTGAGATGGGTAAACATGATCAAACATAGCTAAAGGCCCCCAGCCGATTGGTTTGGGGGCCTTTAATGATTACGGCAGCGGGTGCGTTATTGGCGTTTTCGGTAGTAAGCCACTAGGGTTGCTAGAAGTAGGCTCCCGCCGAGCAGTTGGGTGAACCGGGCTAGTCGTTCGTGAGTCTGGGGGAGTTGCCGAGCGGTTGCTGGTAAGGCCGCTGGTGTGCGGTGGGTCGTAGGGTGCTTGACCGTGGTAGGTGCCGGAAAGCGTGGCACCGTCCCCTTTGCCGTTTGTGTGGCGTGGATGATAGCAGTCGACGTTGGTGACGTAACGGGAGTCGTGGACTTAACGGGATGCGTAATCTTCGCGTTAGCGTTCCCGGTCAGGGGATGGGAAGTCGGCGTTGCCGTAACGGTTGGCGTTGGGGTGACTTGGGGCGCGGGTTGCGGGTTAGGTTCTGGTTGTGGGGTCGGTTTTTGTTGCGGATTTGGTTTTGGCTGCGGGTTCGGTTCTGGCTGCGGGTTCGGTTCTGGCTGCGGGTTCGGTTCTGGCTGCGGGTTCGGTTTTGGCTGCGGGTTCGGCTCTGGCTGCGTGTTGGGCTTTGGTTGCGGATTTGGCTCCGGCTGCGGATTTGGCTCTGGTTGCGGGTTGGGCTCTGGTTGCGGGTTCGGTTCTGGTTGCGGGTTGGGCTTTGGATGCGGATTTGGCTCCGGTTGCGGGTTCGGTTTTGGTTGCGGATTCGGCTCCGGCTGCGGATTTGGCTCTGGCTGCGGATTCGGCTCCGGCTGCGGATTCGGCTCCGGCTGCGGATTCGGCTCCGGCTGCGGATTCGGCTCTGGTTGCGGATTTGGCTCTGGTTGCGGATTTGGTTCTGGTTGCGGGTTCGGCTTTGGTTGTGGATTTGGCTCTGGTTGTGGGTCCGGTTCTGGTTGCGGATTCGGCTTTGGCTGCGGGTTAGGTTCTGGTTGCGGGTTAGGTTCTGGTTGCGGATTCGGTTTTGGCTGCGGGTTAGGTTCTGGTTGCGGGTTAGGTTCTGGTTGCGGATTTGGCTCTGGCTGCGGATTTGGTTCTGGTTGCGGGTTCGGTTCTGGCTGTGGGTTAGGTTTTGGCTGCGGGTTAGGTTCTGGTTCCGGGGTTGGCTTAGGTTCCGGCTCCGGTTTTGGCGGAATCAATTGATTATTCAAATGAAACACAAAATCGGCCGAGTAGCTGGACCCGGACCACGGATCGCCGTTGGGGATGGCGGAAAACCAGTAGGTCCCGTTGGGCGTGGTGGGCGTCGCCGTCACGATGTATTCGCCGTTCGTCTGGGTCACTTTAAAGTCGTCCGTGGCGTCATCGTCCATATCGTCGTTCGGTCTAGTACCGGATAACCGATAAATTGTTAACGGGAAACCCGCGGCGGGGGCTAAGGCCAAGGTTTGGGCGTCGCCCACCGTGCCCGCCGAATGGTCTCTGAGCTTACCGGTGAAGTTGTGCGTGATCAGCTGCGTGAGGTTTAGTGCGGGCTGGGTGGCCGTCGTGGTGAGCGTCCCGATATCAAAGGACTGATCGTCATCGATGCCGGCGTCTTTGAGGGCCGTTAGAATGTGGTTTTGGGCATAGTCGAATTGGCCTTTGAGGTCGCCACCCGGTAAGTAGCCGGTAAAATCGTTGTTCGTGACGGCTAATCTGTGAGCCCAAGTGATGTTATGCACGTCGGTGACGTCCGCCTGATCCCGGACGAACCCCGGATAGAAGTTGATGGGGCCGCTGAGATGATTGCTGACCAGGTTGGCGTACATTAATTTGGGATATTGGTCAAAGTGGGGCATGCCGCCCGTCAGACCTAGACCGCTTAGGGATAACCCCGTCAGTTCTGGGTTTTGGGGAAGAAGCTGGTCTATGTAGGCTTGCGCGTTGACGTTTAGGCCGAGTTCCGGACCCACTAAGGGTTCGCCGTCGTCCGTCATGGGACTGTACTGGATGACGACCTTCTGGAGGTGGGGGGCAAACGCCAGCGACAGGTGTTTAAGCTGGGTGAGGTCGACGCGGTCGGGATCTTGAAGCGTGAATTCGGTGATATTTTTAAATTGTTCGATCCCGGTCAAATCGTGGATGAAGCCCGGCTTCACTTCGGGGTAGTCCGGAAAGTCAACGTGGGGCCAGACTTGATTATCATCGGGACCGTCATTTGCCGGCGGGATGGGGGCCGATGGTATGGCGATATCGGGGGTTAAAATCTGGGTATTGGCGTCGGTGAGGGCGGGCACCTTATCGACGTAGTCCGCGAGGTTGTCGTCCGTAATCGTGATATCCGGATACAGGGGTTCTTCTTCTCCTTCGTCACCAACTTTAATCTGTCGGAGTTGTTCCTGAGCGACCCGTTCCAACCAAACGCGCAGGGTGTCGTCGTGAATCCAAGTTTTAGCGTTGCCCAGCTTGGCCTTGGCGGGCGCAGTTGGGGTGGGCGTCGCTGGGGCCGGAGCCTGACTGGTGGCGGCCGCCCGGGGAAGCGTGACGACGGGGGCTTGTAAAGGGTAAAATCACAATCACGGATAGTTTATTATATGCAACGTTTCACGACCCCATTATAGAATGATGCTAGTCAATGGCAAGCTAAACTACTTATAAATATTATGATGAAGGAATGTATAGGCAATAATTGCTTCCGTTTTATAACGGCATTCATGAAGAAAACTAAGTCTGTACCGGAAAGAGCAGACCGCCCACAGTTAAAGCTGTATAATGAAACCAACTATAAATTAATGAAAAGTGGGGTGCCTCATGGCTAGTGAATACCAGTCAGAAGCGGCGCTGGAAGTACAGTTTATGAAACGGTTAAATGCGCTAGGCTATTCGACAGTTCAGTTGCCGGATGAAGCCGCGGTTTTAGCTCATTTTCGGGACATTCTAAATCAACGAAATGCTCAAAGACTGAAAAATCAGCCGCTTAGTGATGTAGAATTTACACGCGTTTTGCATGAGATGGTGGGTTCGCGGACGCTTTACGATATCGGTCAGCTGCTACGGGGATCCGATGTTCAACCGTCTGGAAAGATTACCATCACTCGTGACGATAATTCCGAAGTTTACCTGGAATTTTTTGATGGCAAGACGGTGGATAATAATATTTTTGAAGTGGCTCATCAAATTACTGTGCACGCTCAGTACACCAACCGGTATGATGTCACGATTTTGATTAATGGTCTTCCGTTAGTGCAGATTGAGTTAAAGCGCCGTGGGGTGGAATTTACGCAGGCGTTTAACCAGATTATTCGTTATCGGGATGAATCCTTTCGCCAACTATTTCGGTTCGTTCAATTGTTTGTGGTGACGAATGGGGATGAGACGCGGTATTTTGCTAATGGGGATGGTAAATTAAATCCTAATTTTATGTTTTACTGGACGGATCAGCAGAATCATTGGCTAAACGACATTGATGCGTTTACGGCGTCATTCTTCGCTAAGAAACGACTACATAGTCTAATCGCACAATATACGATTTTTGATAACGCCAACCAGAAAATGTTAATTATGCGGCCGTATCAAATTTACGCGGCTGAGGCGATTATTGACCAAGCAGAACATCATCCACATGACAACGGTTACGTTTGGCATACGACCGGATCCGGGAAAACAATTACGGCGTTTAAGGCTAGTCGGTTAATTGCGCAACGAACAGACGCCCAAAAGGTGATTTTTTTAATTGACCGTCAGGATTTGGATAAACAAACGGCGGATAATTTTAATGCCTATCTACCCAAGGGCGTGGGCAACGAACCAGCTTTGGACCGGACTAAAAATACACATACGCTCATTAAACAACTGAAGAGTCAAGATAACTCGTTGATTATTACCACAATTCAGAAAATGAATAATGCTATCACCGGTAATAAATATCGTGATGTTTTGACACCGTACCATGACGCACACGTGGTGTTTATTGAGGACGAGGCCCATCGCAGCCAGTTCGGCAAAATGCGAACAGAAATCGACCGCTGGTTCCAGAACGCTCAACATTTTGGGTTTACGGGGACACCAATTTTTCCCGAAAACGTGGGCGTGGACGGCCGGACAACGGAAACGCTGTATGGAAAATGTCTCCATAAATATCTGATTAAGGATGCCATTCGGGATCATAACGTTTTAGGATTTTCCATCCAGTACATTAATACGCTTAAGGCCAAAGCGGGAATTACCGATGGGAACGAGTACTTTGCGCGGATTGATAAACGCGAGGTGATGGAGGCCGATGCCCGGTTGGAGATGATCGTGCAACATATTCTGTTGAATCACGATCAGGTAACCCAGAATCGGCGCTATAATGCCATCTTAGCGGTTAGCGATACGGAAGTTGCGTTAAAATACTACCATTTATTCCGGCAATTAGACCCGAATCATCGACTAAAGGTCGCCACGATTTTTACCTGGACGGCAAATGAAGATAATTCGGACGAGAAGCAATACGCGGATCAAACAACCGGGAAGATGCGGGTCAAAACGTCACGCCACGGCTTAGACGCTGCTATTGATGACTATAATCAACAATATGGAACCAGTTTTAATACGGAAAATTTTAAGGATTACTTTGCGGACGTGTCTAAGCGGATGAAGGCCCATAACGCCCAAACGCCGGACGACAATATTGATATTTTAATTGTGGTAAATATGTTTCTAACGGGATTCGATTCACCACGTTTATCAACCCTGTACGTCGATAAGAAATTACAATGGCATAATCTGATTCAAGCCTTCTCACGGACTAATCGTATCGAAAAGGAAACAAAGCCTTTTGGAAACATTATTGCCTACCGAAACATTAAGCAATATACCGATGATGCGGTTGAATTGTTCTCCGAAGGGTCATCGAAGGCATTCTTTGTACCAAGCTATGACGAACTTAAGCAGGCTTTCGATGATGCAATTGAAAAATTACATGCTGTAGCGCCGACGCCAAGCGCGGTGGATGACTTACACAACCAGGGTAATGATGAATTAAAGAGCTTCGTACTGGCTTTTCGTGACGTTTTACGGCTGCATAATAAGATTCGGGTCTACGAGCCCTTTAACTGGAACGATGTTAAGGATATGACGCCCCAGGATTTACAATCTTATCGTAGCAAGTACGCGACGGCCTATGACGAATTACAACGTGGCGCCGAGCAAGGAGAGACCGGGTCGATTTTAGACGATATCGACTTTGAAATCGAATTATTGGCGACGGATGTGATTGATGTCCAGTATATTAGTAATTTGATCAAGACCATTAGTCTGGATGATGATGAAAACATGCAGGCTGATCGGCGCAAGATTAAACATCTACTGGATAATGCGGACAGTCCAGCCTTGAAACTCAAGGCCGACTTACTGGCGGCCTTCCTAGATGAAGTAGTGCCGACGTTAAAGCCGGGTGCTAATGTAGGTAGTGAACTTAATAAATATCTGATTCAAAAACAACAGGAAGCAATTGGTACCTTCTCCGAAGAAGTTAAATTACCGCGGGAAGTTGTTGAACAACAGATGGAAAGTTATGAATTTTATGGCACACCAGATTCACGTAGCCTAACGCACGAATTAACCAAGGCTGGGTTTAAATTTGGTGAAAAGATCACCTTAAAGAAAAAGGTGACCACGTTTGTGAAACACGCATTGAAGAAATTTGCGTTAATTTAGTTGAATAGGAGTTTTTAAACACATGGCAGATACACACATTACGCAGGCGCAGCAACAGGCTGACATGCAAAAGCGACTCTGGGCGATTGCTAACGATTTACGTGGAAACATGGACGCCAGCGAGTACCGAAATTACATGTTAGGTTTAATTTTCTACCGCTTTTTGTCGGGTAAAGTGGACAGTTACGCGGGGGAGTTACTCGCTAACGATGATTTAACGTTTACTCAGGCCTACGCGGATGAAGACATGCAGGCAGAACTGCGAGAAGAAATTTTGTCTACCTTAGGGTTCTTTATCGAACCGCAATACCTTTACAGTACGTTGATTACGGATATCCAGGCTGGCGACTTTGACATTGAAAAGTTGGAAAACGCCTTGAATAAAGTTCAAGAATCCACGATTGGTCGCGATTCCGAAGATGATTTCCGCGGACTGTTTGCCGATATGGACTTGCATTCTAGTCGTTTGGGTAAGGATACGGCGCAACGTAGCGAACTCATGGCGAAGGTTATGCTGAATCTGGCAGATATTCCGTTCGATGTGAGCGACTTGAAGATTGACGTGTTAGGGGATGCCTACGAGTATCTGATTGGACAATTCGCGGCAACCGCCGGAAAAAAAGCGGGAGAGTTCTATACGCCCCAACAAGTATCGAAAATCTTAGCGGGAATTGTGACGTTGGGCCATGATCGGCTGAAGAGTGCTTATGACCCCACAATGGGTTCAGGCTCTCTGCTGTTACGTGTGGGAGATAGTGTGCCGATTGGGGAATACTATGGACAGGAACTTAACGGGACGACCTATAACCTGGCAAGAATGAACTTGTTAATGCACGGCGTAAATTATGCGCGTTTTGACGTTTACAATGGTGATACGTTAGAGGATGACCACTTTGATAGTATGGTTTTTGATGCGGTGGTAGCTAATCCGCCGTATTCGGCGCACTGGGATCCGGAAGGAAAGCTAGAAGACGAACGCTTCCGAAAGTATGGTAAAACGGCGCCGAAGTCCAAGGCTGATTTCGCTTTTGTAGAGCACATGTTGTATCATCTGGCGAATGACGGGACCATGGCGGTCGTTTTACCGCACGGGGTCCTATTCCGGGGCGCAGCGGAAGGTAAGATTCGCCAATACATGATTGAACAAGATAACGTGTTGGACGCGGTGATTGGCTTACCGGCGAACCTGTTCTACGGAACATCGATTCCAACGGCCATTTTAGTGTTTAAGAAGAATCGGTCAAAGAAGGACATTCTATTTATCGATGCGTCGAAGGAATTTGAGAAAGGTAAAAATCAAAATAACTTAACGGATGCACAGGTCGATAAGATTGTTAAGACCTATGCGGACCGGCAAGATATTGATAAGTTTGCGCACGTTGCGCAGTACGATGAAATTGTCGAGAACGAATTTAACTTAAACATTCCACGCTACGTAGATACGTTTGAGGAAGAACCACCGGTAGATGTGGATAAGCTAGTGGCCGATATTCAGCAAACGGACCAGGAACTTAACCAGTCGATGGCGGAATTCAGTAAGATGTTGAACGACTTAGAAGGCCAAAATCCTGACGCTCAACAGCAGCTTACGAAGATTAAGGAGCTGTTTGGCCAATGAGTGAGAAGATGACGCCCAATGTGCGGTTTAAGGGATTTTCGGACGATTGGGAACAGCGTAAGTTAGGGGATGCAGTGAATGTAGTCGGTGGAGGAACTCCTAAATCTAGTAACCCGCAATTCTGGGATGGAGAAATCGAATGGTTTACGCCAACGGAAATAGGAACAACAAAGTATGTTTCTAAGTCCGTTAGGAGAATATCAATTGATGGGCTTCAACATAGTTCAGCGAAGATTTTGCCCAAGAATACAATTTTATATACTTCGCGAGCATCTATTGGAGATGTTGCTATTACAAAAAACAAAGTTACCACTAACCAAGGATTTCAGTCGTGGATTCCTAAAAGTGAAGAGACTGAATTTTTCTATTATTTAGCACAAAGAATAAAAGGGACAGCTTTAAGATTGGCATCAGGATCTACTTTCAAAGAAATTAGTTCATCAAATATTAAAGGAATCAAAGTTGTTATTCCATCACAAAGCATTGAAAAGCAAAAGATTGGAAAAATGTTAGGTATCTTAGACGCCACTATCGCTTCCAATCAGAAAAAGGTTGATCAGTTAAAAACGCTTAAAAAACTTTTCCTACAAAAAATCTTTGACCAGGAATGGCGGTTTAGAGGTTTTACTGACCCTTGGGAACAGCGTAAGTTAAAAGATATTTCAAAATATTCAAATGGTGGCAGTTTCGAAAAAGACGTTGTCAGTACTGGAAAGTATGAACTTATAACTCTAAAATCCGTTGATATTTACGGTAATTTGATTAATTCTGGTAAATTTATCGATAAGTCCGTTACGACTTTGAAAAAAGGAACGCTTCCTGAATTATTCACCAGAAACTCCAAAATCCCCATCAAACACATGATTCAAGTG
>NZ_AZDW01000030.1 GCF_001434115.1 Levilactobacillus zymae DSM 19395
GATTTCTAGGACCAATTTTTAACTACTGGAATTTAGGGACTTATGTCCCAAACTCTCGTGAAATTTAGGACTTTAAAGACCCAACCGGGTGAGACTATAGCCCCGCAGGTACCGGTGCCCGGTAGCGGGATCAACGGTCATGCGGGTCAGACTGGCGTTACGGGGTTCGGGAAGGGCTTGGGACGTCCCCAATCCCAACATCAGTAACGCCGCCAGCTTAATGGTCAAGCCGTGGCTCACCACTAAGATGTGTTCGTAGGGATGATCGACCACTAATTCGGCCACCAGCTGGCCCACGCGCGCTTGAATTTGACGGTAACTTTCGCCCCCAGTGCGGGGCAACCAGTCCGGTAAGACTTCGTGGGTCAAGGGATCGAAAGCGTCCGGATAGCGTTTCTGTAACTCGGCGGTGGACTGCCCCGTCCAATCGCCGTAGTCGCCCTCGACCAAGCGCTGATCCAACGTCAGCGGTAAGGTGTCCGCCGATCCCGTGGTCAGAATCGCCGCGGTTTGCCGGGTCCGCTGTAACGGACTGACCACAATGCGGTTGTAATCGGTCATTTCTAGGTGCGCTAACAGATCCTGCACCTGCCGTTCTCCCGTGCTAGTCATCAGCGTCACGGCCGTATCCAGCTGCCCCTGAATCATGTGACTCACGTTAGCGTGCGTTTGACCGTGGCGTACCCAATCGATCGTTGTCATCCTATCGCCCTCCCGGTTAGTTCTCTGACTCTTCGAAAACGGTCGTGACCTTCCGCCGCCCCCGTTGTAACAGGTAAATGGCCACGATGACCAGGACGGAACCAATCACTTCAGCTAGGGTAATTTTAAGACTTAAGAAGAGAATCGACAAGACAAACGTCATCACGGGCTGCGTCGCGTCCACGATACTGATCACGTCGGACGGCGCAAAGTGACTACTGTAAAGCAACAGGGAGAACGGTAAGATGGTCCCCACCAGAATCACGGTGCTCATAGACGCCAGTAAACCGGTGGTCAACGGGGGCGTATTGACCCAGACCGGATGGTTGAGATTAAAGACGATCCCGGCGATCAACGTTCCCCAACCCAAGACGGTGATGGGTGAATGACCGTTATCTCTGACCAGCGTCCGGGGTAAGACCACGTAACCGGCCGCGGTGATCCCGGACCCAATGCCCCAAAGCAAAGAATCGAAGGGAATCGCCAGCTGGGAAATGTTCCCCCGGGTAATCGCCAAGAAGACCCCAATCATGGCCACCACAAAGGCCACCATGTCGCTCCGTAACGGCCGCTCGTGCTTAAAGAGGAAGCTGCCCAAAACGATAAATAAGGGGCTTAAGTATTGCAGGATGGTCGACGCGGCGGCGTTCCCGGTCTGCACGGACATGTAGAAGGTCAACAGATTGGCCCCCAGCCCGATGATGGCGTAGGCCACTAACCACGCGATTTCGCGTAGGCTACCAAAGACGGCGAACGTTTTCTTACCATATAAAACCAAACTAATCAGCAACAAAACAACTCCGGCACCCAAGGTTCGAGCGGATAAGAACCAACTGGCCGGGATGTCCTGACCCTGAGAGATAAACTGTAACACGGTCCCGGAAACCCCAAACATGGTCGACGCCACGGTCGCCCAGAAGATTCCCTTCATGATACTGCCAGTTGGCGTATTTACTGTTTTCAACGCGCAAAATCCTCGCTTTCGTTCACCATTTTTAATTTTCTAATTCTAACGAATCATGATTAAAATTTGCTAACAAACGGATACTTTTTCAATAATTTATTTAACAGCGGATGGAATAAAAAATGTAATCGAAGAGGCCTAGTGCTGGTTGAGCGGAGTTGTCGATTGCTTCCGCTCAGCTGGGCCGTGACGACCGTGGGCACGACTTCGAGCCACGCAAAGACCGCGTGTCTTGAAGTTCGGCCTTGTGGTAAGCCAGCTAAGAACGCTGGCCAACCACAATTTCACGGTCTGAGCCCATCTGAGCTCCAGCAATCTTAATGCTGGTGATGATCCCGCCATTTAAACTTAACTGCCACCGTAGTAGAGTAGCGCCAATGTTTTTTTCATGTTCAGCACGGGCAAACAACCCGCCAGAACAACAAGTCAATGTCACCACTATTTTCTGACCAACTAGCACTGCGCATAACCGAATATAAATTTCATTATAAAAAACTTTCCAGACAAAAAGACGTGATCCGCTAAGATCACGTCTTGTCTGTTAACTTAAGGCTAGGCGCTGTGGTCCACGTGACGGGCCAGTAAGTCCCCGCATAGCTGAATCGCAAAGACAATCACCAGGATGATCAACATGGCCAGGATGGTCACGTCACTTTCAAAGCGACTGTACCCGACGTTGATGGCCAGGTTCCCCAAGCCACCCCCACCGATGGCCCCGGCCATGGCGGTCAGGTCGATCAGACTGATTAAGGTTAGGACGGACGAGCGGATGATATCCGCCAGCCCTTCCTTGAGGTAGACCCGAAAGATAATCGCGATGGGCCCGGAACCGACCGCTTCGGCGGCTTCGATCACACCCCGGTCGACTTCGGCCAACGCATTTTGAATCTGCCGCGCGTAGAACGGGGCGGACCCGATGATCAACGGCACGATGGCCGCCGTGGTCCCAATCGCCGTTCCGACGATCAACCGGGTGACCGGCGCGATGACGGCCAGTAAGATTACGAACGGAATCGACCGGAACAGGTTGACCAGTTTATCGAGAATGTTATAGACGACCTTATTTTCGAGAATCCCACCAGGTTGGGTGACCGTTAAGCCGACCCCGATGGCCATCCCGATGATCCCCGCGATAATCGCGGTGAACAGGGTCATGTAAATGGTTTCGCCGGTGGCTTGGAGGAAATCACTCTTCATGGTCACCGCGTTAGGAAAATATTGGGCAAAGAGTTTCAACTAGGCCACCTCCGAATCATTTGGGTTGAGCTGCGTAACTTGGATTCCGGCATCCCGGCAATACTGCCAAGCCTGGTCCAGTTGGTCGGGTTCCCCGGCCATGACCACCACCAGGTTCCCCAGTGGCGTATCTTGCAGGATTTCCACGTTCCCGTACAGGATGTTGGAAACCACCTGGTAACGTTTGAACAGCTCGGTAATCAGCGGCGCATCGGTGCTGGCCCCCACGTACTTGAGTTGGACCAACCGGTGATGGTCGTCCAGCCCCAGTGCGTTGGCCTGCTTGTAAATCTTGTCGAGCGCTTGGTCGATCTGCGTGGCGGTATTGATGAAGTCGCGGGTCAGCTTCTGCTTGGGTTCGCTGAAGATGGTGACCAAATCACCGCGTTCGATGATTTCGCCGTCTTCCATCACGGCCACCTTGTTGCAGATTTCCTTGACGGCTTCCATTTCGTGGGTGATCAACACCACCGTCAAGCCCAGGTCCTTGTTCAATTGCTTGAGCAATTCCAAGATCGCCGTGGTGGTCTTGGGATCCAGGGCGCTGGTGGCTTCGTCACTGATCAGGATTTCGGGGTCGTTGGCCAGCGCCCGCGCGATAGCGACCCGCTGCTTTTGGCCCCCCGACAGTTGCGCCGGGTAGTCGTTGGCCTTTTCGCTCAACCCAACCAGGTCTAATAACTTAGCGACCTTTTCCTTGCGTTGCGCGTGGGTCAGCTTCCCCCCCTTGAGCGGGTAATCCACGTTATCGGCGATGGTCCGGGCGTTCATCAGGTTGAAGTGTTGGAAAATCATCCCAATTTTCGTCCGCGCCTGGCGCAAGTCCTTGGCCTTCATGGCGAGGATGTCCTGACCGTTAACGATGACTTGCCCGGCTGTGGGCCGTTGAAGACGGTTAATCACCCGGACGAGGGTACTCTTCCCGGCGCCGGAATACCCGACTACGCCGTAGATGTCCCCCCGCTGGACATCTAACGAGACGTGTTTAACGGCTTGCACCGTTTGGCCTTTATTATGGAAGGTAACGTCAACATCCTTTAACTGAATAATCGTATCTTTGGTCACTATCGCATTCTCCTTACTCGCTATGCCGGTAATTCTTACTTAACGCCACGGATTACGGTTACCATGCTGGAACGGATAAGCCGTGGTAGTACTTCTTGATTAACTTCTTGGTTGACTCACTTTGGTAAGCCTTCACGATCTTCTGGTAGGTCTTGTTGTTCTTGTCAGACTTGTTCGCCGCAATGATGTTGATGTATGGAATGGAGGCCTTGTTCAGCTTTTCCTTGAAAATGCATTCGTTGTTCGGTAACTTCGCTTCGGCCGCAAATTCGTTGTTGACCACGGCACCCGCCGCATCCGACAAGGAACGTGGCGTCTGAGCAGCATCAACCGGCGTGATCTTTAACTTCAGCTTGTTTTCCGTGATGTTCTTAGGCGTTGGTAATTCTACCTTGTTGTCCACCTTGATCAAGCCAGCGGATTGCAGTAAGTGTAAAGCCCGGCCTTCGTTGGTCGAATCGTTAGGAATGGTGATTTGGTCACCCTTCTTGATGGCCGAGACGTTCTTGACCTTCTTGGAGTATAACCGTAGGGGTGCGCGCACGGTCTTCCCAATGGACACGATGTTGGTCTTGTGGGCCTTGTTCCAAGCTTGCATGAAGAACGTGTGTTGGAACGAGTTGATGTCGATTTCGTGGTTGGTCAGCGCCGCGTTAGGTTGGTTGTAATCCGTAAAGGTCACCAGCTTGATGTTGACGCCTTCCTTAGCCAACTTGGTCTTGATGGGCTTCCAAATCTTTTCGTCGGAACCCATGATCCCGACCTTGACCGTCTTATTGGAACTAGACTTGCCACAACCAGCAACGATTAATAATGGAATCAATAATAGAAATAACCAGGCAACTCGTTTAAATTGCTTCATTAGTAAAATCCCCTTTTCCCTCAAATTTAGATAATAGCTAAACTGCCAAGTGATTGAACCCGGACCAAAAGAAAAAGTCCGCTCCTAAGTTAATAGAAACGAACTTGTCGTGGTACCATTCTAGTTTAAGTCAGCGTTTAACGGCCGGCTCCTCATTAACACTCACCGGCAACCCGGGAAGTGCGTGCACGGTAATGAGTGCCGGTCATCGTCACCTCATTCTGAACGAACTCAGCAACGCCAATTCATTTCAGGCCATCTTCACCCCGGCGTGGGCTACCCGCTTGCAGCAAATCGCGGGCTCTCTATCAAACCATTACCGGTGGTTACTCTCCTGATCACATTGTTTTCAATCACTTAATTTACAAGTAAGTCTAATGCAACTTTAATTCGGTGTCAAGCCGAAGTGACAATAAATTTATTTATATCAAAACGCGTCAGACCGGCGTTTGGCCGCGAACCCCCCGCCAGCCTTGAAGAAATCGTTCTCAACTAAACCAGAATTCTCATCTAAATTTCAGATACTTACGGGTCACCATAATGGCCCTACTCATCCAAAATCTGATCCTGCAAAATACCGGCCGCCTTTAGAAACATGTGCGTGACCACCGGGCCCACAAACTTGCATCCGCGGCGCTTTAAATCCTTCGCGACCGCGGAACCGATGGTCGATTGATTGACAATTTCGTCACGCGTCACCACGGGTAATAGTAACGGCGTGCCGTTTACAAATTGCCACAGGTAGTCGGCAAAACTGCCGAATTCGGCTTGAATCTGGGTAATCGCCCGGGCATTTTGAATCGTGGCACGAATTTTACGAACGTTACGAATCATCTCATCGTCGCAGGCAATGCGTTCCACGTCGATTTCCAAATCGAACCCCGCCACTTGGGCAATGTCCATCCCCGCAAAGACGCGGCGGTAGACGGGTAACTTACTGGCGGCGGCCTGCCAACTGAGGCCCACCTGAAAGACGCCCACGGTCATGAGTTCAAACAAAATATGATCATCATGGGTCGGCGTCCCAAAGTAAGCATCGTACTCTTTCGTGCCATTGGTGTGCCACTGGTGTCCGTCGTCAACGGCAATGGTCATCGTGATCCCCTCCTCCGGCTTTAAGTGTACCATGCTCACCCAAAACTTGTCGCCGAGGTTAGCCGTTGATTTCGGTAGGCTTATCAGTCTAAGCAGAACCCGTCAAGACCTACTTGATATAAGCGTACTTGTAGCTCCACTGCGTGCCGGCCGTGTTGTGAATCACACCCTTAACCGTCGAGCGTTGGAGGTAAGCGTAGTCCGCCTGGTACAGTGGCGTAAAGCTTTGTTCCGTGTTCAACAGCTTAGCGGCTTGGACCATATCCTGCCACCGCTTTTCTGGCGTGGCGGCGTCCTGGTTTTGCGCCTTAGCGATCAGTTGGTCATAGGTCTTGCTGGACCACTTGCCGTAGTTCAACGAGTTAGAACTCAGCGGAATCTGCATGAAGGAGATCGGGTCGTTGAAGTCCGCGCCCCAGTGTGACAGGTACAGGTCAAAGTCACCGGATTGCGACCGTTGTTGGGCGACCTGTGCCGGAACGTTTTGGATGTTCAGCTTGAACCCGGGAAGTGTCTTTTCCAGTTGCCCCTTCAGGTACTGGGTCACGGTGCTGGCCATCGGGTCATCGTTCCCAGCCAGAACACTCAACTTGACTTCCTTAGTGCCCAACTGCTTAAGCGCCTTTTGCCATTTTTGCTTGGCTAGCGTCGGGTTGTAGGTCGTGGTGTTCTTAACGGCCTGTTGCTTAGCAAAATCTTCGCCGGTCTTGGGATCCTTAGCCAGGCCGCTCGTCACAAAGCCGGTCGGGGTCACGGACCCATCGCCTAAGACCTTCTTGGTCAACTGTTTCCGGTTAATGGACAACGCGATGGCTTGCCGCAAGTTCCGGTTACTCAGGGCCGCCCGCTTAGTCGCGTCGGTATCCTTAAAGTTATACTTCAGGTGAATCATGATGGAATACGGGTATTCCTTAAATTCGGAATCATTCTTGTAATTCTTCACTTGTTCGTTGGTCAGTTGGGCTAAATCCAGCTTCTTGTTTTGGTAGAGCCCCAACCCGGTTTGCTGGTTAGTAACCACTTGGTAGTTGATTTTGTGCAGCTTGACCACCTTGTTATCCCAGTAATCGTTGTTCTTCACGAACGACCAAGTGTTGCTGGTCCCCTTCCAGTTTTCAATCTTAAACGGACCGCTGTAGACCATGTATTGTGACTTGGTGGCGTACTTCTTGCCGTACTGCTTGACCACCTTTTCGTTTTGGGGGGCGAACAGCGGGTAGGCCATCAAAATCTTGAAGTAGGCCATTGGCTTGGTTAATTGGACCACCACGGTCTGCTGGTTCTTGGCGTGAATCCCAATCTTGTCGGGACTCATCTTACCGGCGATAATCTGATCACCGTTCTTGATGCCGGAGAACAGGTAGGTGTAAGTCGACTTCGTGGCCGGTGTCAACGTCCGGCGCCAGGAATACACGAAGTCCTTGGCGGTAATCTTGTCCCCGTTGCTCCACTTGGCGTTGTCGCGGATGTGGAAGGTCCAGGTCTTTTGGTCCTTGGACTCCTGAACCTTGTCGGCCAATCCCGGGGCGACCTTGCCGTCCTTACCTAACCGGTAGAAACTTTCAAACACGTTCCCGGTCTGCCCGTAGCCGGTGGCCTTGGCCAGGTCGATCGTATCCAGCTGCGCGGTGGCCGGCAACTTCAATACTTGCTTGGGCTGAGCGCTGGTCGTGGATTTCCCACAAGCGGCGAGCCCCACTCCTAACGCAACGACTGCGGTGACTAATCCTAAACTCGTCCATCTATTCATACCTGACACTCTCCCTTTCATTCCTCAATTTGGCGTGCAACCGCTGACGACAAAAAACGGGTATTCCCCCACGTTCATCGTGGAGAAATACCCGTTGACAGAAACTCTCGTCGTTATGTAAGGCTACGAGTTTGTCGGGGACCCCAAATGAACGCAACGCAAAAGGCACATGTTACATTCGCAACATGCGGCAACAAACCCTTGAACTTGGGTAGCGTTGGTTAACATTCGTGAGTCCCCTCCTTTGAATTTTATGTTCGTCTCGATTGCACTTTCTAAAAGTAACCCACTTCCGCCGACTTGTCAACGGTTATGATTTTTTGATGAGGAATGCCACTTCACCGGTAACATCTTCGGTCTGAAAACGGTATACTGGGTTTAAGCTGAACTCAGTAGAAAGGATTTGAACGTATGGACATCGAAAAGACGCTGGCGGCCCTCACGCTGCCGGAAAAAGCCGCTTTAGTTTCGGGAAAAAATAGTTGGTACACCGCGAAGATCGACCGCCTGGGGTTGCCCGCCCTGATGATGACGGACGGACCGTCGGGGTTGCGGAAACAAACCACGGCCACTAACGACCTCAACCAGTCGGTGCAGGCCATCACCTACCCGTCATCGGCGCTCAATGCCAGTTCCTGGAACACCAACTTGTTACGCCAATTGGGGGAACACCTGGGCATTGAGGCCCGCGCGGAACAAGTGAGCCTGCTCCTGGGCCCCGGCGTCAACCTCAAGCGCTCACCGCTGGGCGGGCGGAACTTCGAATACCTCTCCGAAGATCCGCTAGTCGCCGGCAAGCTGGGCACCGCCTACGTTCAAGGGGTCCAATCCCAACACGTGGGGGTCGCACTGAAGCATTTTGCCGCTAATAACCGGGAAAATCAACGCTTCACGGCCTCCAGCGACATGTCGCAACGGACCTTACGCGAGCTCTACCTCAAGACGTTTGAAATCATCGTTAAAAAAGCCCTACCCGCCACCGTGATGGCGTCATACAACCGCATCAACGGGGTCCTTAATTCCCAAAACCACTATCTGTTACGCGATATCTTACGGGACGAATGGGGCTTTCACGGCGCCGTCATGTCCGACTGGGGCGCTGTGGCCAACCACGCCGCGGCTCTAAGCGCTGGCTTGGACCTGGAAATGCCCGGAAAGGGTCAGGCGTCGATCGACGAAATCGTCAAGGCCATCGAAACCGGTGAACTCGACGAAGGGACCCTGAACAAGTCCGTTCGGCACCTGTTACACCTGATTCAGGATTGTCAGGCCGCTCCGCAGGCCAAGACCTACGACCACGCCGCGCACCACCAATTCGCCCGTAAGCTGGCCGATGACAGTATCGTTCTGCTGAAAAACACCCAAAACGAATTACCGTTGCGCCCCGACAAAGCCGGGAAACTAGTCGTGGTGGGCGAGCTAGCCAAGCATCCCCGTTACCAGGGTGCCGGCAGTTCCCACGTCAACCCGACTCACCTGGTCACCCCTCTCGACGCCTTAGCCGACAGTGGGCTGAGTGCCACTTATTATCCGGGTTACCGCCTCGACGATGACGAGACCGACGAACAACTGGCCGACGCCGCGTTAGCCGCCGCCAAGACCGCCGATCACGTGGTGGTCTTTGCCGGCTACCCCGCCGAAGAGGAGTCCGAAGGTTTCGACAAGACCGACATCCTGTTGCCCGAAAATCAAACGGAATTGATTGGTCGGTTAGCCAAGATCAACGCGCACACCACGGTGGTTCTCCAGAACGGTTCCGTCCTCGAAATGCCGTGGATCGAAAACGTGGCCGCGGTGGTCGAGACCTATTTGGCCGGTGAAGCCGTGGGTGAAGCCACCTGGGACATTCTCACCGGTAAGGTCAACCCCTCGGGCCACTTGGCCGAAACCTTCCCGCTGCAATTGGCCGACACGCCCATGGCACCAACCTTTGGCCAGGACCCACACCACGAATACTATTCCGAAGGCATTTTCATGGGGTACCGGTACTACGACACCCACGAAATGCACGTCCTCTTCCCGTTTGGTCACGGGTTGAGCTACACCACCTTCGAATACACGAATCTAGAAACCCAGGCCGATGCGCACGGCGCGACCATCACCTTCGACGTCACGAACACGGGGCAGGTCGCCGGCAAGGCGGTTCCCCAACTCTACGTGGCGAACCACGCGTCCCATGCGCCGATGCCGACCAAGGAGCTGCGGGCCTTTACGAAACTCGCCGTGGCGCCGGGTGAGACCCAAGCGGTCACCCTCCACCTCAACCGGCAGGACTTTAGCTGGTGGCGGGAACGCAAACACCGCTGGCAGGCCGATACCGGCGATTACGAAGTGATGATTGGGGAATCGTCCCGCGATATCCGGCTGCAAACCAAACTTACCATGAACTTCGAGAACGCCCCCGCGCCACTTTCACTGGAAAGCTACCTCTACCGGGTCATTGGCGATCCGCGGCTCAAGGGCCTTTTCCAGCGAATTGTGATTACGCCGCTCTCCCAGCCCGACGTGCCCGCCAACTTCTTTAGTGAATTGGACGCCGACGGCCAACCGTTAGCCTTTCATAACCGCATGTTCCTGAACATGCCCCTACGCGCCTTGATTGCCCTGGGTACCCCGGATAAACCCATCAAAACCTTTATCCGCCAGGCCAACCAAGACCGCTAAGACCACCAAAAAAACTGGACCCTTCGCCGTTTAAGCGAAGGGTCCAGTTTTGCGTTTTATTGAATTGGCAAGATCATGTCGAGGTGCGGAATGCCCGTGTCCAGGTACACTTCGCTGACGGATTGAAACCCAAACGCCGCGTAAAAGTCCTGGAGGTAGGCCTGCGCTTCGATGTCGATTTGGCGCACGTCCGGCCATTGTTGTCGGATCGTTCGAATCGCTTGCGTGACTAATTGCCGGCCCAAGCCTTCCTTACGAGCGGACGGGGCCACCACGACGCGGCCAATCTGCACGTGCTGGTGAGCGCCCGGAATCAGTCGGGCGTACGTCTTCAACTCATTTTGGTCGTTAATGCCCAGCAAATGGACGGCGACCCGGTCGTTAACGTCGACTTCTTGATAGGCGCAGTTCTGCTCCACCACAAAAACGGCAGTCCGGAGCTGGTAAATCGCCCATAGCTCGTCCGTGGTCAGTTGGTCAAAGGTTCTGATTCGGTAATTAATCATCGGCACGACTTCCTTAGTTTAAGGTTTGGATGTGAACCTGATGATTCAACGGGTACTCCGTTGGCGTGTGGCAGTTTTCCAGCAGGTCGTCGGTCAACGCCAGGGCCTGGAGTTCCTGATTATCATAGGGTTCCATGTAGTAGGTGTGATTCTCTAACCCCATGTAACCGCGATACTGCGTGTAGTCGCTGGTCCCATCGGCCTTGAGTTTCACTCCCTTAGGAATCGTAACGCTATCCAGCAGGTGTTGCAACAGGTTTAACGTGCTAGGCGTGTCGGCCGTAGGTTGGCTGAAGTGCTTGGCAAATACGGTGCGCACGAACCGGGATGGTGACGTGTAGTCCCCCGGTAAACCCAGTGCCCCCGTCCCCGGTCCCTGGGTCTTTGACTGGTAGCCCAGGTAATCGTTTAAGGGCCGTTCTTCGGCCGTGAGGGTTCCGTAAGTGCTCAAGTTCTGAAGGTGCCACCCAAATTCCGGTGAATTGGTCATCACGCCCACCGGGTTATCGATCAAATGCAGGTCGTGGCTCGTGGCTTCTAACACGGCCGTGGCTCCCGTCGAATCACTAACGATAAAGTGTAGCGGCGTCACCACCTGTAATAAGGCGACCGGCACGTTGACCAGTTGGATGGTCTTCACCAGTTCGCCCAGTTCCGCCACGCTACCAGCATTCCCCAGGGCCCACGCGGTAAAGTCGTGTGGGGCCAAGCCTAATTTATCACTCGCCGCCTGGTCGACGTACGCCGTGTTGCCTGGGAAGTACAGTGCCGCGACCCCGAGGCCCTTTTCGTTGACCCCGTCGACAAATAGCTCGTGACCTAAGCTCCGGCCGGCCCCCACGAACCCGTAGGTGGTGGTAAAGTCGCCGGCATCCCCCTTCACCGTGCGGTTACGCGGCATAAACATCGGCCGACCGTTCAATTCAAAGGCAAAATCCATCGTCCGGGCTAAAAAGTGGTCGCCACGGCTATTTTCATACGTCAAACTGGTACACATTCTGGTCATCCCATTTCTACTTAATTATTGAACCATTCTACCCTCTTTCTTAAAGCTTTGCACGGATAATCGTTGATTATATAACTAATTTCGCAAAAATCGAAGAAATCCCTTCGTACCGCCCTTTAACGGTTTAAGGGGCTAGGAATCACCATCTCATTTTTACCCGTTTTCGTGAATCTGATACTTCAGGTGACTTTCCCCGTTTCCTTGAGCCACGACCTGTAACTGGTTCGGCACCTGCGCGCGTAATTCGCTCACGTGGCTAATGATACCGATCATCCGGTGCCGGCCTTCGATCGTCTCTAGTGACTCTAGTGCGGTCATCAGGGCGTCTTCGTCCAGCGAACCGAAGCCTTCATCGATGAACAACGCGTCGACGTCCACGCTTCCGGTGGTCCGTTGGATAACTTCACCCAGTGCCAGCGCTAAGGCGAGGGCCGCAATGAAGCTTTCCCCGCCGGAAAGGGTGTGTACACTCCGTTGTTCCCCTACGTGGTCGTCATAGACGTTGATTTCCAGCCCCGAATACTTCTTAGAGGCCGCGGGGGCATCGTCGATCACAAACTGGTACCGACCGTTGGTAAGTTGCTGGAGGCGATGATTACCTACCAGTAAGATCTGGCGCAGATAGGTTTGGAGCACATAACGTTCCAAGCCCAACTTGCTATTCGGGCCGTCCCCGTTCAAGACACCCGCCAATTCGTCTAAGGCTTGGGTCTGCTGTAAGGCGGTTGCCTGCGCGGCAAGTTGTTGTTGCAGGCGTTGAACCAATTCCGCGTTCCGCTGCCACTGCTGCTGGGCGGCGTACCGGTCCGCCTGGAGCTGGGTGACCTGAGCTTGGGCGGCGGTCAACGCCGCCTGGGTCTTGGCCCGGTCCGGTTGTGCCTGGTCGGCTAACCGTTGCCGTAACTCCGCGATGGTTGCGGCGGCTTGGGTCTGGGCCGTGCGGAAGTCCTGCAACCGTTGCCGGTAGGTAGGCACTTGGTCTAGTTGGGCCAACTGCTGGATCACCGTTGCCGTGGTTGCGGGCGTCAGCGCCAACTCGTGGGCGGCCATAGCGGCGGTAACGGCGGCTTGGGCAGTCGTCACCCGTTGCTGACTTTGAGCCAGTTCGTCAGTGGCCGTCTGCAAGTCGCTTTGGGCAACGGCCAACGCCTGTGTGGCGGCGGTGACTTGTTGTTCTAGCGCGGTCCAGTCCCGTTGATGGGTGGTCAATTGTGTCTGCCGGGTCTGTTCCAGTTCGGTAAACTCCCGGAGCGTCAGGGCATCCGTCGGCAATTGCCGTTGCTGCGTGGTAAGTTCGACGCCCAGTCGCGTCACTTGCGTTTGCGCCGCTTGTGCCGCTTCCTGCGCCTGCTTTAACTCCGTCTGCTGGGTCTGGGCCGTGGCTTGTAGCTGCGTGAGTTGCGTTTGCGCCTGTCGGACCTGGGCCAACGCCTGTTGCACCTGGGTCTCCTGCTGCTGAACCGTCGTCTGAGCTTGACCTAGCGCCGTGCTAAACGCGGTCAATGACGCGTCGGTCGCCACATCCAGTTTAGCGGCCATGTCGTGTTTCAACGTCGTCGCTTGTTCCGTCACGGCGGCCTGCGCCTGGGCCAGCGCCGTTTGTTGTTGCGTCAGTTGCGTGGCCAACTGGGTGGCCGCTTGTTGCGCCTTGGTAGCGGCTTGCTGGGCCTGCTTGACCATGGCCGCTGTCACCGGCGTCGTGGCCGTGCTGACCGCGGGATGGGGATGGGTCGTGGCCCCACAAACGGGACACGGACTCCCCGGCGTTAACTGAGCACTCAATTCGGCGATTTGGGCTCGCAACCGCGCCTGATACCGGTCTTCCGCCGTGGCCTGTGCTTGTTCGGCGGCGGTGCGGGCCGTTTTAGCTTGCGCCGTTAGCGTGGCGATTTGGGCCGCCTGATCGTTCAAGTCTTGTTGGTCCGCCGTCAACTGGGTCAAACGCCGTTGCCAATCGGCGTAAGTCGCGACCGTTCGTTGTAGCGTCTGACTCTGGTCGTACCAGGTACCCTGTTGGTCAATCAGTGCTTGGGCTTGCTTTTGGGCCGTGGTCGTGGCGTCTAGCGCCGTCGTAAGGCGTTGAACTTCCGCTTGCGTCCGTTGCTGTGCGGTTTGCGCGGCGGTTTGCTGTCCCTGTAATTGGGCGATTTGTTGGTAAAGTGGCTTGATGGTCGCTTGTTGGGCAAGTTGGTCCTGTAAGGCCGTTATCTTTGCCGGTAACTCCGCGGCGGCCTGTTTGGCGGTTTGGGCCTGAGCTAGGCTGGCTTGGGCCTGGGTAACGTGCTGCTGGCGTTGGTCTCGCGCCGCCTGCCGTTGAGTAACGGCGGTCTGCGCCGTTTGCCACGCCTGCCACTGCGGGCGTAACCCTTGGACCCACTCCAATTCGGTGAGTTGAGCGCGCAATTGGGCCATGGCTGGCTCCCGCTGCTTTAACGCCGTTTGGGCCGTCAAGGTAGTCTGCAAGCGCTGCTGGTCGGCCAAAAATTGTTCTTCTTGGGTGTCCTGCCGCGTTAAGTCCGTCACGGTGCCTTGCGCCGCCTTCAATTGGGTAATCAGCGTCTGCTCATGTTCTCGCGTCGCCGTCTGTTGTTGGGCCATCAGCTTTAACAAGTCGTCGGTCTGATGATTGGCTTGCAAGTCACTGGCCGGTCCTTGATTGGCCGGCGTCCATTGCAGCTCGTTTTGCACGTGATCCAGGTCGGCCAGAGCCGCTTGATTAGCCCGTTGGCTTTGTCGCAATTGGGCCTTGAGGCGGTCCGCCCAGCGCGCGTAGACTGCCGTATCGAAGAGTTGTTCGAGCACCTGGGCCTTGGCGTCACTATCCGCCACTAAGAACCGGCGAAATTGACCTTGGGGGAGCAACACGATTTGGGCGAACTGCTTGCCGTCCATCTTCAACAGGTCCTGCAAAAAGTCCCGAACCTGCCCGATCTTGGTCAACTGCTTTTCTTCAGTGTCGTCGTGCCACACGGTTAACGTCACACTAGCCGTAACGGCGGTTAACCCGGTACCCCGCTTCTTCGCCAGGGTCTGGGCGGGTTCCCGCACGATTTGGTACCGCCGGTCGCGGTGGGTAAACCAAAATTCCACGCGAGTACGGTCGTGCGGAGTCGCAAAATCCGAACGCATCGCCGGGGCCTCCCGGTCGGTCCCCGACGTCTGGTCAAACAACGCGTAGCACATCCCGTCGAAGATGGTGGTTTTACCGCTCCCCGTCTTCCCGCTGATCAAGAAGAGCGGCGTAGTGGCAAACTTGGTGAAGTCGACGGTCGTATCCCGGTACGGTCCGAAGAATTCTAGGTGTAAGCTTAATGGTCTCATCAGTTTTCCCCCTTCTCGGCCGCCTGCAGTGCCGCTTTCGCCCAGGTCCGCTGTTGCGCGGTCAACTCATGTTGGGTCACCTGTTCAAAGAAATCTCCCATTAACGTTAGCGGGTCACGCTGCGTTTCTTGCGTCGTCATCACCTTGGGCGTCACCGTCAACTGGTTCACCCGTTTTAATTCAATGATGCGCGGGAAGCGGGTCTTCAACCGTTGCATGACGTTCGAGATTGGCGCGGTGTCCGTAAGTTCAATGGTCACGAAATCTTCCTTAGTCACCGGATACTGCTGCTGCGAATCCATCAAATGGTCAAAGCTGTCCTGCAAGACCACTAAATCGTGCAGCGGCGTCAACGGCTTAAAGGTGACCGTCACCGGCGTCGTCGCCGTATCCACGATCCAAACGCCCTTGGTATCGGCCGCTTCACTGGTCGAAAATTTCAACGGTGAGCCACTATACTTCATCGTGGGTTCGCTTTGGAGGGCTTCTTTGCGGTGTAAGTGGCCCAACGCCACGTAGTCAAAGTCGCGCAAAAGATCGGTCGGGACGGCGTTCAAGCCGCCGACCTGCACCAAGGTTTCGGAGTCACTATGTTGGCTCCCCGCCGCGAAGAAGTGGGCGACCAGCACGTGTTTTTTAGCCGGATCAAAGGTCGCCTTCATGGCCGCGACTAAGCGCACCATGGCCTGCGTGACCGTGCGGATGTCATCATCGGCGAATAATTGACGCACCGCAAATGGCTCAAAGTAGGGCAATAAGAAAAACTGGGTATCCCCCACCGTCACCGGGTGCAAGCCTTCCGCCACCGTCGTCTTCAAATAAAAGTGGGTGCTCGCAAACCATTCGCGGCCGTAGCCTAACCGGACCGCGGAGTCGTGGTTCCCACTGATTGCTAGAATCGGCAAGTGTTCCTGCCGGTTCAGATCCACCAACATCTGGTCCAGGACCGCCACCGCATCTTCGCCCGGCAAAGCCCGGTCGTACAGGTCCCCCGCGATGACCACCGCATCCACTTTCTCGGCCAACGCAATGGCCTTAATCTGACGATACGCATCCCGCTGTTCCGTTAGCAGGTCGTACCCGTGAAGTTTCTTCCCGATATGCCAATCGGCTGTATGTAAAAAACGCATGGTTTACCGCCCCTTTCGTTGATTTTCTGGTGCCCAATCACAGGTTACCAAATGGTCGTTGATCAAGCCCGCCGCTTGGAGAAACGAGTAAACGGTGGTCGGCCCCACAAACTTGAAGCCCCGTTTCTTCATTTCCCGGGAAATCAGGCGGGCCAGATCCGTGGTCGCGGGCAATTGGTCGGCGGTCGTAAAGTGGTGCCGAATGGGTTGCCCCCCGACGAAGGCCCAGAGCCAGGTACTAAAATCGCTTCCCGCCGGCCAGTGTAAGATGACCTGCGCGTTGTTGACCGTGGCCGCCAGCTTGAGCCGGTTGCGGATGATGCTGGCGTCCTGCTGTAACCGCGCCAAGTCCGCCGGCGTCATGGCCGCGACCTGTGCTAAATCATAGTGGTAAAAGGCCCGTTGAAACGCCGCACGCTTATTGAGGACTGTCTGCCAACTCAGTCCCGCCTGATAGGTTTCCAAACATAATAGTTCGAACAACCGCTGATTATCGTGAAGGGGTCGTCCCCATTCCGTATCGTGATACCGCTGTAAACTAGGCGACTGTTCCGCCCAAGGACACCGTGTGACCATCATTCATTCCTCCTAAAAATCGTTACCCTTACTATACCAGATTTCCGTCGAAAACGAACATATATTCCCCTTTAAATTCTATTATGAAACCGGCTCCATTCCCGCTAAACAGGTAATCGGGTCATCATTTGTCGCGGCTGTTTTGCTTGACCCACCCCGGTGAAAGTCATATGCTATTGTCAACTATAACTATGTTTTGGGGATTTGAGGAGGTTATCTATCATGCGTACCACACATCGATTCAAGATCCACTCCGTGTTTGTGGCAGCCGCCGCTGCCCTCTTAGTGACGCCCGTTGCCGTAAGTGGCACGGTGACGGCTCAGGCCGCCAGCGTGAAGCCCACGACCAGTGTGCTGAAGAAAAGCAACAGCTATTACCGTAAGAACGCTAAGACGCTGGGCAAGAAGTACAAATTAGCCTACGACGCCCAGACCGCGCTCAAGAAGAACGGTAAGGCGGTCGTGTGGGTCAATACGTCCGACAAGCAACTTAAGCAAAGCGTGCAACTCGCCATGGACTATTGGAACCACAAACTGGGCAAGAAAGAATTTACCAAGGGAACGAAAAAGTCCCACACCCTCACGTTCTCGGTCTCCCATGCGCAGGCATCCAAGAGTGACAATAGCGATGCTTGGTGGACTCCGGCAACCAAGAAGGTCCAAATTCGTTGGTCCTATTATCAAGACGCCCAAAAGGACATTGCCCAACGAATGAGTGCACCGTACCAAACGGCCTTTGACCACCAATACCAGGCAACCATCACGGCGACTGCTAAGAAGAACTTAGCCGCACAGGGCGTCAGCACGACCGCTAACAACTACAGCGCCCTAGTTGAACAGGAAGAGGTCAAGGTCGCCGAGAGCTTACCAGCCTTCCAGACGGTCAACAAGACGTTAACGGCCATTAATAATTCCGTGGCCGCACAAGGTCGGATGTACGAATACGCCGGCACGATCGCCCACGAATTCGGCCACACCATGGGGTTGAACCATTCCCCGAACGCTAAAGACCTGATGTACTTCGAAAGTGGGACCAACAAGATTTACAGCTACAAACAAGTCACGACTACCATGAAGACGTACAATCCCGTCACCACTACCGACAAGGCCCGTGCGCAACTAGCCTTGAAGATTTACGTGGCCGCTCATAAATAGAGTCCGACAACCCACACCCGTTTTTTTGCGGCGTGTGGGTTTTGTCTTGCAATCGAACTGTAATTAATTGTAAATTTGTGGTAACCTCCGCGCACGGAATCCCGTGTACAATATAGTCGATAAAGACTGAGGAGGATTTCTATGCAAAACAAGTTACGTCGATTCGGTATCGGTTTAGCCGCCATGGCCACCGTTGCGGCGGTCGGGATTGGGTTGAACACCACCACCGCTAGCGCTGCCGGCACTAAGATTGCCGATGTCTCGCAATATCAAGGGAATATTAACTGGACTAAGGCTTCGAAAGACTTAAAGTACGCGTTGATTCGTGTACAACACGGTAGCAAGGGCGACGCCGGTTACGTGGTTGATACCAAGCGTAACGTTAACGCCAACGGCGCCTACAAAGCTGGCGTGCCATTCGGTCAATACATGTTCGCTGAATTCACCAGCGTGAAGGACGCCCAACAAGAAGCCAAGGACTTTTACAAGCGGAGCAACAAGCACACCAAGTTCTTTGTCTTAGACGAAGAAAAGCGGATGAGCTCGGCCAAGAGTTCCGAACAAACCTACGTGAACGCCTGGTTAAAGACCATGCGGAAACTGACCAACAAGCCGTTGATCATGTACTCCGGTGAATACTATGCGACCGCGCACAAATTGAACTTCTCGAAGTTTGACGGTGCTTGGATCGCCAAGTATAGTTCCGTTAAACCCAGCGTACCGGGGGTCAAAGCCGACTTATGGCAATACACCAGTACCGGCCGGGTCTCCGGCATCAGTGGCAACGTAGACTTGAACAAGGCGTTACGGCCTTCCGTCGTAAACAGCTGGTTCAGTGGTAGTGCCACCCACGGGTCAACATCCGCAAGTTACTACACCACGGCTACCGGCGTTACCGGGGTTACCACCAAGAAGCCCGTTTACGAATACTCGTCTACCAGCTTCACCAAGGCTCACCGGGGCACCAAGGTGGCTAAGGGCTCTAAGTTAGCCGTCAAGGCCATCACTAAGAACAGTAAGAACGCTTACCGGTTCCAGTTGACCAACGGCAAATACGTCACGGCCAACCAAGCCTACGTGTCAACCTACTAATCTAACCAAGATTTCAAGCTTCAGTCGTCCATTTCGGTGGGCGACTTTTTTGTTAATCAAAAGCCGCGGGTTCTCGTCGGGATGACGAAAGCTCGCGGTTGATGATCTCATGTCTACTGGAGCGCCGTTAGCACCTGTAAGGTCGCCCCAAAGTAACTCTTTTTCTGAATTTTTTTCGGGAGTTGTTGTGCCAAACGGCGGTGTAACCCGGTCTTCTTAAGCGTCTTGGCGCCCAAATTGATTGGCGCGGTGAACGCCGGATTCGTGTAGTTGTTGACCGCCCGGCCGGCCAGCGTGTATCCCGCCGTCACGGTGTGGTGGCGCTTAAAGAACGTCAGTTGCTTGGTCAGGGCACGCTTGGTCACCCGGTCCTTCGTTAACTGGTAGGTCTGGGCCAGTCGCCACGGAACCCGACACGCGTTGTACCCGTACTGGTTATCGGTCCCCGACTCGATCTCCCCGGGCCGCACCGCGGTCAGCTTGAGGCTGGTCCCCCGTACCCGAATGAAGTCGGGAAACAGGCCCGTTTTGTGCCGTGCGCTCAGCTTCTGCACCGCCCGTTGACTCTGTTGCGCCACCCGGTTCCAGCGTTGGTTGCCCGTAAACTTAGCGAAGGTTTTAAAATAACCGGTCATCAGATCGCCGGTCCGCAGCTTACTGCGGTCAGTCGCCGTTGTGGCCCAGTTTCCCATCAAGGGTAGCGCCGTCGTGGGATTGATTTCGTGCGCCAGGATCGCCGTTAACAGCCGTTTAGCCGCCTGACGGTAGTTCGTCGTCCGACTGCCCCACTGCCGGTCGGCCAGGATCAACGCGTAGGCGATATCTAAATCGCCGTCGGTCGCGCTGTTGCGCTCACTGCCCACGCTAGTCAACTTACCGTTCCGTCGCGTTTGTTGCCAACACATCAGCGGGTTGGTGCTCGAGATCCGGTGCGCCCGGTAGTAACGGTAGAAGTGATTGAACGTCGCGTGCGTCCGGGCCCCCTGCTTTGCCGCGAGCACGGCCGCCAGCATCCCGTAGCCCTGACTTTCCGAAACCACCCGGGTCGCGCCCTGACCGTCGTTCATCCGCACGTATTGCTGGGACTTGCCGCCAACGTAGGCTCGTTGCCATTGCCCATACCAGGTCACCGCCTGGCTCTTGGCCTGTGCTGGTTGGGGTCGACCGATCAGAATTCCACCGGTCAGGAGTAGCACCAGCATTAAGCCCTTAATTTTCCATCCGCGTAATCGCATGTCCGTTCATCCCCCTCAAACTAGCTCAACCAAGAATCCAGTTCGAATTTCCGCATGGTGATGCGGTGGGCCGCCATCGCGGTCAACGCGCGAAGCTGGGCGGTTGCCGGATCTTGGGTCAGTTGCGTGGTCGCCGCGGTGACCTGGTCGCTGGGCAACACCCACTTGAGCGCCTCTAATTGTTGAAAAATCACCAGCAATTCCCGGTGGGCCGGCGTCAACGTCTGGGTCTGGACCTCGTGACCCAACTGGTCGCTCAAAGCTTGTTTGGCCGCGTCCGTGGGGACGTAAATGGTGTGCGGCATCAGGTTATTTTGAAAAATCACCTTTTCTACCAACTGGCGCCGTTCCAATTGCGGGCCAATGGTGTCGTAAACCGCATTGGCCAAATTCCAGCTGACCAGGAGTTTAAACACGTCTTCGGTTTGGTCACTCTGGTTTAAAGCGGCCTGAAGCCGTTGGGCGATCATTTGGAGACTCACGGGTAACGCGGCCGCTAACCGCGCCTGATTAGGGACCGTGACGTGCTGCTGATCAATCGTGATCAGCTTCTGCTGACGGAGGTCCAAAAAGGTCGCCAGCACCAGGTAGGCTTGCGTGGTAAACCGCGTCCGCAACACGGGCCGGTTCGTAATATTTTCCGTTAATAACAGATAATCCTGAGCAATTGGTAATTCCATAAAAGTTCCCCCTCACCAATTATTTCTTTTATTATATTCTGCTCGGCGTCAAAACGAAACCACCCGTTAGCCGCTTCCGGTTCTTTTCCCATTATATAGAAGTAAACTTCTTTTCCCAAAAGTCAAAAAGCGTCGAAATTTCAGCGATTTTTTGCATCTTTCGTGTTAAAATTAAGAGAAGATAATTAATCCTGAATTATTCACCAGAAACTCCAAAATCCCCATCAAACACATGATTCAAG
>NZ_AZDW01000031.1 GCF_001434115.1 Levilactobacillus zymae DSM 19395
AAAATATGTCCTGTGATACCAAGGGATCAGTCTGTCTTCATACTTTCAAGTTTCAGTCTATAGATTACAACCATTCTGCATCGCCCCACCTTTGCTGGTCGGGGCGATGTTTTTAATTCCCAAAAATAAATATGTATAACTGTATATTCCATTTCCCAGTTAAATTGGGGCCAATGGTCTAAACCGTTTCCATTTATCGGAACAATCGGAATTTATTCGGAAAAAGCCCCTTTTCCGCCAGAAAGCGTTACACATCATTCGCATTGGCTAACGAATAATTCAACTATTTTATTGATTATGCGGTATAATGGTCGCGAATATTTACACCATCAACGTCAATTGTAAAGGGGATTTTAATGTATATGTATCGTTTTTTTGTCCAACCCCAAGTAAACGCCATGACCCAAAAACTCATGGGTTATGAACTCTTACTGCGGTCATATTGTCATGATTATTGGGAAACTCCGACTAATTTTGATGCTATCCCGATGGACCAGCAGGTCTCTCTGTCGTATCAAGAAATCGTCAATATTTTTCGGGATCACCGGGACAATCCAACGATTTCATTTAATCTCAACCGGAAGCAATTTACCGACAAACTGACGATCGGTAACCTGATTCACCTGACCAAGTCCGTCAAGGGCCTGAACCTGGTGGTCGAGCTCACCGAGGCGCCCCGGCTGGAAGAATTGCAAAAATACGTGGCGATTTACCGGGCCTTCGGCATTAAGCTGAGCCTCGATGATGTCGGTACCGACAATCCCTGGGGTCAACGTACTCAAGAGATTATGCCGTTTATGGACACCATCAAGTTCGCCATGCAAAACTTCCGGCTCCAACACCGCCAAGCCGAACTCATGGACAGTTTGAAGACCTGGCGCAAGATTGCCGACCTTTACCAACTCGACTTCGTCTTGGAAGGGATCGAAGATAAGCAAGACGAGCTGCTGGCCCAGGAATACAACGCCAAGATGGCTCAGGGTTACTACTACAGTAAGCCCATTCCGTACACAGAAGAATTAGCCTAACGTTGACTCCCTGATCACCCCACCGGTATCAGAGAGTTTTTTTGATGGCTAATCATTTCCAGGGGGCACTGGTTTGGTCAATGTCGTATTTCTCCGAGATGAAAATTTCGGCGGTCTGCCTCCCTCTTTTCAAATTCGCAGCGCGGTCCTGACGGGGCCTGCCCCGCGTCTTTTTTTTCGCCTGAAAATGGATTAGACCGCGATTCCACCTTAACCATTCTCCCGGCTCTGTGGCAAACGCGATAGGCAAGGGACTAAAAATGAGCTACCATATATAGTATTAGCAACTAGCAACCACACAATCTTTTGTGTGGTTGCGGTTATTTTTACAGAAAAGTGGGGATTTCATGCAGACGACTTCAACGGATGTTTTAGACCAATTGCGGGCATTGCCGGTCATCAAGCGCGGCGGTACCCAGACCAAATTTCATCCCTATAAATTAAACTTCATCTTCTCGAAATTAGACCTCGACGCCGATCAACGGCAGAGCGTCAAACAGGCCCTGGTGGATCACTACCAGACGGCCGCAAGTATCGACGCCCGCGATTTGCGTGCCACGTTAATGTTGATTTTCGAACAACTGGGACTGGCACCGGCGGCCAAGCAGTACCAAGACGTGTTCACCACCCAACAACGGCGGTTCGCCGAGGCCACCAACGTCCAGGCCCGCATCGAAAAGCTCTTCAACCGTGACGACAGCGTGGTCCACGAAAACGCCAATAAGGATAGCAACGTCTTCAACACCCAACGCGACCTGGAAGCCGGCGCGGCCAACCGCGCGCTGGGCTTGCAGATGCTCCCCGACGTGGTGGCCAAGGCCCACTTACGCGGCGACATCCACTGGCACGACCTGGATTATTCCCCGGTCACGCCGGAAACCAACTGTTGTCTGATCGACTTCGACGGCATGTTCGCCAACGGCTACAAAATTGGTAACGCCGAGGTCGAAACCCCTAACTCGATTCAAACCGCCACGGCGCAGATGTCGCAGATCATCGCTAACGTGGCCTCCTTGCAATACGGCGGTTGCTCAGCCAACCGGGTCGACCAACTCCTGGCGCCCTACGCCGAGAAGAACTACCACAAGCATTTGGCCGACGCCGAGAAATGGGTCGCTGCCGACAAGCGCGACGACTACGCCCGTAGCAAGACCAAAAAAGACATCTACGACGCCATGCAGGCGCTGGAATACGAAATCAATACCTTGTACTCCTCCCAGGGTCAAACGCCGTTCACCACGGTTAATTTTGGCCTGGGGACCAGCTGGATTGAACGGGCCATCCAACGGTCAATTTTAGAGATCCGCATCAAGGGGTTGGGCCGCGAACACCGCACGGCCATCTTCCCCAAGTTGATTTTCACCCTGAAGCGCGGGCTGAACCTGGCGCCTGACGACCCCAACTACGACATCAAGGAACTGGCCATCGAATGCTCGACCAAGCGGATGTACCCCGACCTGTTGATGTACGACAAGATCAAGGAACTCACCGGGAGCTTCAAGACGCCGATGGGGTGCCGGTCCTTCCTCCAAGGTTGGCGCGACGAGAACGGCCAGGAGGTCAACTCCGGGCGGATGAACCTGGGCGTGGTCACGGTCAATCTGCCGCGGATTGCGTTAGCCGCTCACGGCGACCAACGCCTCTTCTGGGAGATCTTCGACGAACGGATGGCCACCTGCCACCAAGCCCTGGCTTACCGCATCGAACGGACTAAACAGGCCCGTCCGGAAAACGCCCCACTATTGTACATGTACGGTGCCTTTGGCAAGCGGCTCCAGGCCGGCGACTCGGTCGACGAACTCTTCAAGAACCAACGGGCTACGGTCTCGCTGGGCTACATCGGCATCTACGAGGTCTGCACCACCTTCTTCGGACCGAATTGGGAAACCAATCCCGACGCCCGGGCCTTTGGCGAAAAGGTGGTCAAGGTCATGCGCGAGAAGTGCAACGCCTGGGCCCAAGCCAGCGGCTACCACTACAGCCTCTACTCGACGCCGGCCGAATCACTGACCGACACCTTCTGCCGCGACGACATCGCCAAGTTTGGCCGCATCGCCGACATCACGGACAAGGAATACTACACCAACAGTTTCCACTACGACGTGCGCAAGCACCCCACGCCATTTGATAAGCTGGGCCTAGAAGAGGTCTACCCCCAGTACGCGTCCGGGGGCTTCATCCACTACTGTGAATACCCTAACCTGCGGCAAAATCCCAAGGCCCTCGAGGCCGTCTGGGATTGGGCTTACGACCATGTAGGTTACCTGGGCACCAACACGGCAATCGACCAGTGTTTCAAGTGTGGCTTCAAGGGTGAATTCACGGCCACGGCCCGCGGCTTCGTCTGCCCGCAATGTGGCAACCACGACCCTAAATTCTGTGACGTGGTCAAGCGGACCTGCGGCTACCTGGGCAACCCCCAGCAACGACCGATGGTTCACGGACGGCACGTGGAAATCGCGTCCCGTCGGAAAAATATGTCTCCGGAGATGATCAAACATGCCGCAACCTACGAAAAAGCCAAACAATCCGATGCCCAAAGAATGGCTAGCCGAGAACTTAAGTGAACAATACGTCGCGGATTACAAGGCCTTTAACTTCGTCGATGGCGAAGGGGTCCGCTGCAGTCTGTATCTGAGTGGCTGCCCCTTCCATTGTCCGGGCTGTTACAACGTGGCGGCGCAAAACTTCCACTACGGTCAGCCCTACTCACAAGACCTGGAAGACCAGATCATTGAAGACCTCAGCCAGGATTACGTCCAGGGCCTGACCTTACTGGGCGGTGAACCCTTCCTCAACACCCAGGTCGCCATTCGCATCTGCGAACGCGTCCGCCAAGAATTCGGCCACACCAAGGATATCTGGTCCTGGTCGGGGTACTACTGGGACGAACTGTTAAAGGATTCCGACGACAAATTAAAGCTCCTATCGCTGATTGATATTCTGGTCGACGGGCGCTTCTTAGAAACCGAAAAGGATCTCAGCCTACAATTCCGAGGTAGTTCCAACCAACGCATCATCAACGTTCCCCAGTCGTTACAGACCGGTAACGTGGTGTTGTGGGACAAATTAGTGCATTAATCTGATTTAACTGAGCGGTTTCTGTTATGGGGACTGCTTTTTTGTTCCTAAATTAATTATTAATAATTAATTGATCGATGTTTTTCTGTCGTTTACCTCGCCTTATTCCATCAGTCTATTGGTAGTTACACCTGCAAACTTTATTAAGTTTCTCTCATAATTTTTCATCACCATCTTTTCCTTATATAGACCAATTAAACGCCACTTTCAATTTAAAAAATTAGAATTTTCCGGTTGACAAACCCGACTTCTCCGACTATTGTTAGAGTCACATTAGAGAACAGATAACTAAAGCAACGCCAGGAAGAGTAGTCGTTTCCGCTAAGCAAAGAGATCACCGGTAGCTGAGAAGGTGACTTACAACTTAACGACGAAGATGAGCCTGGCTGGCAGAATGTGCGGTGCAAGCCGCCATTTCGACTCGTGGCCCGTTAACGCCACCGACTTTTGGCAACAGAAGTTACGGAGATGTTGAATGCGAGTTCAACATGAAATTAGGTGGTACCGCGAGTAATCGTCCTTATGTAATCAAACATAAGGACGATTTTTTTAGTTTTCTAGAGGAGATGGAGTTCATGCAACACAAGGGAATTTATTTAGGATTATCCGCACTCGCATTACTTACGCTGGCTGGTTGTGGGGCAAAATCCAGCAGCAACGGCGGCAACGCCAAGTACGCCGACAAACAGGAATTGAATTGGACCGTTAGCTCCGAATTAGCCGCTAACGACATCCCCAAGGCCACCGATACCCTGAGTTTCACGGTCTTACAGAACACCCAAGAAGGACTGTACCGCTTGAACAAGTCCGGGACCCCCAAGAACGCGTTAGCCACCAGCACCAAGGTCACTAACGGCGGCAAGACCTACACCTTCAACCTGCGCAAAAACGCCAAATGGTCCAACGGTCAACCCGTTACCGCTAAAGACTTTGTCTATTCCTGGCAACGCACGTTAGCGCCGAAGACCGCTTCGCAAGACGCCTTCTACCTTTTCCAGGTCAAGAACGCCGAAGCCGTCAATAAGGGCAAGAAACCGTTGAGTTCACTAGGCATCAAGGCCGATGGCAACTACAAGCTGACCGTCAACCTGACTAAGCCCGTGTCCTACTTCAAGAAATTATTGGCCTGGCCGCTCTTCTACCCGGTCAACCAAAAGGCCGTCGACAAGTACGGCAAGGCTTACGGGACCACGGCCGACAAGACCGTTTACAACGGCCCCTTCCGTCTGACCAAGTGGAACGGGACCAGCAAGTCCTGGACCTTGGCGAAGAACGCGACCTACTGGGATAAATCCGCAGTGCACCTGACCAAGATCAACGAACAGGTCACCGAAAGCACCACGACCAGCTACAACCTCTTTAATTCCAAGAAGACCGACGAAACGTTACTTAACGGTCAACAAGTTAAGAACAACAAGAACAACGAAAACTTTGTTAAGCGCCTACCAACGGGCTCACAACGCCTAGACTTGAACGAAAAGAAGGTCAAGGCCTTCAAGAACGTCAACGTCCGCAAAGCCTTCTCCGCGGCCATTGACCGGAACCAACTGGTCAAGGACGTCTTGCAAGACGGTTCCGTGGCCTCCAAGGGCTTCGTGCCCGCCGGCATGGGTAACAACCCCAAGACCGGGGAAGCCTTCAACCAAGAAGCCAGCGTGAACTCCGCCGTTTCCTACAACCTCAAAAAGGCCAAGCAACTCTTAGCCAAGGGATACAAGGAATCCGGCACCAAGTCGATCAACGCCACGTTATCCGTGTCCGACACCGACTCCAGTAAGCAAGTCGCCGAATTCGTCCAAAGCGCCCTCGAAAAATTACCGGGCGTCAAGATCAGCATCAAGACGGTACCGTTCGTCCAACTGATCACCCAACAAAACAACGGCAACTACGAGCTGACCTTTAGCGGTTGGCAATCCGTGTTCGCCGACCCAATCAACTTCCTGGACGTCTTCGAAAGTAACTCCAGCTACAACACCACGGGCTGGAAGAACAGCCAGTACGACCAATTACTGGACGAATCCGAAAACCAATACGGGAACCAACCAAGCAAGCGGTGGGCCAAGTTAGTCGCCGCCGAAAAGGTCTTGATGAACGACCAAGGCACGATTCCGCTGTACCAACAAGCCCAATCACAACTGTTGCGGAAGAACGTCAAGAACGTCGTCTACAACCCCGCTGGAGTGCCTTATGACTTCAAACTGACTTACATTGCCAAGTAACGGTTTACACGCAAAGAAGCGGACTACCCATTCGGGTGGCCCGCTTCTTTTTATATTGAATCGTTATTATTTTTTAGTAGCTTTTTCTGGGGTCTCTGGCTTAGCCGCACACTCACCATCACAGTAACACTTGGTGTCGGTCAACATCCCACAGCGGCAGATACCGTCGTCATCCGCGCACCCGCAACCTTCGTGACAGGCCATGCCCTTGTGACAATAAGGATTCGTCTCCGTCATGATCGGCGCCCTATTCCGTTAATTGGCCGACCAAGGGGAGCTTGTTCAAGACGCCCTTGCCGTGCGGGGACTTCAGGATCGCCGCTGAGAGGTTCTTGCCGGCCACGTTCCCGTGGTGTTGACCGCCCTGCCACGCCGCCACATCGGTCACGTCATAGACGTTGCCGTCGATGGCCACGTAAGCTGGTTGGCCGTTTTGCCCGTTAAATTGACTGAGTTCTTCTACCGTAAACGTTTTGGTTGCCATGTTCCAACACTCCCATCTAATTTAGGCTTAGCATACCGAACAAACTAACCAAAAACAAGTAAAGTGCTTATCACTTGATTAGGGAATGGCTAGTCGTCCACCAATTGGCCGACCGGCTGGGGTGCCCGTTTCAACGTCAAGATGGCGACAGCGCAGAGCACGCCCAAGACCGCCACGCCCACATCAAACCACATGATCTGGTGAATACTGGTCTTCGCTAAGCCCCCGGTGACCAGCGGAATCGTAAACGACGCCAGGCCACTGGCCGTGTAGTAGATGCCCAGCACGCGTCCCTTGTGTGCCGGGTAGAGGTCGCTCATCAGGGTCAGCCCAATCTGTAATACGCCCCCCGTCGCCGAGATGCCAATGATCAGCGAGCCGGCAAACATCACGCCAAATACCGGCAGGGCCGCCATGGCCACCAGCGTCAAGAGCGACACCACCGTATCCACTAACATGAACCAGGCCGGCTTCAGCCACCGGTTGACCACCAGCGCCGTCAAAAGGACGCCCAGAATCGAACCGGCGCTGTACACGCTGACCAGTAGTCGGGCGCGTAACAGGCTCAGGTGCACCACGTCCGTCCCGTATTCGGTCAACCATTGGCTGATCAGGTAGAACGTTGCCATCCCCACGTACCCGAAAATCGTTAAGATGACGGCCTGGAGGGTGCGCCAGCGGACCGGCCGAGTCGGTACCGTGACCGGTGTGGCCGTGGTCGTAGGACGTTGCCGGGCCGGAAACTGCCGCCACTGCAAGAAAATCAGGTTAGCGATCAGAATCGCCGCGCCTAGCATGAACGACCACCCGTACCAGCCGTGAACGCCGTCGAGTGCCGCCACAATCAGCGGCAAGGACAGTTCCCCGACGGACGAGAAGGCCTTAATCAGGATGTTCGCAGAGGCCTCGTGGCGCGGATATAGTTCCATCAGCGTCGGATAGGTCCCGGCGTCTAAAAACGAATTGGCCATCCCCGCCAAGACCCCCAGCGCATACGCCACTACCGTTGAGCGGCAGAACACGATGCCGATGAAGAAGGGGAGGTAGGTCAGGATGCCCAGGTTAACAAAGAGTTTGCGGCCCCAGCGGTCGGAAAGTACGCCGGCCACGTAGAGGACCAGCAAGTGCCCAATCCCCAACGATGAGATGACGTAGGAAACCTCCGCCGCCCCGACGTGCCATTGGTGGCCTAGGCTGGCCATGTTTTGAGCTAGGATCACGATGGCCATGCCGTAAACGATATAGTTCACGTACAGGCTGATCGTGGTGAGCCAGCGTTGTCGTGTTGCCAATTTTATTCCAGTCCTTTCGCGATTGAAAAAGGAACTGCGCTCACTTCGCGACAGTTCCCACTTTCAATCTTCAGTTCAATTTTTAACGGGTTAGGCCGTGACCTTGTCGGCGTCGTCTTGCTTGATGAACGCCAAGAACTTGTTGAAGCAAGACTTCAAGAAGTTCTCGCTGTTCGCGTCGGTCAGGTGGTCGTGGTCGTCAAACTTGTTGCTGGCTTGCGGCAACATGAATTCGTTCCCCGGCAAGACCTTGGCGTTGACGCCTGGTGCATCCAGGATCTGACGCAGGTTCATTTGGGCCCGCACCGTGCCCTGAATCCCCAGCGACGTGCCGACGATCATGACGGCCTTGTCCGTAAACGGATGTTCCACACTGGAGAGCCATTCCAGCGCACTCTTCAGGGAAGCTGGTACGGCGTGGTCGTATTCGGGAACCCCGATGACCACCCCATCAGCAGCGGCGACCTTCGCCGCTAAAGCCTTCACGGCGGCCGGTTCGTTTTCGGCCAGGTCTTCGTTAAACATCGGTAAGTCCTTGATTTCGCAGACCTCGAAGTCGACTTCCTTGCCGAAGAGGTGTTGCATGCTGTGCAGCAACTTCCGGTTGTAAGATTTCGACGCGTTGGTGCCGACTAACGCCACGATGTTGGTGTCGTCGTCGCCGGCCGCCTTGCGTTGATCCGCATTTTGGCTGGCTTGTGCCCCGGCCACGTAACCGGAGGAAATGCCCCAGGTATTCATCATACTTGGCATCGAATCGTGACCATTGGCCCCGCCGATGATTTCCCCAGCTCCGTAGTAGTTGGCTACCGGTTGGTCATGCGTATCCAGGAGTTCCAAGGTCTTCCGGTCGGTCACGTAACCCCCTAAGGTCGTGGCAAACCGGCCCCGTTGTTCTACTAAGTAGTAGGTGTCGCCTTCAAAGGCGTGCAGGTATTCGGAATCGCGACCAAATTGCGAATCCTTCCCCGCCTGAACGTCGGCTTGGTAGGTCGCCACGGTCTTGGCCAGTTGGTCGGGATCGACGCCCGCGGCTTGAGCCACGTCGGCTAACGAACCCTTGGTGAAGATTGGCAACTTGTCCTTTTCATCGAAGAACTTCTTGATTTCCTTAGCGGTGAAGTCGTGCAGAATCAGCAGGTCGTAAACCTGTTTCCAAGTCCGTTCGTCCATCAGCATGAAAGTGACCTTATCCGGTTGGGCCAAGATGGCATCCCGCGCGTTGGTGTAGGCGCTGGATTCGTCAACGATCCGGTTCCCCTTGGTGTTGACGTAGATGGCGCCCATGTCGGTGGCCTTCTTGGAGGCGTAGGTGGTCAACTTGGCAATGCCGGGTTCCACTTCGACCCCGTGTGGGTAAACCTTGTACCAGTCCAGGTTGCGCGTCTTTAAGTCTAAATCACCGTTAAAGCTGTATGCATCACCGGTCGAAGTCATCGGCCCGTAGTAGTCGATGCCCTTGCTTTCGGCTCCCCGCATCTTGGTGTTGGCCCCGTGACCACCGGCGGCTAAGACCACCGAACGCGCCTTGATGTTTAACGTCGCGTTTTGCGCTTCGGCAACGGCCCCGTTGACCACACCCTTTTGGTTGCGGATCAATTCTTCGACCCGGGCCCCCAGGATGATTTCCCCACCGTGATCGGTGAAGGCCTGTGAGACCTTTTGGATGAATTCGTAGCTGCTAGCCGTTGGCAATTCGATCTGCCGTTCCACGGAGTGTTCCACGGTTTGGGTCTGGGCCTTTTGGTAGTCCAGGCCGGCAAAGTCACTGATAAAGTCGATTGCCGGACCAATGTTATGCACCATCAAATCGGTCAGTTCCGGATCGTTAGAATGCTTGCTTTCCCGGGCCACGTCTTGGGCCAATTGGTCGGGACTGTCGGTTCCCTGTCCAAAGATCTTGGCGGAAACGTGGGAGCCGGTCCCGGTCACGTTGGACCCGTTCAAGATGGTCGCGCCACCCAAGTACCCGTTCTTTTCAACTAAGGTGACCTTTTGGCCTAACGTTAAGGCCCGGCAGCCGGCAACTAAGCCCGCTTCGCCCCCACCGATGATCAGGACGTCGGTTTTGAGGTTCTTGGTCTCGTGAGCCGTGTTGGTCTGAGGAACCGGCGTCAACTTGACGTCGGCCTTGGCAACGGCATCCTTGGCGGAGTCTAGCAAGGCTTGGGTCATGACGGTCGCCCCACTGATGGCGTCGACGTCAAAGGACTGACCGTCGATGATCCGCTGCTTGAGTTTGTCGATGACCTGGTTGAAAATGCCGGACGTTTCGGAATGTTGGAGGATCTTTAAGTCCTTCACTTGGTTATCGTCAACGTCGACTTCGTAACTGATGATGCCGTTGTGGCCCATTGCTTGGCCGGTAATTTGCTTGTTTTCATCTGACATTTTGATAGACTCCCTTCGTCTGTGACGCTAAGCCACTGGTCAATTCAACCGCCCCGTTGTCGCGCACAAAGATGGCGTCGACGCCGGGGAGCTGTTCAATTAAGGTTTGCCCGGCTTGGGGGCCCTTGAAAAATGAAACGGTTGATAAGACTTCTGCTAATTCTGAATTTTCGGTCATAATGGTGACCTGCAATAAATCGTTGCGGACCGGATAACCGGTCTGCGGGTCCAAGATGTGGTGATAGGTGCGACCGTTGCGGCGAAAGTATCGCTCACGGACACCCGAGGTCACGAAGCTTTGGGCGGGCGTCACCACCGTTAGGAGCGCTTCGCCGCGCGACTCGTCGGGATCTTGAATCCCAATGTGCCACCGGCCGTCCGCCGTTAACGGATTGGCTCCCCAGGTCTGAACGTTGCCGCCCAAATCGATGATGCCGCTGGTGACGCCGGCAGCTTGGAGCTGGTCCTTGACCCGGTCGGCGAAGTACCCCTTGGCGATGGCGCCCAGGTCCAGCTGCATGCCCCGTTTGGTGAGAAACACGGTGTGCTGGGTGGCGTCGAGCACCACGTCGTCCGGATTCATCCGCTGCAGGCTCGTTGCAATGGCGCTCTTAGCCGGCACCGTCTGGCCGCCAAACCCAATCTTCCACAACTTGACCAGCGGGCCAATCAGGACGTTGAAGCTGTCCTGGTACTGCCGCGTCGCCGCCAACGCCCGTTGAATAAAGGCGAAGGTCTCGGCGTCCACGGCGACCGGTCGCACGCCGGCTTGCCGGTTAATCTTGGCTAACGTCGATTGCTCGTCGTTGGCCGATAACACGTTGGTCATGGTTTGCAGGTAATCATAAACCCGCTCAACCAGAGCGGGTTTATTGTCGAACAATGTCAGCGAGATGACGGTGCCCATCATCGCAAATTGAGAAACATACTTCTTGTGTGCTAAAGCCGCCATCATCCTCGCCTCCTTAATTTAATTTCAAATCGTCGAGTTCACCCTTGAGGTGGTCTAACGAAATCTGGCCGGGCGCCGAAGCCGCACCGACTGTGGCGAAGGTCAGGCTGGAGCCAAAGACCTCGCCGGCTAATCGGGACACCTTGCCCAGGTCGCCCATGGCCATGGTGATCAGCGGTTGACTCAACGTTTGCCGCGCCTGGTTAGTGGCCGTGAGTAACGTCAAGACGTCTTCGGTAGTGTGCGGCATGACCGCAATCTTGGCCACGTCGGCACCGACCGCCACCATGTCGCTGAGCCGACGAATAATGTCGGTCCGCGCGGGGGTCTTATCGAAGTCGTGGTTGCTCATGATGACCACCACGTTCTTGGCGTGCGCCGCGTTAATGGCTTGGCGGACGGCGTCTTCGGCGTGATACCGTTCCACGTCCAAGGCGTCGGTAAAGCCACCCTCAACAACGGTCTGGCAGATGCCAAAGTAGTCGGCATCGCTCAAGGCCAGTTCGCCGCCTTCACCAGCCGTCCGGAAGGTGGTCAGTAAAGCCAAGTCCCCTAAGGCGGTGCGGAGCTTTTGCCCCATGGCGGTCAGCTTGGCGGCGTCGGTGACGCCTTCGAAGTAGTCGATCCGCCATTCCACCACGTCGGGTTGGGCGGCTTTGACCGCCTTGGCCTGATCTAAAATGGCTTGTTCGGTTTTCCCGGTAACGGGTACGGCCAACTTGGGCCGGCCGGTCCCGAGTTCGATGTTGCGTAATTTAACGCTAGTCGCTTTCAAGATCACGAACTCCTTTCTTATCGGCTTTAAAGAGGTGCCGGTAGCGTAAGGTGATGCATACAGCTAAGACGAACCCAATTAAAGCAATAATTACATCAAATAAGATGACGTTAGCTAAGTTCTTGGACATCGCCCCAGTCACCAATGGAATGGTAAACGATGCAATGGAACCCGCCGTGTAAAAGGCCCCAGTAATGGTCCCCTTGCCTTTCGGGAAGAAGGAAGACATGACCGTTAACCCTAGTTGCATGACCCCACCGGCAGCGGAGAAGCCGACGACAAAGGACATGATCGAGCAAATAATAGCCGTTGGGAATAAGTACATTAGTAGTAAGGAAATAAAGGATAGGCAGGTGTAAACACCTAAGAACTGGATTTCCTTAACCGCCTTTTTCGCTAAGACCGCCGTCACTAAGACACAGACGATGGACCCCACACTGTAATAACTAATCAGTGCCCGGGAACTCACATCACTCATGCCGGCGACCTGCTGCCCGTATTGGCTTAACCATTGGCTGACTAAGTAGAACGTTGCTTGAGAAATGTATCCGTAAAGGATGAATAACGTTCCATCAATCCAGAGATTCCCTGGTGATTCGATTTCTTCCTCTTCTTCATGGCCGTCTTTTTCGACTTCCACTTCAGCGTCAGCGTTGGCTTTCGGAAACTTGCCGCCCATCGCAATGAAGACTAGGTTCAAGGCCATCACAACGATACAGATGATGAAGGACCACCCGTACCAAATCTTGCTGGCCACTAAGAAACTCACGAATAACGGTAAGGCAAATTGACCGGCGGAGATAAAGGCCTTAATAATGACGTTGGCCGTCCCCTTAGATTCAGGGAACATTTCCATCAGTGCTGGGTAAGTCCCGGAATCCAAGAACGAGTTGGCAATCCCGGCTAGAATCCCGAAGATGTACGCAATCGCGATCGATTTACTGAGTAGGATACCGGCAAAGAAGATCAGATACGTTATCACCCCTAGGATAACGAAGGGTTTACGACCGAACTTGTCGGAGAGCCACCCGGAAACCAGTAGCACGATCAACCGACCAATCCCTAGAGAGGAAATAACGACGGCGACCCCACCAGCATTGGTTCCCCACTGGTGTGCCAAGGCGGTCATGTTTTGGGCCAGAATGATAACACCAATCCCGTGGATAAAGTAATTGATGTACAGACTGAGCGCCGTTGGCATATATTTATTTTTCATACGATTAACCTCGCTTTAACCGGACCTTTAGGCCTTGGCCTTTTCCTTGTCGTCTTCGAAGAGGACTTCGCGGATGTAGTCAACGGGCATTTCCTTACCAGTCCAAAGCTTGAAGGCAGCGGCACCTTGTTCGAGCATCATGCCCAAACCGTTGAAGACGTGCTTAACGCCAGCCTTTTCGGCAACCTTCATCAATTCAGTCGTCCGTGGGGCGTAGACCGTGTCGAACACGATTTGGTCTGGGTTGTTGAACCAAGTTGGGTCAGTTACCAAGGTTTGATCTTGTAATGGGTTCATCCCCACGCTAGTTGCATCGGCGTAAATGAAGGAACTTTGGATTTCAGCCTTGTAGTCGTCTTGGTCGGCTAAATCGTGTAACGTTGCCTTGCAATCCGTCTTTTCGTTGATGATGTCCACGTTACGCTTGGCGTTGTCCCAGAATTCATCGTGACGGTTAAAGATGGACATTTCCTTGACGCCATCTAAAGCGGCTTGAATGGCAATGGCCGTTCCGGCACCACCGGCACCCGCTAAGGTCATCTTGTGACCGCGAATATCTAAGCCTTCATCGTCTAAGGACTTCATGAAGCCAATTCCGTCGGTCGTGTAACCCGTTAAGACACCGTGATCGTTGACAACTGTGTTAACGGCACCAATCATTTCGGTAGCTGGGTCCAATTTGTCCAACAGAGGAATGATCTTTTGCTTGTTAGGCATCGAAATGTTTGAGCCCCGCATGTCTAACGTCCGGATTGATTGTACCGCCGCTGGCAAGGTATCATTTGTGATTTCGAAAGCAAGATAAGCAAAGTTTAACCCCAACTTAGCAAACGCGTTGTTGTGCATAGTTGGTGACATTGAATGCCGGATAGGGTACGCCATAAGTCCAATTAATAAAGTATGTCCGTCAATTCGTTCAGTCATGTTAATCCACTCCTATAATTTATTTTTGCCTACAAAAGCAATTTATGTTACTCAATTCACTTGCAATCTTAGCATGTTGATTTATCATAATAAATAATAACAAATTGATATAACGATAGAAAACTTTTATGAATTGATCGGAGTTGAGCAATGATGAACCTGCGTCACTTAGTTTTTTTCAAGGAATTAGCCCGTACACAGCATATGTCCCAAGCGGCGGAAAACCTGGGTATTAGCCAGCCTTCGCTGAGTTATGCCATAAAAAAACTCGAAGAAGAACTCCAGGTGCCCCTCTTCGAACCCGACGGTCGCAATATCCGATTAACCAATCTAGGTGAAACTTATCTCAAATATGTCACGGTTGCCCTCAACAACTTGGATGAGGGCGACGAACTGCTCAGTCAATTAATCAATCCCAATACCGGGCACATCAATCTAGGGTTCACTTACACGCTAGGCCAGCGTTTAGTGCCCGAACTCATTCAAAATTTCTCTGCCCAATCCCAAAATCAAAAAATCACGTTCAGTCTAGGTCAAAGTAACTCCCAAGACTTACTAGATGAATTAAACAACGAAAAATACGACCTCGTGTTGGCCTCTCAAGTGACCCAACTTCACGATCAGGATACCGAACGTCTCTTCTCTTTCTACCCCATCGTGCAACAGGAAATCGTCGTTGCTATCCCCAATCAACATCCCCTGGCCCAGAAACCACACATCTATCTAAATGATTTGAAGGACGAGCCACTCATCATGTTCTCGCAAAACAGTGGTTTACGACCGCTAATTGATAAGATTCTAGCGCAAAAACGAATTCGTCCGCACATCAAATTTCAAGTCGAAGAAGACTACACCATGGTCGGCTTTGTTCAACGGGGACTCGGCATTGCCCTCATTCCAAATCTTCCCCAATTAGACCCGAGCGCCGTCACACTACGCCACCTTGAAGATAACCAACTCGAACACGAGTTATATTTGATCTCCCGGCAAAATAATTTTATGACGCCATCCGTTCAGCGATTCCAAGAATTCGTGCGCCAATATTGCTGGCAACATTTTACTCAACCCCAGCAACTCATCTAAACGGGATAATTAAATAATGGGTCCCCGCAAAACAACAAGCATTTTGCGGGGACCCACTATTTTAAGTCGTTTAAAAACTACTCTTCCGTTACCGTGATGACACCCACTCGCACGCGTTCACGCCGATAGATGGCTACGGTAATCAGGCTACAAATCACCCCAATCGCCGCCATCCCCGCGTCAAACCACATCAAATTACGGACGCTATACTGCGAGATAATCGCCGTGATCACGGGAATCGTAAACGATGCCAGGCCACTGGCCGTGTAATAAATTCCGGTAATCTTTCCCTTGGCCTGTGGGAAGACGTTGCCCATGATGGTCAACCCGATTTGCATCACGCCCCCGGCCGCAAAACAGCCAATCAAAAAGGCGCCAATTCGCATCACAGCCTGGGTCGGGGCCGCCGCCATCAATACCAACGCAACCAGCGATACCACCGTATCCAGCAACATGAACCAGACCGGTTTCAGCCACCGTTCGACCAGAATCGCGGTTACCACCACGCCTAAAATCGACCCCACGCTGTAAATGCTCACCAGCATCCGCGCGTGAATCATGGTCAAATGCACCACGCGGTTGCCGTATTCCGTCAACCACTGGCTGATCAGGTAAAAGGTCGCCATCGACACGTAGCCAAACAGCGTTAAGGTCACCGCCAAAATTCGTTTATGACCTACCGTCATCCGCTCGGTCGGCGTCACCGCCGTATCTATCTCGGTCGCGGAACTTCCGGGCTGAGCAAACTGCCGGTGACGCACGGCCACAAAACTTACGCCCATCCCCACGGCACAAATCACGAACGACCACCCGTACCACAAGTGCGCACCTTCTAGCCCCGCTACCAATAGGGGTAAAATCAGTTCCCCGATTGAGGCAAAGGCCTTGATCATAATGTTCGCCGTTGCCTGGTGCTGCGGGTACAACTCCATCAACGCGGGATAGGTCCCGGAATCCAAAAACGAATTGGCCATGCCCGCCAAGATGCCAAAAAAGTACGCCACGTAAATGTTCGGCGAGACGAGAATCCCGATAAAAAAGCTCATGTACGTTAAAATACCAATTTTCACAAATATCCGGCGGCCCCACCGGTCGGACAACGACCCAGCCAGATATAACACCAGCAAGCGGCCGATTCCCAGTGACGAGATGACCAGCGAAACGCCCGCCATATCGACGTGCCAAGTTCGGCTCAGCGCCAACATATTCTGCGCTAAGATCACGATGGCCATACCGTGAATCAAATAGTTAAAGTAAAGACAGAAAGTTGTTTTCCACCGTTCTGCGTGAGTCATCCAATCACCTGCACCTTGAAAGATTTGAATTGAGTAACAAAGTACAAATGCTCATTGAATAACAATAAGGACTTGCTCACTATCTGTCAAGCCAACCGGTTGCACCAAAGCAACCAAAAAAAGTCCCTCCTAGTAGGAAGGACGTGCGTTAAAATTTGCGTGAATCGAGTTACAGTTGCCCCCAAGCCGCGGCCCCAATCGTCGGGAACAGTGGCACTAGGCGTTCAATTTCGCGTTCACCGTATTTAAAAGTAATCGCCGGTAGTAACGTGTTGATCACGTTATCGGCCTGGGCGCTGACCTCCGTGGCCCCCACCAGATGATGAGCTTGGTCAAAGATCAACGTGTTATCGCCACTCGTTTCTTGACCGACTTGGCGATACCAGTCGTCCGGCACGTGTTGCGTGGTCAGCGTGTAAGCCGTTGGGTCAGCCTGCGCTTGGGCGACCGTCACACCGACCTGGGCCAACCGCGGCGAGGTGAAGACCACCGTTGGAATTGGTGGGTAGTCGATGGCCGCCGCCGTTTCCCCGGCAAACAGGTGCATCAGGTACGTAGATTCGAAGATGGCCGTCGGCGTCAAGCGCGGTTGAACTTTATCGATCACGTCGCCGGACGCGTAGATGTTTGGCACGCTGGTCTGTAAGTGGTCGTTGACCTCGATACCGTTGGCGTTGACCGTCACGCCCACCGTTTCCAGGCCTAAGTCGGCCGTGTTGGGTTCCCGGCCGGTCGCGTCCAAGATCCAATCGGTGGTCAGCGTTTCGTTGGCGTCCGTGGTCACCACGTAGTCGGTCGCGGCGTGGGTGACCTGCGTGACCGTGGTATTGCGCAAGATGGTCACACCGTGGTGTTGCAGATCCGTCAGAACTTGTTCCACGTAAGGTTGGTGGAAGGCCCGCAAGGCTTGGTCGCCGTGCAAAACGATGGTCACGTCACTGCCCGCTGCGTTAGCGATGGTGGCGAGTTCCAGGGCAATGTAGCCGCCCCCGATGACCACCATCCGTTGTGGCATCGCGGCCAGATCCAGAAAGTCGGTGCTATCGTGGAGGAACTCACCGCCCGGAATGTCCAACCGGTGAGGATGGAGGCCCGTGGCAATCACGATTTGATCGGTGGTGTAAGTCTGCTGACCCACGCGAATCGTGTGAGCGTCGACTAAGCGGCCGTAACCGTGAATCAGGTCCACGCCACTCCCGGTCAGTAAGCCTTCGATCATCCCCGGTAGCCCGTTGATGACGTCACCCTTGTGCGCCAAGTTAGCGTCCCAGTTCAGGTGTGTTTGCCCGGTCAGCACCGGATTCAACGCCGCGAGTTGGCGTTGTAACGCGACCGGCGCGTCCAACGAAATCTTGGCGTTACAGCCGCGGTTCGGACAGGTGCCCCCGACCTTGTCAGCTTCGATGACCCCGACCTTGACGCCTTTTTGGGCCAACGGAATTGCCCCGTCAAACGTGCCGTGCCCGCTTCCCAGATATAAGACGTCATATTGATACGCTTGCTTTGCCATGTTGTGGCCTCCCTAAGTTGATGGTTAACAATTAAGTTGTGTCCAATCTATAAATTCATTCTACCCAGTCGCCGCCGGTCACGCAACCATTTTGCCTGTTAAATTCTGGTTGGGGGACCTCCCCTCTACTTTACGGGGGTTGGGGCTTGCGGTCACGGAATTGGCCGCGTAAGATAACGTTAATTAACTTAGTCACCTAATGATTATTTAAGGAGGAATTCAGTTGTCCTATAGCATTCATGAGGTCGCCGAAAAATTAAACCTTTCAACCTATAGTATTCGCTACTACCACGACCACGGGATGTTGCCCTTTGTGGAACGCGATGCCAATAACAACCGGGTCTTTCACGATATCGATATCGAGTGGTTTCGCCTAATCATCTGTTTTCGCAATACGGGGATGCCCCTCGAACGGATCCAACACTATCTGGCCCTGGTTCAACAGGGCGACGAGACGATCCCCGAGCGCTACCAAATGATGAAGGTCCAACAGGAACGGACCATCCAGGAATTAGCTGCCTTAAAAGACCACTTGGCCACCATCAATCACAAGGTTGCCCACTACCACGATGTTCTGACGCAGGGCAAGCCCGACACCTACGTGCCCACCGACTTACCCCAGCCACAACCAACGGACAATATCGCTTAATCTTTGTTATTAATAACAAGCGGGCTTTTATTATTAATAAGTAAAAAGCCGGTCACCACACAACTTACTGTGGTGACCGACTTTTTGGTTGTTAAGAATTAGTGGTTAGTGCGCGCCCCAGGAGATGGTCCCCTGTTGCGCCAGGATCTGGTCAATCGCGGTCAATTCATCGGCCGTAAAGTCCAGATGTTGTAACGCCTGCACGTTGGCGACGATTTGTTCGGGCCGACTTGCTCCAATGAGGACGCTAGCGATCTCTGGCACCCGTAAGTTCCAGGCTAACGCCATCTGGGCCAAGCTCTGCCCCCGGTTTTGCGCCAGTTCGTTTAACTGTTTGACCGTACTCAACGTCTGATCGACCTGCGTCGGGTTCAAGAACGGAATCGTCCCCTTCTTCGCCCGGGAATCCGCGGGAATCCCGTTGAGGTACTTATCCGTCAAGAGTCCTTGCGACAGGGAACTGAAGCCGACCGCCGCCTTGTGCTCGCGCTTGAGAACCGGGAAGAGGTCGGTCTCCACGTCACGGTTAAACATGTTGTAGCGCGGTTGGTGGATGATAAACGGCGTATGCAGGTCGTTAAAGATCTGGGTAATTGCCGCCGTTTGGGCGCCACTGTAGTTCGAGATGCCCACGTACAAGGCTTTGCCCTGACGCACCAGTTGGTCCAACGCCAACGCCGTTTCTTCGATAGCCGTGTTCGGGTCTGGCCGGTGGCTGTAAAAGATGTCAAAGTAGTCCAACCCGGTCCGTTTCAGGCTCTGGTTAGCGCTAGCAATGATGCTCTTGCGCGACCCCCAGTTGCCGTACGGGCCCGGCCACATCACGTAACCGGCCTTGCTGGCAATCACCAGCTGGTCGCGGTAGGCGTGCATGTCACCAGCCATGATTCGGCCGAAGTTTTCCTCCGCGCTTCCCGGTTTTGGCCCGTAGTTGTTAGCCAAATCGAAGTAGGTGATGCCTAAATCAAAGGCCTGGTGGATCATCGCCACCTGCGTGTCGAAGGGATCGACACTCCCAAAATTGTTCCACAGTCCTAACCCAATCGCCGATAATTTTAAGCCGCTATCCCCCACTCGGTTATATACCATCTGTTGGTAGCGGTACTCGTCTGCCTGATACATGTCACGGCCTCCTCGTCTTTACATCATGCCTTAAGGATACCGCTTTCATGCCCGGTACGGCAAACCCAATTTCGCCGCAACGGTCTACATCTTTTTCTCGAACCCTTCCATGGGTGCCGCTTGGTTCTGGTAGTTCTGCGCGGTCGCCGGATCGTCGGTAAAGTGCATCACCGTATAAAACGCGCCTTTCAGGTAGTCCTGCATCGCTCGCGGAATCTTTAATTCATCCATGGCACTCGGCGATAATTGGTAGCGTAGACTGGCTTCGTCCCCGGCCGCCACCTTTTGGACCCAGAGCGGTTCGCGAATCATTTCCCGGCCCATGGCCACCAAGTCGGTACCTAAGGCCAAAACGGCTTCGGCATCCTGCGGCGTCTCAACGGAGCCCACGCCCATCAACGGCTTCCGATCCGCCAATTGCCGACTGATCTTGGTCAGAATCGGCTCGTGGTCGGTCTTATCGTTGAGCGACGTGCGGTGCGCCGACCCCATCGACACGTGGACGTAATCCACCACGGAATCGCCCAGCATGTCGACAAACGCCAACGAGTCGGCCAAGCGAATCCCCGGCGTTTCGATTTCCTCGGGCGAGATCCGGTAACCCAACAGGAACGGCCGGTCGGCGTACTGGTCGATCGCCGCGTGGGCACTGGCAATCACGGCCTTGGCGAAGGCCATCCGGTCGGTCCCCCACTTGTCAGTCCGCCGGTTAGAGTTCGGGGAGAAGAACTGTTGCAGCAAATAGGTGTTGGCACCGTGGAGTTCGACGCCATCAAACCCGGCCGCAATGGCCCGCCGCGTCGCATCCCCGAAGGCCGCAATGATGTCGTCGATTTCGGCGGCACTCAACGCCCGGGGTTCCTGCGAATCGGCGGGAAAGGTCGCCGCCACCGCACTCGCGCTGACCGGTTGGTGGCCCCGCAAAATCGAGTCGTTGGACTTTCGACCGGCGTGGAAGATCTGTAAGACCGCCTTGGTGCCGTTTTGCTTCATCGCGTGCGCCAGCGCCGTTAAGCCGGGAATATCGCTATCGTTAGCGATGGACAGCTCGCCTTCAAAGCCCTTCCCACTGGCAATCACGTTCGCCACTTCGCCGATGATCAAGCCTAGGCCCCCCGCCCGTGCGCCGTAAAAGTCGATTTCGTCGTTGGTCACGTGACCGTCGTAGAAACTCGACATGGTGGTCGTGGGCGACATCGCCAAGCGGTTCTTTAAGGTCAAACCATTTTTAAATGTATAAGGTTGCATAAATGCATAAGTCATTTCGATTCCTCCCGTTGACAGGTCAAGATTTGTTGTAGGATGGGGCGCAGGCTCTCACCCGTCGGCGAAAGTCCCCACGCCCATTGTTCCACGTGAAACACGATCAGGTGTTGCCGCCACAGATGCCAGCACGCGCGGGCTCCACAGCGACGATCTTTGAGCGGTAACTGACGCCACAGCGCCCAACCGCTTTGCGGGCTCGTGGTCAAACTCAAGAGAATACGCCACTGGGCGGGACACGTGATCAGGGTGCGCACCACCCGTAAGCCAATTAGTTCGTTGGTCATCAGCCACCTCCTTGACCCTTAGTTTACTGACATACGTTCAGAAAAAAAGAAGGCACTTTAAAGTGCCCCAACGCCACAGCCCCAAAACCTTTAGCTTGCGTAACCAATTAATTTCCACTAAAATAGATTAATCATTTAAACCAAATTTAGAGGCCTACCGGTGGCTGCTTGAAGCCACCAAACACCAAATTTTCCACCAACTGAGACCTCTGCACTACTCGTTCGCTCAAAGGAAGGACGTTTCATGCAAGCTATTCAGGTTACCCATTACAATCGTCAACACTGGGTCGCACTTAACGACGTTCCCGAACCCACCGTGGGGCCCACCGACGTCTTAATCGAGGTCCAGGCCGCCGGCGTCAACTTAACCGACGTCCGCTTCGCCACCGGGGTCATGGCCCCGATTCTGCCCACCAAGCCCCCCTTTACGCTAGGGAGTGAGGTCGCGGGGACCGTTTTAAAAGTAGGTGCTGCCGTGACCACCTTTAGCGTGGGCCAAGCCGTGTACGCACGCTTACCGCACACCCAAATGGGGGCCTTCGCCGAACGCGTGGCGGTCGCGGCCAACTGTCTGGCCCCAATTCCCGCGGGACTGACCTTCGAACAGGCGGCCGCGGTACCCTCGGCCGCCCTTGCCGCTTACCAGGCGCTGACCGAGGAACTCTCCTTGAAGGCCGGTGACCAGCTGTTTCTGCCCCGCGGGGCCGGGGGCTTTGGCCTGTTCGTCATCCCGTTTGCCCACAAACTCGGCATCCGGGTGACCACCAGTGCCAGTCCACGGCACACCGCGGTGCTCACAGCCTTAGGCGCCGAACGGGTCCTCGACTACCACACCACCGACTTCGCCACCGAGTTGCACGACTTTGACGCCGTGATCGATACGCAGGGACGCGACGCCATCCCCAACGAGCTGAAAATCTTGCGCCACCACGGTACCCTGGTCTCCCTAGCAGCCCTGCCCGATTGGAAATTTGCCCGGCAACAGGGCTACTCGTTTCCCCGCCAGCTCATCTTTGGTGCCGCCGGACTCGGTTTTACGCTTCAAGCCCGCCACCAACACAAGCAATACCGCTTCATGCTGGTCCACGCCGACGGACCACAACTCTGCCATATCAGTGACTGGTTGGCCGACCTGCACCTGACGCCCACGGTCGCGGCGACCTATTCGCTGGAACAAACGCAGGCCGCCCTCGACCAGGTGGCGACCCGCCAGACCGCCGGCGAAGTGGTCATTACTCGTTAATAGCAGACGCAAAAGGCGCTCCGTCAACCGACGGGGCGCCTTTCTTCATGTCTTTAATTCGCTTGTAAAAATACTCCCACCTCCTCTGTCAGCCGCTTTAATGCAACCGGTCCTCGCCAGATAACGAAAAACGGTGACACACCAGTTAATTCTGGTATGTCACCGCTTCATTTTTGGAGGAGGTCATTCACTGATTACCCCTATTTGACCAGGTACATGGATCGTAATTGGGCCTTCTTGTGTGCCGTTACGCCCAGCTTCTTCAAGAAGTTATTAGTCGAACCATACTTTTGGTTGATCTTCTTGTAGGCAGCGTTCAGGTATTCCTTCTTAACGGCCTTCAGCCGGCGGAAATTAGCCCGAGCAGCCTTATTCGTAGTTACTTTGTCCATGGCAGAGATGGCAATAGCGTTGTCCTTTGCCAAATTATGATTGGACCGTAAGTATTCCCGCATAATGGTCTTTTTGCTGACACCCATTGCGGATAAGAAAAGCATCGCCCCAATACCGGTCCGGTCTTTCCCATCGGTACAGTGGAACAATGTGGACCCCTTCTTTTGGTTCAACAGTTGTTTAAAGAACAGTTTATACCCCTTGACGGAGATTTTGTCACTAACCAATCCTTGGTAGAATTCGGGCATGTGCTTAGGACTCATCACAGCTAATTGTTTTGCAAAGTCGGCTTGCGTGTTGCCCCCAAAGTTGGAGTCCTTAACCACGCCATCCTTGATGTACTTCACACCAGCAATTTTAACGTCCGGTGTACTCTTGATTTCGCTGTTGGTCCGGAAATCCACGACCGTCTTCAATTTGTAAGCCTTCGTCATGACCTTAACATCATGCTTGGTGTAGCCGATCATCTTGTTGGACCGAATGATGCGATGTGCTTTCACAACGGACCCGTTGGTGGTCTTGATACCCCCTAAGTCCTGGACGTTACTGGCACCTTTCAAGGGAATATAAGTCCCATAGATTGCCTTATTAGCCGGTTTAGTCGTTTTAGCATTAGCTACGACAGAACCGCTGAACGTGGTGAACAACATGGTACCCAAAACAACGACGATACCACTCTTCATACTACGTTTCATATGTAAAACCCTCCGATTTTTTAAAAAAGTTGTGCGAATTACTCCTCCGTTTGTAAACGTTACCATAAGAGATTCTGATTGTAAAGTATCCATCTGAACAACAATTCAACCGCTTCATCTTTAGACCAAGTAGTAGACCAATTACGCAAATTACCTACCAAATTAATAAAGATATCGTCACCAATACACCGCTGACCGGAAATATTTGGGTTGGTTAATGTAAAACCTTAGCAATCTGAGTAGAAAGATGGGTAGGTCTTTAGAAACTTTGGACATATTTTTCAAACAATTTACAAAAACACTGCCTAGTAGTCTCGCAAGACTACTAGGCAGTGTTAGATAACGCCGAAAAAGTATTATTTTGAACCTCAGGCCCTTCGTGATAAGGTCTAAGGACTATTTTCGTACTTTCAACCTTTAATTCGCTTGTAATAAGTGCTCGAACCCGGTGTGGTCATTTTGGACCCGCACGTCACGGACACCGTTTTCTCGGAGCTCGTCGACGTGGTGTTCGCCCCAGATCGACATCTGAACCAACACGGTGCCCAACGACCGACCCATGGGCGTCAGCGTATAGACCACCTTGAAGGGGGCCCGTTCGCCGTAGACCTGACGCTGGACGATGCCGTCGTCCATTAATTCACGCAATTGCTGGGTCAGGACCTTTTGGGAAATTTCCGGGAGTTCCTGGCGCAAATCGCAGGTGCGCTGCGGCCGCACGCTCAGGTGGCAGAGCAGCTGCGGTTTCCACTTGCCACTAATCACGTCTAACGTGGCTTCCACGCCGATATTGTAGGTTTTCTTCGCCATTTTCCGGTTCCCCCTGTCGTTTTTACCTAGTTTAACCGCTGAGTCACGCTTTGACGAGTAGGCACTTTTTGGTAACCCTTGGCAAAGGCCGGTCCCAAGCGTAGACTGGAAGCTAACTTTTTTCGCTTGGAGGGATGTTCATGTTCAAACCAGCACCATTGCAGCGCGGGGACGCGGTCGCCATCGTCAGCTTATCGGCCGGCACCCTGGGCGAACCGTTCGCCGCTCACGAACTGGCTCGCGGAAAAGACCGGCTACGTCAACTCGGCCTCATCCCCGTTTGCCTGCCCAACAGCCTCAAGGGAACCGCTTATCTGGCGGCGCATCCCGCGGCCCGGGCCGCCGATCTCAAAACGGCCTTCCTGGACCCGCAGATTCGCGGGATTATCTGTGCCATCGGGGGTAACGACACCTACCGGTTAGCCCCGTTCTTACTTGATGACCCCGATTTTCGTGCGGCCGTCACGGCACATCCCAAACTCTTCACCGGGTTTTCGGACACCACGGTCGACCACCTGATGCTCTACCAGCTGGGACTGACCACCTACTACGGCCCCAACCTGCTCAACGATTTGGCCGAACTGGGGCCCGACCTCTTACCGTACACGGCCCAAACGCTACACCACTACTTCACCAATCCCGCCACGACGACCATTGCTAGTAGTCCCGTCTGGTACCAGGAACGCACCGATTTCTCGCCGGCGGCCCTGGACACTCCCCGCAGCAGTCACCCCGAAACGCGGGGCTACCAGGTTTTACGCGGCCACGGACAAGTGACCGGGCCCTTATTGGGCGGTTGTCTCGACAGTCTGAACAGCCTGCTGACCGACACGCGGTTTCCCGACGAACCCACCGTTAACGCCCACTACCACCTGCTTCCCAGTGCCGCCGACTTTGCGGGAAAGATCCTCTTCTTGGAAACCAGCGAGGAGCGGCCCACCCCGGCGGCCTACCAAACCATGCTGGAAAATCTAAAAACCGCCGGTATCCTGGGAGCTGCGGCCGCCATCATCACGGGCAAACCCCAAGACGAGGTCTACTATGCCGACTACTGCCGGGTGTTACAGGCGGTCACCGCCGACCTCCAGACACCACTCATGACCAACCTCAATTTCGGTCACGCCTACCCGCGGACGGCACTCCCGTACGGGGCTATGGCGCGCCTAGACTTAGACCAAGCGACGCTGACCATCACGGAACCCTACTTTGCGGGGCCGACCGATTAAATCCCTAACACAAAGCGGCCTTACCCCGAAACTTGGGATAAGGCCGCTTTACTAGTTTTCACTAAAATTTACCGACCGCGCTGCTCTTCGCTGGTGGCCGGCACCGCCATCACGTCGGTGTCGACGATGCCAAATTGCCGGCGCATCTGGGCTTCGATCTCCTCACCCAACCGGTAGCTGTCTTGGACCTCCATGTGGGCGTCGACGGCGATGATCACGTCCAGCGTGACCATGTTGCCACTATAGTGCGCGTTGAGCTCCTCGACGCGGACCACCTGCGCGTGTTGCTCGATGGCCGCCCGGAATTGAGCTTCGGCTTGGGGGTCAAAGTAATCGGCCAGGTTCAAACTACTCTCGCGAAAAATCTGAATTCCCGCCGCCAGGATGAAGAAGCCGACGACGATACTGGCCACGCCATCCAGCCAGGTCACCCGAAACCACAGCGCGCCACCGATGGCGACCAACGTGCCCAGACTGGTCAGCGCATCGCTCAGGCTGTCTTGGGCGGCGGCCGTCAACGCCGCGTTGTTGAGCTTGCGGCCGCCTTGTCGGTTGAACCACCAGACGATCAGCATGATGCCCATGGCGATGGCCGCCCCGACCAACGTGATGGGCCGGGGAATCTCCTGCGTTGCCGGTTTGACTAGACTCTTCAAGCCGCCGTAAATGACACTGACGGCGATGGCAACCATCACGATCCCCGTGATCAGGGTGAAGACCGTTTCGTAGTGAAACCGCGTCAGTTGGAGCCGCTGCCCCGTCTTCTGTAGGTCCTGCGGCAGGGGTTGGCCCATCAAATCATCGTCGTCGATGTCGCGGGCAATGAAGATGCCCACCAGCAGTAACGCCGCCGAAATGATGCCGGCGAGGTTATTGAAGGCGTCGGCCCGTAGCGTCTGTGAATGGCCGATGATGGCCAGATAAAATTCGATGACCGATATCAACAAGTACGCGCCCACGTTGAACCACAGGTGTTGCTGGGCGCTCCGGAGTTTTTGCAATTCCTGGGTTTGGATCGTCTTCCACGCGGCATTTTCCGCTTGGCGATGTGTCTTTAAACTTTGCATGTCGTTCCTCCCAAATGACCGCGACCGGTCGCCCCCATTATACCCACTTTCCGGACCGCACCGCCCCGAAAACTTTCGGGGAGTCCGGGTTTATTTCGGTCCCCATGTGAAAGCCGATTTCAGCCGTGAACGCCTAAAATGAAAGTCGCTTGTTTAGCTTTTCTTTAATGCTTAGTCCCACTGAAAACGGCTCATTAAAAATTTAGAATTGGCGTAACCTTAGGGCCAAGCGCGATAACGGCCCCTTTTAGCGCTGACTTTACAAACTTTTTAGTGAAACCGGTTGCGAACTGTAACTCCATCGGTTATAATTACGTTGTGAAATAGGTATCAAAGATTTTCAAAACTTCCGAAAGAAGGCATTTGTATAATCCTGAATTATTCACCAGAAACTCCAAAATCCCCATCAAACACATGATTCAAG
>NZ_AZDW01000032.1:0-18964 GCF_001434115.1 Levilactobacillus zymae DSM 19395
CTAGGACCAATTTTTAACTACTGGAATTTAGGGACTTATGTCCCAAACTCTTTTTTGGCGGCGTTAAGGCCGTTCTATGCTACAGTAAACGCAACGATGAAGGAGTTGACGGAGATGCAAACGTTAGTCTTGGTGGCCCATCCGCATTTGGCGGATTCGACCACCCAACAATTCTTTAAAGCGAGTTTACCCAGCACGGGGGTGACCTACCGCGCCCTTACCGCACAGGAAACGTACGATGCGGCACGTGAGCAGGCCGCGTTACGGCAGGCGGACCGGATCATTTTTCAATTTCCGTTGTACTGGTACGCGGCACCGGCCAGCCTCGCCCAGTGGGAGGCGGCCGTCTTGACCCGGACCTTCGTGTACGGTGACCACCGTTACCCGTTAGCGGACAAGGAGTTGGGTGTGGTGGTCACCACGGGGATGCCTGCGCAGGCCTTTCGCCGGGGCGGGACCGAAAACGTGACCATTGATGCGTTGATGGCCCCGTTGGCGGCCTTAGCTCACCGGGCCCACATGACCTGGTTGCCGACCCTGGCGGTCCACCAATTCAATTACTTAGACGAAGCGCAAAAATTACAACTGGTGGTGGACTATCAGCGTTACCTGACCCAACCGGCCCCCGATACGCTGGCGAACCGGCAAGCCTGGTTTGCGGACCGCTTACCGGCCATGGTAGCGCAACTAGCCCCGGCCGATCGGGCAACCGGGGAATTGATCGTCACGACTATGACGCAACAACAAGACGACTTAGAAGCCCTCATGGCCACGTTAGCCATGATTAAGGAGCAAGACGATGACTGATAATCAAGCATGGCTACACCAACAATTACAGGCGCTGGCCCAGCACCAAGCGAAGTTTACGGACCGGGCCTTCTGGGTCGCGCTAGACCATTTAGCGGCCGAACAGGCGCGACGGCAAGACCAGTTACAGGGCGAAATCGATGGTCGCACCTGGCGGCCGGATAAATGGTAGGAAAAAGAGTGGGATAAAAGGCGGTTAGCTGACGAGCATGAACGATGGTTCGTAAGACGGATAATCCTGAACCTGGATTAGCTGACGATTCAAGGGGTTAAGCGGAACCAGATGCCCTTTGGCGCACGTTTCGACACTAGATATTTGGAGACGAAAAAGAACCCAAGACGCTTGTCTCAGGCTCTAATATTAGAATTAATCGTAAGTCCGTTCTTGGGCGGCCCAGTGATTGATGGGACCAAATTTGTGCGCCACATCGATTGGATTGCCAATTGCGGTGTTCACGAAGGCCTTGGCAATGGTGATGGCTTGCTTCATCGGCGTTCCCTTGGCGAGTTCGGCCGTGATGCAGGCCGACAGGGAGTCGCCGGTCCCGTTGACCCGGTCGGTGGCGTGGTAGGGTTCGCTGAGCCAGAAGCTGTCGCCGGATTCGAGGAGTACGAAATCCCGAACGGTCGTCTGGTCGGCAATCGCGTGACTGCCCTTGGCAATGATGTTTTTAGCCCCCATGGCCTGCATCTTTTGGGCCGCGGCAACCATGTCCGCATCCGTGTGGATCGTGGTCTCGGCGATCTTTTCGACCTCGTAGAAGTTCGGGGTGAGAACCGTTGCTAAGGGGAGTAGCTGTTTCCGCAGTGTCTCAAAGGCACTCTCTTCCAGTAACTGGTTGCCGTGCTTGGTCATGATGACGGGATCGACCACCAGCGGGCCGAAGTCGGCCGCCTGATAATTACGCACAACGTCGTTGATCAGTTCGGAATCGGCGAGCATCCCCGTCTTGGCGGCGCGGATGTGGTAATCGGCCGCCAGGTCCTGAAACTCCTGGTCGATGAAGTTGGTGGGCAGCGGAACGCTGGCGTGGATACCGTACGAATTACCGGCCACGCAGGCCGTGATCACGGAAGCGCCGTAAACGCCGCGGGCAAAAAAGGTATGTAAGTCGGCTTGCATGCCGGCACTCCCATCGCTATCGGAGCCCGCGATGGTGAGGGCTTGTGGATAAGTATTAGTCATCAGAACATCCTCCTTAGAACAAACTTAGTTGTTCTAAGGATAGCATGAAATCCTGAAAATGCACCCAGAGATGTTTCAAAGATGATGTGAGGGGATGAAAGAATTGTCGCGACAACAATGGCGGGGGTTAGTTTGGGGCCTGGTGGGTCTTTTAATGGGTGTTTTTGCACTCAACGGCGCCACGGGCTGGGCTTACCGCATGATTGGCCAGGAACCCGTGACTTTATCGCTCGGGTTAGGCGGATGTGTGATAAGCTTAATAGGAATCGTGAAGGCGTTTCCCCATCAGTCGGGCTGGTGGCTCGCGTGGTTGGTCGTGGCGACGTGGGTCGCGGGCCTCGGCGCGCTGGCGGACGGACTGCTGTTGTGGTTTGGCCAAACGGTTTCGGGATTTTACTAAGTCGGGTTGCAACGCATCGGATGGTGTGGCGACGGACATACCCGTTTCAGGAGGAATAAAGTAGACATGTTAATTCAACAAGGATTGATTGAAAACGCCACCGCTCCACAGGATATTCGGATCGAGGACGGCAAGTTTGCCGCCATTGCGGACCATCTCACGCCGCAAGACCACGAAACGGTCATCGACGCGCAGGGCAAGCTGATTTTGCCACCGTTTGTTGATCCCCACGTGCATCTAGACAGCACCATGACGGCGGGAGACCCCGAATGGAACCAGTCCGGGACCCTGTTCGACGGGATTCGCATCTGGGGAGAACGCAAGAAGACGTTGACCCACGATGACGTGAAGCAACGTGCCCGGCAGGCGTTGGAACTGCAGGCCTCGCACGGGATCCAGTTCGTTCGCTCCCACGTGGACGTGACCGACCCGAACCTGACGGCGTTAAAGGCGTTGCTGGAAGTTCGTGACGAGGTCAAGGACTTCATCGAACTCCAGTTGGTGGCCTTTCCGCAGGACGGCATCCTGTCGTTCCCTCACGGTAAGGAATTGATGGAACGGGCCGCTAAGCTGGGCGTCGACGTGATTGGGGCCATCCCGCACTTCGAGTTCACCCGGGAATACAGCGTGGAATCGCTGCATTTCGCGGTCGACTTGGCGCAAAAATACGGCAAGTTGGTCGACGCGCACTGTGACGAAATCGACGACCCGGCGTCCCGGGGACTGGAAACCTTGGCCACGTTGGCTTACGAAACCGGCTTGGGGGACCAGGTCACGGCCAGCCATACCACGGCCATGGGCTCGTACAACAACGCTTACGCCTACAAGTTGATGCGCCTATTGCAGCTTTCCCATATCAACATGATTTCTAACCCGCTGATCAACACCCACTTAGGCGGTCGGTTTGACACCTACCCGAAACGCCGGGGGCTGACCAGAGTTAAGGAACTTAACGAGGCCGGCGTCAACGTGGCTTTCGGGGAAGACGACATCAAGGATCCGTGGTACCCGATGGGTGATGGCAACATGCTCGATGCTCTGCACACCGGGATTCACGTGACCCAGATGATGGGGTACGACGATATCTTGAACTCGTACCAGTTTGTCACGACTCACGGGGCCAAGGCCATGCACGTGGCCGACCATTACGGCCTGTCAGTGGGGAAGCCAGCTAACTTGGTCATCATGAATAGCGATAATTTCTATAACGCGCTGAACACGCGAGCCGAGATCCTGTACTCGATCCATCACGGCCGCGTCATCGTTAAGACCGACCCCAAGCAGGTCCACTTAAATTTGACGAAATAAGTTTGAACTAATTCAGAAACTAGAGTCTGTCTTAGAAGACTAATTTAGAGGATTCAGCGCCTCCGGGCCAGTCAGAAATGGGCTGGAACGGAGTGGGCACGGCTTCAAGCCCATAGTTCAGGTCTTGAAGACCGACCTGTGTCTGAGGTTCGAGCTGGCAGAAAACGCCAGCCAACACAAATTTCACTCCTGAGCTCATTTCTGACTGGCCTTCCAGCTCATACGAGTTATAACAGTAATTAAACGGAACTCTTTTCAGCAAAGGATAATGGGTGGTCATTTAAAGTGGTGATTGAGTTTTAAGACAGGCCCTAGTAAAAGATCAACGTGCGTCCTCGCCAGCGATGGCTTGGGCGCACGTTTTTGTGTCAATTTGGGCAAAACAAAAAGCGTTCCGTGAACTCGGAGCGCTTACTTTTTCAAGTGTTTGGTCTTTTTCACCGTGGAAACCGTGGGCTTCTTGGGCGTCTCGACGCTTTTTTTCTTCTCGTGATGTTGCGCGCGAAGTTGTTCTTTTAAAACCTCAATTTCGTCGACGTGCTTGGTTTTCCATTCCTGGTAGGAACTGGCCGAATCGGTGTCGTTGGGCTTTAAGCCGGTGTTTAACCAGAAGCAGGCTTCAGAGAGGCTCGGAAAGTTATGGATCCAGAGCGTTTGACCATTATCGGAGTCAAAGGCAACGTAGGAGCGAAAATGCTTCTTTAAAAACGTGTGCCGTCGGATCTTGAAGGCTTCCCGTTTACGCGTGAGACGATAGTCGGGCAGGATGTACTGGCCGGAGAGGGCGAGTTCGGGGAAACGTTCACCCCGTTGGTCACGTTGATCTTTCAACATGGCGCGGGCTTGGTCGACGGTGATGAGGGTGGCGCGAATAGGACTTTCCATAAAAAACCTCCTTAAAAATTTAGGCGAGATAACAGATCAATCCCCGCCGGTCAGTAAAATCCTTCTACCTACTAGGTTAGCATAATCCCTACATGATGAAAACAATTTCTCCCTCTAAGTTACCCATTCTTAACGTTCCGCTAGTCGGAAAAGTTAGGGCTGACAAGACCCGCCAATGGCCAATATGGTAACGGCTTCATGATTTTGGTAATGCCCATTTTCATCGAAGTGCGGGAAAAGTATGGTAAACTAGCTAAGATTAGTGCGAAAGTGGGGATAGAATGGCACAAAAGTTTTATGCGGTTCGTCGGGGACGACAACCGGGTATTTATCGCACCTGGCCGGACGCGCAAAAGCAAGTGAGCGGGTATCCGGGCGCACAGTACAAGAGTTTTCCCACCGAGGCGGCGGCCAACGCCTTCATGACTGGGACGGCCACGCCTACGACTCAGACCAAGACCGGAGCGGTCAAGGCGCGAGCAACCGGTTCGGCAACGCCCGCCGAAATCACCGTCTATACGGATGGTGGTTCCCGGAACACGGGTAACGTGGCGGGCGGTCACGTGCGGAACGACGACAAGGCCGCTTGGGCTTACCGAATGGAACTCCCGGATCAGGTCGTGACCGATTCGGCCGGCGAATGGGGAGCCAGCAACAATCGCATGGAAATCATGGCCTTCTTACGGGCCCTGCAGCAGTTAAGTCGGTTGGGTCAAACGACCAAGGCCGTGCAGTTCGTGTTGGACTCCCGCTACGTGTTAAACGCGGTCACGCAGGGGTGGTTAGCCGGTTGGAAGCGCCGGGGTTGGAAACGCAGTGCCGGTCCGTTGGCTAACGCCGAACTATGGCGGGAAGTCGACCAACTATTACCGCAATTTACGCAGTTGAGTTTTCATTGGACCAAGGGCCACGCCACCAACCAAGGTAACGTGTTTGTCGATCACCTGTTGAACCAGACCATGGATCACATGACCACGCCGGGCGTGACGCCGCCGGTGACGGGGCCCGTCACGGCAACTAAGGCTGCGGCACCGGCTTCCGCTGCGACCACGCCGACGCAACCGGCGACTCCAGCGGCCCAGCCGGCGAGTCACCAAACGGTGGACCGGTCGGTCGCGGCCATCCGGCAAATCTTGCGGGATGCTGGGATCAATGATCAGTAGGAACCACTAGACTAAATTAAAGTAACGAGGTACCGATGATGCAAGCAAAGTTAATTCCCTATTTGGAATTTGAAAATGCGAAGGAGGCCCTGGCCTATTACCAGGACGTCTTTGGCGCAACCGACGTCTACCGCGTCAGTCCCACGGTGGATGAAGCGGAACAGTACGGACTGGAACCAGAGATGGACTTAGACCAGTTGACCATGCGCGGGGGCTTTCGGTTATTAGGTCTCGACGTGCAGTGTGCCGACGCCTTGATGGGGCAACCCACGTCGTCCACGTTGATTTCGTTGATGCTGGTCGTCGATGAAGACGATAGCGATAGCGTCAAGGAATTACTGGCGCTGTATCAGCGGTTGATCAAGTCCGACGTGAAGGTCATCAACCCGTTTGCCGACCAGACACAGGGCGGTAAGATGGGCCAAATCGTGGACGCTTACGGGATCACTTGGATCCTCAGAGAAGCGCCGTCGATGAGCATGAATCCGAACGTCGAAGATTAAATTTAAATCTGGTGTGTGGCGGTCATCCTCAGGGGTGAGCGCCATTTTTTAGCTGGCGCGGGTTTTGAGGCCCACCCGCCAGAAGTGGTATGATGGCCCCAAGAGGAGTGATGTTAGACTATGGCAACAGAACGGGAAAAGATGACGGCGGGTCAGCCGTATAACCAATTCGATCACGAACTGATCGCACGGCGGACGACTGCCCGCAAGCAACTACGGGCCGTTAACCAACTAGACGACAACGACGCGCGCAATCAGGGGTACCGGCAATTGATTACCGATACCGGCGACGATTTCTTCGTGGAAGCGGGCTTTAAGTTTGATTACGGGTGGAACATCCACATCGGCGACCACTTCTACGGCAACTACGACATGACCTTCTTGGATACCTGTCCCATTACCATCGGGGAACACTGCTACTTTGGGCCCAACATTGGCCTGTACACCCCCGTGCACCCCTTGAACGCCATGGCCCGGGTGGCCGACGTGGAAATGGGCGCGCCCATCACCATTGGCGATAACGCCTGGCTGGGCGGTCGGGTCACGATTCTGCCCGGCGTCACGTTGGGCAATAACGTGGTCGTGGGCGCTGGGTCCGTGGTGACCAAGTCCTTCGGCGATAACGTGGTGATTGCCGGGAACCCGGCACGCGTAATCAAGGAAATCGATAACGGTGAGACGGGCAACGCGGCCGCCAAGGCGCAGTGGCCCCAGGCTTTTTAGTTGCCGGCCAAAGGATAGTGGATAACTAAAATTCTCATCAAATTCTTAGATTCGTATCATGATAGGCGGTGGAACCGGTTTCTTTAGTCAGAACGGCGGGAAACCACTTGTGCCGTTTTACTAATCATGCCGTCCGCGTATAATAAAACGTGGATATTGCTTCACAGGAATGCAGTCGTAGCGGCTGTTTAGGCGCATGGCGTCGGACTCGTGGGACGACCCGGTTCGGCGCTTTTTGTGTATCTTGGGGAGTAACGCTCTGAACGATGGTGGTTCAGGCGAAACATTGAGGAGGTAATTGATGATTTCTAAATTCAACTAAACATCTGTTGGCGCTTCTTGCCAACAACGTTTCGAATGCGGTTATCATTTACGATTACCGAAGATTGGCTGGAAGTTAAGTTCGCCGTAAATCGCAGTTCTATCCGTGTGACCAGACCCATTGGCGTTTTGCCAATCGTGAGGCCTCAACTTGCGACGCCGTGGCGCGTCAGACGGACCATTTACCCGGAGTTAACTTCCGTAGGCACTAATTTTAGTTAAGAGGCTTCTCGTCAGTATCTTGCACTGCAGGCCAGACCGAAGAAGGAAGGAAAATCTGCTACTGATTTTAACCTAGCGAAACTAGGCTGAACGTGCAAAAACTCTATCAGTGACGGTGAACCCGTCGCTGCGCCCAACGAAGTGTCGTCAAAGCTTCGTTAAAAATCTAGAGATACTGAAAACTTTGTGCGACATTGTCGCCAACAAAGCGCTGTACCGGTTGCTAGCCGGGAATTTACGCTTGTGGACTAGGCACTCAGTTGTACAGGATACAATTTGACCAGTGCCAACTAGGACGAAGCAAGAAATTCTGGAACTTAAACTGAGTCATCAGTAGCAGGATTTTTATTTTAGCGCGAAAAAATATTGATAAGTTAGTGTTCGTGCCAACGTTTGTCTTGTTTGCCATTGCGTCCGTGATCTTCATCATGGGCGGCGATCGGCTACAGACGGTCTTGGGGTCGATTCTGAACTGGATCGATACCCAGATGTCGTGGGCTTACCTGTTGGTCTATGCGATTAACTTTTTATTCTTTATGTATCTCGCCTTTGGAAAATTTGGGAAAATTAAGCTGGGGGACCCCGACGACAAGCCGCGTTACAGCAGCTTCCAGTGGGGAAGCATGGTGTTTGCCACGGCGATCGATGCCAGTATCTTGATGCTGTCCATCGTCGACCCCTTACGCTACTTACAGCACCCGGCCTTTGGGCTGAAGCCGTTCTCTACGGCGGCCTACGGGGCAGCGCACATGTACGGCCAGTTCAACTGGGGCCCCATGGCGTGGATGATGTTTGCGCCCGCGACCATTGCGATTGCTTACGTCTTATTCGTTAAGCACGGTAAGGTCCAACGGGTCAGTGCCGCCATTACCAGCCTGCAAGGCGACAGCCGCGGCAAGAAGATTGCCCGGCAAGTCATCGACTTCTTAGTGGTCTTCGGAATCATGGGGGGCATTGGGTCTTCCGTCGGGATGGAAATTCCGATTATCTCGAAGGTCTTAAGTCGTTTGACCGGGGTTCAAGACAACCTGGCGCTCAAGATTGAGCTCTTTATTATTCTGTTTATTCTGTTTGCCGTCACGGTCTTCCACGGGTTAAACGGGGGGATCGACCGGTTAAGTGCCGCGCACATCTGGACGGCCTTAGGACTCTTGGCCTTGATTCTGATCATCGGACCGACCGTCTATATTCTGAATTCTGAAACTAACAGTCTGGGCTTAATGGCCCAAAAGTTCATTTCCATGTCCACCAACACGCTGCCGAACGGTGGTGACTCCACGGCCCAACAGGAGACCATCTTCTATTGGGGCTGGTGGTTGTCCTACATGCCCGTCATGGGACTGTTTATCGCCCGGATCTCCAAGGGACGGACAATCAAGCAGGTCTTGGTCGGCATGCTGACCTACGGGGCCTTAGGGTGCATGAGCTTCTACGCCATTTTCGGGGGCTACTCCCTGTGGCTCCAACGGACCGGGGCAGTGAACTTGGTCCACATCTTAAACACGCAGGGACAAGCCGCCGTGGTTGCCACGGTGATTGCCACCTTACCGTTTAAGATGATCGTCTTAGCGTTGTACTGTATCTCGTGTTTCATCTTCTTGGCCACCACGATTTCGTCTTCGGCGTTTATCGTGTCGTCGTTTACCAGTCTGCACTTAGACGACGGACAACAACCAAGTCGCTGGAACCGGATGATCTGGGTCGTAGTCTTCATCGTCTTCTCCTTCGGGATTGTGATGGTCGGGGGCTTCAAGACCGTGCAAACCGTGTCGACGATTGCCGGGTTCCCGTTAATGATTGTTTGCTTACTTCTATTGCATTCGATTTGGCACATGCTGACGGCCAAGACGGCGCCAGCCAAGGCCACCGAACCAGTGATGGTACCCAAGCCAGTCGTGATGCGGCGGATTACCGTCGAGTTACCGCGGGCCGTGCGGGGACCAATGATCTTATCGCCGGACCATGCGCGCTAAGGGCTTAATTTAAACGATTAAAATCAAACAGCAATCCGGAACTTAGGTTTCGGGTTGCTGTTTTTGCTTGCGGCCGCTGCACCGATACTGGAACCGGTGTGGTGGTTGCGTTTCCGATTAGGCTTGTTATAATGAGACCAGAGATTGTGACGCCAGGAGGGGTTTTATGCCAGATGAAAATTACCGACCACTGTTTTTCCACCGCGTGTTGATTACCATCGATGAAGATGATCGGCCGTCAACCGCCCGGGCCTTTCGCTTTGCGTTGACCATGGCCCGGGATTACGGGGCGGAACTCGGAATCGCGTCGGTTCTAGAAAGCGATGATATCAGCATCTACGAATCGCTGATGCCCGATAAGGTCCACCAGAAGCGGCAGGAACTCCAGGACGTGGTCAAGGACTACGCCGCCAAGGCCAGAGACTTTGGCGTGGAGAACGTCCGGCCCATCGTGGCGGAAGGCGGCGACGTGGACGACGTGATCTTGCAACAGATCATTCCGGACTTTCAACCGGACTTGGTCGTGTGCGGGGCCGACGTGGACTTTGCCAGTCACGGGCATCCGGGGGCCATCGGGTTACGATTAGCCCGGAAGTCCGACGTGTCCGTGATCGTGATTCGGTAACAAAATCGTTAAACCAAGTGACTTAAATAAGCGTCAACGGTGTAGGCCGTTGACGCTTTTTTGTCGCCAGATAGGTGTATAATAAGACTTGTTAACACCCATGATGACGAGGGGGTAATCGAATGACGACGATTCATGGTTTCTTATTCGATCTGCACGGGGTCATTGCGGACTCGTGGCAGTACCATTTGAAGTCCTGGCAGACCGTGGCCCAGGAGCTCGCCGTTCCCTGGACGGCAGCGTTAGCGACCCGGTTACCGGGGATGAGTCGGGCGGACTCGCTGACCACGATTCTGGCCTCGGTCGGGCGAGAAAACGACTTGACGCCGGCCCAATTCCAAGCCATGACCGACCACGAAAACGACCTCTACCGCCAGTACGTGGCCGCCATGACCCCAGCGAACCGGTTGCCCGGGGTGACGGCTTTTCTGACCGAACTTCAGCAAGCGGATTACCCGGTTGCACTGGCCTCGGCGTCGACGAATGCGGCGGCCGAGATCGAACGGTTGGGACTGACGGCCGTCTTCGATAAGATCGTACCGGCCGCGAGTCTGGCCGCCAGTAAGCCCGCTCCGGACGTCTATTTGGCCGCGGCCGACCTCTTACACTTGGCGCCCAGTGCCTGCGTGGCGTTTGAAGACACCGTCACGGGCGTTCAGGCGGCAACGGCCGCGGGGTGTATTACCATCGGCATCAATGCGAACCCGCTGGAACCGGTCGCCGCCATGTTACCGGGCACTCACGCCCTTAGTCTCGCAACCGTGCGGCGGGTACTTGCCCCGCAAGTTGTGCTTGCAGAAAGGCCTTAAGCACCACGGCCTGGTTGTGGGTCTGGTCCTTGGCACCGTACAACAGGATCACGTCTTGGGTAGCGAGTTGGTCGGTCAGTTGCTGTAAGAACGCTGGGAGGGCGGGATTAGCCTTTAATTCCGCCAGGTAGCGCGTTTTGAATTCGGGAAATTTTTCGGGATCGTGGTTGAACCATTTCCGCAAATCGGTCGAGGGGCCGATTTCTTTGTCCCAGTGGTTCAGGTGGGCGTTGACCTTAGAAATGCCCCGGGGCCAGAGGCGGTCGACCAGGACGCGGTAACCGCTAAGATCGGCTGGCTTGGTATAAATTCGTTCTAATTTTAGTGCCATCAAAGCATCATCTCCTAGGGCCTATTCTACCGTTTGTTGACCAACGTGCAAAGGGTCTGGGTGATTAACCAATTAGTTGTGGGGCACCATTAGTTTTAATGATTTTGAAAGGAGTGGCGGCAATGACAGCCATCGGTGATTTTTACACGGGGCGGCCCACCCCAGAGATTGCCCGCGACCTGCTGGGCCACGAGCTGATCTACGAGACACCGGCCGGGGTAATGAGTGGCTGGATCGTGGAGACCGAGGCCTACCTGGGTGAACAGGACACCGCCGCCCACGCCTTTAACGGGCGGCACACGGCGGCCAACGCGGCGCTGTATGATGCGCCGGGCACCATTTACATATACGTCTTACGGGGCTACTACATGCTCAACGTGGCGGCCCAACCGCAAGGCACGCCCCAAGGAATCTTGATTCGGGGTATCGAACCGCACCGGGGACTTAAATTGATGCAAATCCACCGCGACAAACCGGTGCCGGACGTGACCAATGGCCCGGGTAAGTTGATGGCGGCGTTAGGGATTCACACCAAGGACTTGAACCGGACCTTGTTGGGCGCGCACAACCTGCGGATTACGCCCACGGCTGAACGGATTCCCCGCCGGGTCACGGCTTCGGCTCGAATCGGGGTCAGTGCGGGAAGTTGGCACGACCAGCCTCTGCGTTTCACGGTCGCGGGCAACCCGTTCGTTTCGGCCAGCCGGAAACGCGATTGGGACCGGCTACAACATGGTTGGCAATCGAATGATAATCTTGTACACTAAAAGTACAAGTCCAAAACCATTCAAGGGATGAGGAACAGATAAAATGAACGTAGATATCTTCATTGAGACCCGCAAACGGATGCACCTGTCGCAAGATCAATTAGCACAGGGCATTTGTACGCAGGCGACTTTAAGTAAATTTGAACGTAACGGGAAGGTCCCGTCATTAAAAATTTTATTACAACTCTGTGACCGCTTGGAACTAACGCTCGACGACCTGTTTCCGGTCAATCAAAGTGGCGACTCCAAGCGCGCGGTGATTCTGGAATCGGCCGAAACCCACTTGCAGCAGGAGATGTACCCGTTAGTGCATGCCGACTTGGAGAAGCTCGGCGATCCCGTCGACGACTCCGTCACGTTCCAGTTGCGCTATTACTTCTTGCGCGGGTACGCCACGGCGTTGTCGCACGGGAGCATTAGCGACGCGTTGTACGACTTTTCGCAGATCTTAAACCGCTTGGACGAAGGCCACCACTCAATGTACGCCATGCTGGCCTACACGGGAACGGGCATTGCCTATAACCAGGCCAACGATTCCAAACGCGCGGAATTTTATTTCAACAAGGTGTTCGGTGAAATTCGAAACCTGTCGTTTAAGACCCGTCATAGTATTTGGCGGGCCCTCAACATCATCAATTACACCGCCGAGTTCTATAGCCAGCAGGGGGATTATGAGACCAGCGACGATTTGCTAGCCTACGGGGTCAAGGTCTGTGCGCAGTACCACGTTACGTTCTACTTGGCGCGGATCGTTTTACGTCGGGCGTTGAACCTTCAGCAGCACGGGGCCGACCGGGCTAAAATCCAACAAGATTTGGACGACGCGGCGGCTTTTGCGCGGCTCAACAACAACCAACACGTGTTGGGGCTAATTCGTGACGCCGAAGCCACGCTAGACTAAACCCAGGCAAATTAAAAGGCACTTTCCAGGAGTTGAACTTCTGGGAAGTGCCTTTGTTATTTCTGATAAATTGGACTTGGTTGTTAATTGGTCCTTAGTCAGAATGATTAATTTTTAACATTTGGTTTCGGAGAACACAATTAAGATGCCACCGATTTTAGTGTGAGCTGGAAGCGCTGAGCCCTCTAGATTAATCTTTTAAGCCAGTTCCTAGCTCTACTGACGCGGTTTCAATCCAAAGTGCACGGCCGCCGCACCCAGATTGAACCGGGAAAAGTGGACCTGTTGGAGGCCCGCCTGGCTGAACATCCGGGCCAACGCCTCGGCCGACACGAATTCGTGAGTGGTCCGTTGAAGGTAGTTGTAGGCTTGGTAGTGGTGGGCCACCACCCGGCCCATCAAGGGCACTAAATGCCCAAAGTAGACCTGCCAACCGGCGTGGACCAACGGATTAGTGGGCTGCGAGGTTTCCAGGCAGACCACCTGGCCGCCGGGCTTGACCACCCGCGTCATTTCGTTTAAGACCTGTTGGGCGTCGGGAACGTTGCGCAGACCGAACCCGATGGTGACTACGTCGAAGTGGTTGTCCGGGTAGGGCAGGTGCATGGCGTCACCGGTCTTTAGGGTGATCTGACTTTGGAGGTGGGCCGCGGCGACCTTTTGGCGCGCGACCGCCAGCATCTCGGTACTCAGATCGAGGCCGACCACTTGACCGCTGGGCCCGACCGCTTGGGCCAGTGAAATGGTCCAGTCACCGGTGCCGCAGCACAGGTCGAGGGCGAAATCGCCCGGGGCCACCCGCATGGCGCCCATGACCCGGCGCCGCCAGAGTTGGTGGGTGCCCAGGCTAATCACGCTATTCATCTGATCGTACTGGGGCGCAATCTGGTTGAACAGGTGCGCCACGGTTTTTTCGGACGTGTGGTTGGTTAACGCCATGGCAAGGGCCTCCTTTGATTAAAGATACTTCGCGTCGAATTCGGGGTCCTGGGACGTCAAAATCTTGGGACCGTCCTTGGTGATGGCCAGGGTGTGTTCGTACTGGCAGGACAGGGACCCATCGGCCGAAACGTAGTATTCCCACGACTTATCGGCGGTTGGCTTAGACTTGATCTCCCAGGTGCCTAAGTTGACCATGGGTTCGATAGTGATGGTCATGCCTTCGCGTAACCGTAACCCGTGGCCCGCTTCACCGTAGTGGGGGACGTTGGGTTGTTCGTGCATGGTCGGGCCGATGCCGTGGCCAATCAGTTCCCGGACGTCGCCCATATGATTTTGGGTTTCGACGTAGTCTTGGATGGCGTGGCCGATGTCACCGATGCGGTTCCCCACCACGGCCTGGTCGATACCCAGGTACAAGGCCTTTTTCGTGACGTCCATGAGCCGCTTAGCGTCGGCGCTGATGTCACCGACCGCGTAGGCCCAGCAGGAATCACTTTCGAAGCCGTCTAAGTTGACGGTCATGTCGACCTTGACCACGTCGCCGTTCTTTAAGATCAGGTTCTTGCGGGGAATGGCGTGGGCCACTTCGTCGTTGACGCTGACGCAGGTGGCGTACTTGTAGCCTTCGAAGCCCTTTTCGGACGGTTTAGCGCCGTGTTCTTCGATGTACTTGTTGGCAAATTCTTCGATTTCCCAACTTGAGATGCCGGGCTTGATGAGCTTCCGTAGGCCCAAATGAACACCGGCCAGGACCGCACCGGATTCACGCATCTTTTCAATTTCACGAGCTGATTTAATGGTTATCAACGTGTTACCCCCTCTAAATTACTGAACACTTCTAATTTACACCTAAATGGCCGATTCGGCGAACCAAGCGTTGCCGTTCGGGGTGCCAGAACCCAAAACGAAGGCGAGATGGTGGTCTCGCCCTCGTTGGATGTGCTATTCAGTCTTGGTCAACTGCGTGATGTCCCCGGCCTCAATCTTGTTTAAGAGGTGCTTGGCTTCTTCGATCCGGGCATCGCAGAGGAACCGCATGGAGCTGTTCTTATCCTTTTCCGCTTCGTTCATTTGTTCGGTGAGAAAATTGATTTCATCGTGTAAATAACTTACTAAGTCCATGGCTTGCCCTCAATTCCTTTAGATTACCAGAATGATTTCTATTCCTAATAGACTCCATTGTACCAAAAAAGGCGCCGGAAGTAACTTATCCTGCCGGGGCGGGACTGGAATCGCGGGAAGCTAAGTTAGTGGCCGAACTGGGGCGATTTGCCGGGCGTTACGAGTTTACAGAAACCGGGAAAAGGGCTACGATAGAATAGTTAAGAACAGTTCTAAACTAGGCAAAGAGGAGTGGGTAAGATGGCAGAAACACAACCAATTGATTTAAAGGGGCGGCCCTATAATCATTTAGCGTTTATCTGGACGCTACTGGCCGGGACGTTTACCATGTCCATCAGTCAGTCGTCGCTCTCGACGGCCTACCCGACACTGATGCGTTACTTTAACGTGCCCGCGTCGACCGTTCAGTGGTTGACCACCGGGTTCATGTTGGTGATGGTGGTCATGATGCCGGTCAGTCCGTGGTTGTTGAATAATTTGCGGTTCCCCGTTTTGTTCATGAGTATGTTGGCCTTATTCGATGTGGGGACCTTTATCATTTACCTGGCCACCAGCTTTCCGTTGATGATGCTGGGGCGGGTCATGGAAGCCATGGCCGTCGGAATCATGTTCCCGTCGTATCAGACCGTGATGTTACGAATCACGCCGGAAGATAAGCGGGGCGGTGTGATGGGCTTTGCCGGGTTGGTCATGGGTTCCGCGTTAGCCGTGGGCCCGATCATTTCCGGAATCGTCCTGAAGTACACCACTTGGCAGGGGCTCTTCGTGGTCTTCATGTTGATCATCACGGTGGTCTTCGTGGTCTCACTCAAGACCATTAAAGACGTGATGCCGCAACACACGTCACGGTTGGATTACCTGTCCGTCGTGGGGAGCTTAGGCTTCATCGGTATCTTGTACGTGGTCAACCAGATTGGTAAGACCGGCGTCAACTGGGGGCTCCAAGGGGCCTTGTTGGTCGTCAGTCTGTTACTGGTCACGTTCTTCGTTTGGCGGCAATTCCACGTCGACACGCCGCTGTTGGAGTTACGGGTGCTCAAGACCTTTAACTTCGACTTGGCGGTCCTGCTGACCGGGACGTCGTACATCGCGCTGATTGTGGTCACGATTATCTTTCCGTTGTATTATCAAACGGTGCTGGGCTTATCGCCGTTCGCCTCTGGGATGTCGCTGGTTCCCGGGGCCGTCTTGCTCAGCCTGTTGAACCCGGTCACCGGGCATTTGGCAGATAAGATTGGCTTCAAGGGCACCATGTTGACCGGGATGGGCATGATTGTCGTCGGCTGGGCCTTACTGGTCCTAATGCCAGGCAAGCAACCCTTACTCAGCATGATTCTGATTGCGGCCCTGATTGAAGGGGGCAACGCCTTCGTCATGATGCCCGCCGTCACGTTGGGGGCTAACTCGTTACCCGATAACTTGATCTCACACGGGACCGCTGTCATCACCACGGTGCGGCAGATTCTGGGGTCGACCGGGGTCGCCGTGGCCACACTGATCTTGGCCATGGTCACGGCTAGTCACAAGGCCACGACCACGGCGGCTAACGCCAATTTGGCGGGCTACCGGGCGGTCTTTGCGACCTTCTTAGTGGTCTCCATCGTGGGCTTCATCTTCGCGGCCATGCTACGGGACGGTCGCAAGACCAAGGCACAGGCTTAAACCGGTCATTGAAGTCGTTGCTGGGAGCGGTCAAAAAATGGGCTGACCCGGGAACACTGCGGTTACTAGTTTAAAATTCCAAGTCAAATAATGATTAACAACCTTTAAAAAAGAGCCGCCATTCTACGCTGATGCGTTCAATGGCGGCTCTTTGACTAATTATTCGGTTTAATCGCCAGGGCCATCGTTGCCCAGCGGGGTGAAGTAGGCGTGACCGCCAAGCGTATAGCGGCTGTAGAACCAGCCGGCCAGATCGTTATCACTGTTCCCCGGATTGTGGATGGGACGGTGATTGTTGGTCAACGTGAGGCGGTAGCGGGCCGTACCCGTCCGTCGTACGTGCTTGGTGGTGAGTCCGGAAAGCTTAGTTTTGAAGTACAGGTAGCGCGTTCCGTGCTTGGTCACCTTAGTCCGTTGGATTTTGGCGTGAAGCGTGGGGGTGACCTGTAGGCGAGCGGTCGCTAGCACCTGATGATTGGGCTGGTAACGGTCGAGGTAGCCGTCAGCGGTCAACTGAATCCGGTTAGCTTCTTGGTTGCCCGCGGCCCGGGTAATGGCCGCCTGGCTGTGACCGGGATAAAGGTCGCCGTAGCTATAGGCTGGTAGAAACGCTGGTCGTTTGACCTTGACCAGCGTGCGGGACTTCAGGGTGGTCATCTCCCCCGAAACGGGAATATAACCCTGTTTAATCAACGGCTTGAGCCGTCGATAGCTGAGCAGAGAAGCGTCTAACCGATAGTTGGCGCCAGTTTCGTGTTTGGCGGCCAACGTCACGCCCTTAGGCAGGGTGAGCGTTTTAGTTTTGGCACTTTGGTGGCTGTGAATGGACGTGACCATCACATGGAGCTTGGTGGTCCGGGTCGTGCGGTAATGTTGCGCGATATGTAAGAACAGTTTATCGGCGGTGGTGTTGCCGATTTTAACGGTCCCACTGGCGGCCAATGCGGAGCTGGGGGCACTCATGAGCCCCAAGCCCAGCAGGCCGGTCATCAGACCGAGTATTGGTTTACGGATAAAATCATCTCCCAAAAGTTGTTCATTAATAGTATAAGCTTGTAGTTTCGGGGAAGGTAACTGGTCCCATGAGGTGGGAATGGGGACAAAAACTGGTCCGGGGCGCGGTGGCCCAGGACCAGTTGATTAGAAGATCAAGTCCATTAATCGCCGGACCCGTCGTTACCCAGTGGCGTGAAGTAGGGCTGCTGACCTAAGCGGTACAAGCTGTAGAAACTACCGGCACCGTCATCATCCGAGTTTCCCTGTAGGTAGATGGGCTGATGACGGTTGGTCAACGTGAGACGGTAGCGGCAGTTTCCCGTTGAACGAACGTGTTTCGTGGAGATGCCCGCGACCTTAGTCTTGAAGTACAGGTAGCGCGTGGCCCCCTTGATCGTAGTTTTTTGAATCTTGGCGCTGCTCTGCGGGCGTAGTTGTAAACGCACAAATTGGTTGGCTTTTGAGTTGGTAGCCACGTGACGTTCGAGGTAGCCATCGGAGGTCAGGAGAACTTTGGGACCGGCCTGTTCACCGAAAACGTGATTGATGGCCTTAGTGGTTTGGCCGGGGTAGAGATCCCCGTAACTGTATGCCGGTAAGTAGGCGGGCCGCGCCACCTTCGTTAGGGCGTGGGCGCTAGCCTTAATTCTGCCATAGAACTGGTCGGTGGGGACGACGCCCTTTTTGATCAGGGGCTTTAAAACACCGTAGCTTAGTTGCGCCGCGTCTAACTGATAAACTTTACGGTTGGCGATGTTGTTGGCGGCCAGGACGGTCCCCTTGGGGATGGTCAACGTTTGCGTAGCTGCCGCGGTGCTAGTGCGGGTGATGGGGTTGGTGTCAATCTGAGCTTTGACGGCCTTAGTGGTGCGATAGTACGGCGAAATATGTAAAAATTCTTTGAAAGCTGTGGTGGAACCAATTTTGACGGTGTATTTAGCCGCCTGAACGGAGGTGTTTCCCAGAAGCCCCAGTCCCATAAGAAGGGCGATACTGCCCAGTAACCATTTTTTCATCAGTAACTGCCTCCATGGTGATTAGTTACGCTTAGTATACGCCGGTTTAGGGGGAGGTAGCTAATAAAGAAAAAAGGTGTAGCCGTCACCCCCAAAACGGGCTGATGGTTACACCTAAAGTTAACGATTAGTTCTGGAATCAAAATGGTTAGAGCCTGTCTTAAAACTCAAGTACAGGCTTAAATAGTCATTCATGACTCCTTCAGCTAAAAAAGTTTCGGTTTAATTTCTGTTATAACCTGTGTAAGCTGGAGGGCCAGTCAGAAATGGGCTCAGGAGTGAAATTTGTGTTGGCCGGTGTT
>NZ_AZDW01000032.1:19032-167740 GCF_001434115.1 Levilactobacillus zymae DSM 19395
GTTTCTGACTGGAACGGAAGCGCTTAATCCTCTAGATTAGTCTTTTAAGACAGAACTTAGTGCGTTTCCGCGAAGCCCCGGCGACCACCGGGCTTGGGAATCTGATTTTGCATCATCACGCTGAAGCCGCCATCGATGGGGAGGGCCGCGGCGTTGACGTAGCTGGAGCGGTCGCTGGCCAGGAATAAGATGGCGTTGGCGATGTCCTGTGTGGTCCCGATGCGCTTGCTGGCGGTCAGTTCCTTACGGCCGTTTTCGACCTGCGGGTCCGCGTAGAAGGCCGCCGACATGGGTGTCTTGACCAGGCAGGGTTCCAGCACGTTGCTGCGGATGCCGAACATGCCCCATTCGGCCGCGACCTGCTTGGACAGCATGTTGACGCCGGCCTTACTGGTGCTGTAGGCGCCACTGTAGGTTTCGGGGATGTCGCTAGCCACCGTGGAGATGTGGACGAAGGTCCCGTGCTTCTGGGCGATCATTAGCTTACCGAATTCGTGAGTCACCAGGTAGTAGCCGTTGAGGTTAACGTCGAGCACCTGTTTCCAGGTCGCGTAGTCGAGGTCCTCTAAGGGGTCAAACTTTAGGATGCCGGCGGTGTTGATCACCACGTCGACCCGGCCGAACGCGGCCTTGACCTGCGCAACGGCTTGTTGCACGCTGGTTTCGTCGGTGACGTCGCAGGTCACCGCGAGTGCTTGGATGGGTTGCGTTTGCTTCAAGTGGGCGACTAACTGGTCCACGGCAGCACTTTGCCGGTCCAAGGCGACCACCGTGGCGTGTTGATCCGCTAAGTCGTCACAAATCTTGGTGCCCATGCCCCCGACTGCGCCGGTGACCACACACACCTTGTCGTTGAGTCCTAACCAATCGGTTGTCATTGTATCATCCTCCTTAAATTGTGTAAGCGTTCACTATCTATGCTAGTCGGGTGGGCGGGAAAGTCCAATAGCAACGGGTAGAGAAATTGATAGGTAGCGTCTATGGGTTGGGTCGATGACCAACCCAACGGGCGGCGACCGGAGAAGGTTAATTTTGCGTTCAGCCCGGTGAAAGGCTTTCATCTGGCGGGGAAATAGGCTAAACTTGTCATAATCAAATGATGAGACAACTATGAGAGGGGTTTTTCTATGTCAGTACCTGCACCGATTGATTTACGGACCTTCTACGCTAACCCGGACCGCAACGTGGCCGTGTTGAACTACAGTGCTCGCTTCTTATCAAGCACCTTTGATTTGATCAACAGTGACGAATTTGCCGCCTTCGTGAAGCTCTTTTTGGACGAACAGCGGGCCTTCATTCCCGATGATGCCGATCCCGAGACCACCTATGACCGGGTGGACCCCGAGACCTACATCGACACCTTAAAGGACGTCTTGACCGATCAACCGCGGGCGTTTGACCATTTCTCGCGTAAAGAGATCCTGGTCAGCATCGAAGACCTCTACTCGTATTACCGGTCATACTTGCGGGTCGCGACCATGACCACCCAACAAAACCACGTGGTCGCTAGCGAATTCATGACCATCGATCAACGCTTCAACGACGTGGTCTTACGCCTGTATCGCACGGTGGAGGAGAAACTCCAGGGCCACGCCAACCACGTTTACCGGCAGACCAACGCGGCCACCAGTGCCTGCGTGTTGTTGCAACAGGTGCAATGGCCCGTGCCGGCCGGCTATGAAGCCTTGACGGATATCCGGTTCATGAACCGCTTGATGTTGCGGCCACCGATGATGCTTCACACCAAGAGCAACAAGCGGAAGGGGCGCTTCACGGCGAGTCACGAAAACCCACTGAAGAACTTCACGGGGACCAAGCAAGACTGGCTGTGCTACCCGGCAAAGATTGGCGAAAGTCTGGCCTACATCTACTTCCACCGCGACTACATGGCATCGGGCTTGGCGTTGGCCAACCTGTTCCAACTGGCCGACCGCAAGGAAGTCTTGAACCAGAAGCCGGACCTGATCTTACTCTTTGGGTCCCCGAGCGCACAGGGAGATGCGGATCCCGAAAACGGGCACTACTTCTACGACGCCGAAAATCAAATCTACGTGGGTCAGGTACCGTACAACGACCAAACGACCTACTTTGGTTACATGAAGAAGATGTGCTTGACTCTGCATAATTTACACCAGATTGCCCAAAAGCGGTTGCCGATTCACGGGTCGATGGTTAAGATTACCTTCGCGAACGGCAAGACCAAGACCGTGGTCTTCTTCGGCGATTCCGGGGCCGGCAAGTCCGAATCCATCGAGGCCCTTCAAAGTGTGGCCGACGAACAAATCGTTAACATCGAGACCATTTTTGACGACATGGGCAGTTTCACCCTTGACCCGGAAAAGGGCATCTACGCGCAAGGGACCGAAACCGGGGCCTTTGTCCGTTTGGACGACCTCAGCAGTGAGGTGGCCTTCAACAACATGGATCGCGGGATCTACATGAACCCCGAACTCTCTAACGCGCGGGTGATTATCCCGGCCAACACTTGGGACCGCGTGGTGGCCCATCACCACATCGACATGTGGGTCTACGCCAACAACTATGACGACGCCGTGGGGGTTCACCGCTTTACGGACCGTGACCAGGCCGAGGAGACCTTCGTGGCCGGCAAACGCCGGGCGTTAGGGACCACCGATGAGGTCGGTATGAGCACCACCTTCTTCGCCAACCCGTTTGGCCCCGTCCAGGAACAGGCCCAGACGCGACCAATCATCGACGCGGTCTTTACCGAACTCTTCAAGGAACAGGTCTACATTGGCGAAATCTACACCCATTTAGGTAACGACAAGTCCCAAGACAAATTAAACGAATCAGCACGTGAACTCTTAGCCGAATTGATGAACAACTAATCCGAGGAGGAGATATCGATGGTGACCCCCGAACAACGCGACCTGATTTTGCACACGTTACTGCAGATTGATGATCCGTACTACCTGAATCAATTTCAAGATGCCAGTAGCGAAGACGAATGGTTCCACATCAACGAACAGTTTATCCAGCAGGACCTTCAGCGGTTCTTCCCGTCTACCATCGACACGCACGACCCCGAGACCTGGCAAATCATCCGGGCCCAACTCAAGCAGTTTTGAGGGCTCGAACCTGGGGCTTCCAGCTCATTGTTATTGAGGCCACTCGGGCATGGGCGCAAGTTACCTAGTCGCAATGATCAGTAATTTATAAAAAGTCCCCGTTCCCGCGATTCGCGGTGAGCGGGGACTTTTTTGCCAGGTAAATTTGCGTAAAATTTTACTTAATCACGAAAAACAATGGTACTCAAACGCCGAGTATTATACAATGTAACCGTATTCTTATAATTTTGGAGGTGCCTGTTTTATGCAAATTACCCAAGAAGTTGCTGGCGAACTTCACCAACAAAAAGTGACTAAGTACGTTTTGACCAATCAACACGGGACCCGCGCGGCGATTCTGACCTGGGCGGCCACCCTGCAAGAATTTAGTGCCTTAGAAGACGGTAAACGGCAACAACTCGCCGTTCACCAGGACAATTTAGCGGCCTACGATAACAATACTTATTGTCTCTGCCAAGCCCTGGGCCGGGTTGCTGGCCGGATCAAGGGTGCGGCCTTTGACATCGACGGGAAGACTTACCAGATTGAAGCCACCGAAGGCAAGAACGCCATCCACGGTGGCCCACACGGCTTTCTGCATATCAACTGGGACGCCACGACCCAAGAAGACGGCGATCGTGCCAGTGTGATTTTGACCCACACGTCGACCCCCCAAGATGATCAGTACCCGGGGAACTTGACCACGACGATTACTTACACGTTGGACGAAAATGACCGGTTGACCATCACGTTTAACGGCCAGAGTGACGCGGCAACGTTGTTCAACCCCACGATTCATGCGTACTTTAACGTAACTGACGATCAACATGATCTGGACCAGCAATGGTTGACCTTGAACGCCGACAAGCGTTTAATTTTAAATGATGAAAAGATTCCGACCGGCGAAAAGGCTGCCGTGGCTGGGACCGGCTACGATTTCCGCCAACCGCGGACCATTAAGGACGGCTTAGCCCAATTAGCGCAAAACGGCGGCGTCGAATACGACGATGCCTTTGAGGTTAAGCCGGGGGATGCGCCAATCGCCACGGTTGGTGACACCACCGGTCACCGCGAAGTTCAAATCTATTCCGACCGGAACGGGGTGGTGGTCTTCACGGCCAACGCCACGGACCCGGCCCGTGCCGACAAGCGGGACTATAACGCCTTGGCGCTGGAAGCTCAAAACTTGCCCGACGCCATTCACCACGAAGACTTCGGGGATATCGTGTTACCAGCTAACCAGTCCGTGACGCACACGATTGCGTACCAATACGTTCGGAAGTAACGGGCGGCTGGTCAGGCGTGCTGGAAACGAGTACGATAGAAACTAACTAAGGTTATCAGCAGAAGGAGAGATTCGATTTGAGTTGGCAAGAAAACTATGCCGTTTGGCAAAAACAACCCACCATGCTACCGGACGTGCGGCGTGAACTAGACGCCATGGCGGGCGACGACCAAGCCCTCGAAGCCGCTTTTAGTGGCCCGATGAGCTTCGGGACCGCCGGCATGCGGGGTGTCATGGGCCCCGGCATCGGGCAAATGAACGTTTATACGGTGCGGCAAGCGACCGAAGGGGTGGCCCGGTATCTGGACACCTTAGACGACGCCACCAAGCAACGCGGGGTCGCCATTAGCTTCGATTCGCGTTACCATTCCACGGAATTCGCCCACGAAGCGGCGCGGGTCTTAGGGGCGCACCAGATCCCCAGCTTCGTGTTCGATGACTTACGGCCAACGCCGGAATTATCCTTTGCCGTGCGGCATCTGCACACGGCCATGGGAATCATGATCACGGCCAGCCACAACCCCAAGCAGTACAACGGGTACAAAATCTACGGCCCCGATGGCGGTCAGATGCCACCCAAGGCTTCGGACATGATCACCAAGTTCGTGCGGTCCGCTAACGACGTGTTCGCCATCCAAGTGGCCGACGAACAAGCGCTGCGCCAGGCGAAACTGATGCACATCATCGGTGAAGACGTTGACCAGCCCTACCTGCAAAACGTCACTAGTGTGACCATCAACCATGACCTGATCAACAAGGTCGGGAAGACCATGAAGTTGATCTACACACCACTGCACGGGACCGGGAAAGTGATCGGCGAACGGGCCTTGCGGAAGGCCGGTTTCGAAAACTTTACCATGGTGCCACAACAAGCGATTGCCGACCCCGAATTTCCGACGGTAGCATTCCCGAACCCCGAATTTCCGGAAGCCTTCGACATGGCCATCGCGTTAGGGAAGCAGGAGGGTGCCGACCTCTTAGTGGCTACCGACCCCGATGCCGACCGGTTGGGTGCCGCCGTGCGGCAACCCAACGGCGAGTACCAACTGTTGACCGGAAACCAGATTGCGTCGATCTTGTTGGCCTACATTTTAAAGGCACGCAAGGCCGCGGGGGATTTGCCGGCTGATGGTCGGGTGGTCAAGTCGATCGTGTCGACCGAATTAGCCACCAAGATTGCGGCGGCTTACGGTGTGGAAATGAAGAACGTGCTGACCGGCTTTAAGTTTATCGCCGAACAGATCCACCAGTACGAAACCAACCACGACCACACCTTCCTGTTTGGGTTCGAAGAAAGTTACGGTTACCTGATCAAGCCATTCGTGCGGGACAAGGACGCCATCCAATCGACGGTCTTGCTGGCCGAAGTGGCGGCGGACTACAAGCAACGGGGGATGACCCTCTACGACGGCATCGAGGAACTCTACGCGACCTACGGCTACTACGCCGAAAAGACCACGTTTGAAGAATTCCAAGGGGTCAACGGGTCCGCACAACGGGCCAAGCTGATGAATGAGTTCCGCGAAAACGCGCCGCACGACTTTGCCGGCACCGGGATCGATGCGGTGGAGGACTTCCAGACCAGCGTGAAGACGGCGGCCGATGGGACCACCACGGCCATCGATCTGCCACAGTCTAACGTCTTGAAGTACTGGTTACACGACGGGACCTGGATCTGCATCCGGCCTTCCGGGACCGAACCTAAGGTCAAGTTCTACATCGGGACCAGCGACCAGACGGCCGACGCGGCCAACCAACGTTTAAGCAAGTACGAACAAGCGTTGAAGGACTACGTGGCTTCGATTTAATTCAGAATTAGGAGCGTTCTCACTGAAAAGGTGAGGACGTTTTTTTATTTTAAAACGGTAGCGGTTACAACATTGTCAAAACTTTCACAAGTTGCTATAATGCATTTTGGATAAACTATTAGTGACCGAAATGGTTATAAAACAAGATAACCTAGCGACCAAATAACCGGAATCGCTGGGGTAAGAAAGCGGGACTTTGTGATGGCAAAAGATAAGATCAAGTTGGATCCAGAGAAGTTTGCGGCGGCGGTACTGGGCGGTAATGCGCAGAAGCCGAACGAAGAAAACAAGTTGTACATCAAACGGCAACTGACCCTGTACTTGGAAGCCACGCTCTTGGCCCAAGACTTTAACGGGTTGGAAGAAACCCGCTTCAGTGATGCTAAGGAACAACAACGCGACGATATCTTAATGAAATTAATCGAACGGCGCTACAATTAAACGCCAGGACGGACCCGTCGGACCCCTTAATTAGGGAAGGCGGGTCTTTTTTTTATGGCCCCAGCCGGTTGCTTTACTAAATTTTTTACTCCAAAAATACAACCGGTTGCAATCCCATAAAAACGCTAATATAACGGATTTTATGTTGACTAGTACACAATGATTAAGGTTGCAACTTTCCGCAAAAGGTCCTACTATAAACAACGTAAAGCGCTTACATTTACTTAAATTTCAGTGATAAACTTTACGACTACTTGTGATGAACGGGAAGAGGGTATTTCAGAATGGCTAACGACAAAATCACGTTAGATCCAGCTGCATTTGCAGCCGCGGTGTTGGGTGGTAACGCACAACGCCCCGACGAAGCCAATAAGTTGTACATCAAGCGGCAATTGACGCTGTACCTGGAAGCAACGTTGCTGGCTCAAGATTTTAACAACCTTGAGGAATCACGGTTCGATATGGCGAAAGCCCAGAAGCGTGACGACGTGTTGTCCAAGATCATTGAACATCGTTACCACTAGGCAGTTCGTTCGTTAACTTAAGTGATTATTTCGAAAGGTGTGAAAAAGAGCCATGAATTTATTTAAGCAGTATGCGTCTTATGCGTTTGGGGCGTTCGGGCACGATGCGTTCTACGCGACGTTAAGTACCTACTTCCCAATCTTCGTTACCAGTGTGTTATTCACCGGCCACGCGAACTCCGCACAAATGATTGGGGCCGTCAGTGCCATGCTGGTGGTCATTCGGTTGGTTGAAATTGCCTTTGACCCAATGATCGGTGGGGTCGTGGATAACACCCGGACCCGTTGGGGCAAGTTCAAGCCTTGGTTACTCGGTGGTGGGCTGGTTAGTTCCATTACCCTGATGATCATCTTCACCAGTATTGGTGGGTTGGCCGATCACAACGACATGTTATACCTGATTATCTTTGGCATCGTGTTTGTTATCTTAGATATTTTTTATTCCTTCAAAGATATTTCGTTGTGGTCCATGTTGCCAGCGTTGAGTGTTGATTCCAAGACCCGGACTAAATTCGGGACGGTTGCTCGTTTCGGTTCCACGTTAGGGGCTCAAGGGGTCATCATCGTGGTTATGCCGTTGGTTTACTTCTTCAGTCAGAAGTTCTCCGGCACGACCGGTCAAACGCAGACCCGTGCCGGTTGGTTAGGATTTGCCGCCGTCATCGCCATCGTTTCCTTCTTAGGGGCCTTGACCGCTGCGTTTGGGACTAAGGAACAAAAGAACTTGATTCGGGAAAACACCGAAAAGACCCGCTTACGCGACGTCTTCAAGGCCATTGGGGAAAACGACCAATTAATGTGGTTGGCATTGTCCTACTTCCTGTTTGCCTTTGGTTACGTCATCACCAACTCCCTGTTGCTCTACTACTTCCGTTACGTCATTGGGAAGCCCGCCGCCTACAGTATGGTCGGGGTCATTACCGCCATCCTAGGGATTATCTCCGTGGTTCTGTTCCCATTCATGGTCAGCCTGATCAAACGGCGTGGGGTTTACGTCGGCGGGATTGCCTTGATGGTCGTCGGTTACTTGATCTTCTTGCTTGCCGGCACGAACGTTACGATGGTCTTGGTCGGGGTTGCGTTCTACTTCTTCCCATACCCAATGATTTTCTTGGCCGCTTTGATGACCATTACCGACAGTGTGGAATATGGTCAGTGGAAGAACGGTACGCGGAACGAATCCGTGACCTTAGCCGTTCGGCCCCTGATCGATAAGTTGGCCGGTGCGTTCGCCAACGGGGTGGTTATGTTAGCCGCTCTGCAATCCGGGATGACCGGGAACGCCAAGCCGTCCGACATTTCGGCTAGTGGCTTGTTACAATTTAAGATGTTCATCTTCTACATTCCAATTATTCTGATTATCTTGGCCGCCATCGTTTACTTTGGCAAGATCAAGTTGTCCGAAAAGCGTCACGCGGAAATCGTCGAAGATTTGGAAAAGAAATTAGAGGCTGAAAAGGCTGCTGGTCAAAAGATCGGGGACTAATCAGTTCGACGGGGTCTCAGGTCTTGGACCGGGGACCCCTTTCTTGAAATGTTGTTGAAAACGCTTTAATTATGTTTGACACCGAGGCTTTTACTGAGTATAGTTAAACTATAGTAAAAGTTTACTAAAATTCTAAAGGAGTTCATCGCCATGGATTATGCCAGCCTTGCATCAGAATACAAAGAAACTTTTAACGCCGAACCACAACGGGTTTTCTTCTCCCCAGGTCGGATCAACCTGATCGGGGAATACACCGACTTCAACGGGGGCCACGTTTTCCCAGCTGCCATCAGCTTGGGAACGTACGGTGCCTTCAGCAAGCGCGATGATCGGAAGGTCCGGATGTTTTCTGCCAACCTACCCAAGGCTGGCACCATTGAATTTTCGTTAGACGACCTGAGCTACAACGAGGCCGACAACTGGACCAAGTACTTTAAGGGCATGTTGTTTGAATTAGCCAAGCAGGGCAAGACCATCGACAAGGGGTTTGACCTGTACGTTCACGGGAACTTACCCGATGGCTCCGGCTTATCGTCCTCGGCTTCCGTAGAAATGTTGATGGCTCAAATCCTCTTGGATGCTTACGGGCAAGACATCTCGCGGGTGGACCTGGTCAAGGCCGGCCAATTAGTCGAAAACGACTACTTAGGCTTAAATACCGGGATCATGGACCAATTCGCGGTCTTCATGGGCAAACAGGACCAGGCCATTTTGCTGGACACCAACACCTTGAAGTACCAATACGCCCCGGTCAAGATGGACGGCTACGTGGTGGTCATTATGAACACCAAGAAGCGTCGGGAACTGACCGACTCCAAGTACAACGAACGGCGGGCCCAATGTGAAGAAGCTTTGCGGCGCCTGCAAACCAAGTTAGACATTCAAACGTTGGGTGACTTGAACGGCGACCAATTCGACGAAAACAGTTACCTGATCAACGACGACATCTTAATCAAGCGGGCACGGCACGCGGTGGTCGAAAACCAACGGACGTTGCGGGCCTTCGATGCCTTACAAAACAACGACCTAAGCACTTTCGGCCACTTGGTCAACGCGTCTCACATTTCGTTACATTACGACTTTGCCGTAACCGGGACGGAACTGGATACGCTGGTTGAAACCGCTTGGCAACAACCAGGGGTCTTGGGTGCCCGGATGACCGGTGCCGGTTTCGGTGGCTGTGCGATTGCCATCGTGAAGGAAAGCAACGTTGACGCCTTTGAAAAGGCGGTTGGTGACACTTACAACGAGAAGATTGGTCACCCGGCCGAATTCTACATCGCCCACTTAGCCGACGGTTCCCACGAACTGACGAAATAGGCGGTAACAAACGATAACGGACGCCTTACCGGTCAGCCCAGATATGGCTGGAACGTAGCCGACACGACTTGAAGCCTCGCTAAAAGCGCGGGGCTTTAAGCTTGGACTGGGTCTAGCCCGAGAAAAATATGGCGAAGACCAACGAGATTATCAGCCATATCCGGACTGATCTCACGGGCATACTGGTTTTACGATTAACGCTAGTGTAGTCGTGAGGGAGGGCCTGGTGGGGCTCAGGGGTGTCGTTTGTGTTGGTCGGGGTTCTTTCCCGACTTACACAAAGGCCGAACTTTGAGACCTGGGTTTAGGGCTTAAAGTCGTGCCCACCCCGTTCCAGCCGCACCAGGACCGACCGGTAGACGGATGAATCATACAAGTTTAAGAACACAAGACAGATTGAGGAGGAAATGCGCAATGACAGTTTTAGTTTTAGGTGGTGCTGGTTACATCGGCTCCCATGCCGTTGATCGATTGGTTGAAAAGGGGTACGACGTGGCCGTCGTGGATAACCTGGTCACGGGACACCGTGCAGCCGTGAACCCTAAGGCACGCTTTTACCAAGGTGACGTGCGGGACCAAGACTTCTTGAACGATGTTTTTGATAAGGAAGACATCGAAGGGGTCATTCACTTTGCCGCCTTTTCCGTGGTACCTGAATCCATGAAGAAGCCGTTGAAGTACTTCGACAACAACACGGCCGGCATGGTTTCCTTACTGGAAGTCATGAACAAACACAACGTTAAGCGCATCGTCTTCTCCTCAACGGCGGCCACTTACGGCGAACCGAAGCAGATCCCCATCAAGGAAACTGATCCGCAAGTGCCAACCAACCCTTACGGTGAAAGCAAGTTAATGATGGAAAAGATCATGAAGTGGTCCGATGAAGCTTACGGCATCAAGTTCGTGGCTTTGCGGTACTTCAACGTGGCGGGGGCCAAGCCAGATGGCAGCATCGGTGAAGATCACCACCCCGAAACCCACTTAGTCCCGATCATCTTGGAAGTCGCTGCGGGTGAACGGAAAGAACTGTCCATCTTCGGGGACGATTACCCAACTAAGGATGGCACCAACGTGCGGGATTACGTCCACGTGGTCGATTTAGCCGACGCCCACATTCTGGCCTTGGAATACCTGAAGGCCGGTCACGACAGCAACGCCTTCAACCTGGGTTCTTCGACCGGTTTCTCCAACAAGGAAATGTTGGAAGCCGCACGGAAGGTCACGGGCAAGGAAATCCCTGCCAAGATGGCCCCACGGCGTGCCGGTGACCCCAGCACCTTGATTGCGGCGAGCGACAAGGCCCGCGACGTCTTGAACTGGCAACCCCAATACGACAACGTGGAAGACATCATCCGGACGGCCTGGAACTGGAAGCAATCCCACCCCGAAGGCTACGCTGACCGGGGGGCGAACGCCTAATGGCTCAAGATACCTTACAGTTATTCTTAGACGACATCGTGGCGTCCCCGTCGCCTTACACGGCATTGGATCGCCAGTACGTAGAAAACCGCATTTACGCATTGATTGGTGACGGTGCGGTCCAAGCGGCCACGGCGGCTAATCCGATTGATTTGGTCACGGCGTTAGTCAACACGGCCATCGAGCACGGTAAAATTAATGACACGCCGAGTGAACGTGAAATTTTAGAAGCTCAACTGATGGACCTGATGACGCCATTGCCATCCGCACTGAACCGCGGTTTCTGGGACCGTTACCAGGAGAGTCCGTCCAAGGCGACCGACTGGTTTTACCAGTTGAGTCGGGCTAACGACTACATCAAGACGCGTAACATTGCGCGTAACGTGGTCTTTGACGCCGACACGCCGGCGGGCACGTTGGAAATCACCATCAACCTGTCGAAACCGGAAAAGGATCCTAAGGCTATTGCGGCCGCGCGGAACCAACCCAAGACGGGGTACCCGTTAGACCAACTTTGCATGACCAACGAAGGCTACTTAGGTCGGTTGGGTTATCCGGCCCGCAGCAATCACCGGATCATCCGGTTGATGCTGGGGGGCGAAATCTGGGGCTTCCAGTATTCGCCGTACGCCTACTTCGCCGAACACGCCATTTTCTTGTCAAAGGTTCACCGGCCGATGAAGGTCGACCAACACGGAATCACCAACTTGTTGGAAATCGTGCGGCAGTTCCCGACCTACTTTGTCGGCAGTAACGCCGACTTACCGATCGTGGGGGGCTCGATGCTGAGCCACGACCACTATCAAGGCGGGAAGCACACCTTCCCAATGATGAAGGCACCGTTGGATCGTGAATTTGACCTGAACGTACCGGGCGTCACAGCCGGGGTCGTTCAGTGGCCGATGACCGACTTACGGTTACGGGGCGCGCACCCCGAAGCTCTGGTCACGGCGGCGGTCAAGATCATGGATAGTTGGAAAGCCTACTCCGACGAAAGCGTCGACGTCCGGGCTTACACCGACGGGACCCGGCACCACACAATCACCCCAATCGCTTACCGCGACGGGGACGACTACGTGCTGGACTTGGTCTTACGGGACAACCAGACGTCCGCCCAGTATCCGGATGGCATTTTCCACCCGCATCAGGACGTGCAACACATTAAAAAGGAAAACATCGGCTTGATCGAAGTCATGGGCCGGGCCATCTTACCCGCACGCCTGAAGACGGAAATGGCCGAGGTCGAAAAGTACCTGATTGGGCAACCCAACCAGATTGCGGCCATGCACCAACCTTGGGCGGACAGCCTGAAGGCCCAGCACGACATCACGCCGGATAACGTGCAAGCAGTGGTTCACCAAGCAATTGGGAACACGTTTGCTCGGGTCCTGGCCGATGCGGGGGTCTTCAAACGCGACGCCAAGGGTCAGGCCGCGTTAGACCAATTTTTAGCACAACTTTAAGCAGACTTTGAACAACGGTTTAGGAGGTGAGAACGATGGCAGCAACGTTAAAGGATATTGCCCAGGCCGTGGGCGTGTCACTGGCGACGGTTTCGCGGGTCTTGAACTACGACCGCACGTTATCGGTCAGTGACCACACCCGCAAGCAGATTTTTGAGGTCGCCGAGAATTTGAACTATTCCAAGCTCAAACGCCGGCCAATCCTGGCCAACAAACAACTGAAGATTGCCGTCGTTCAATGGTATTCCAAGACCAAGGAACTCGACGACCTGTACTATATGTCGATTCGCTTGGGCTTGGAGAAGCGCAGCGAACAACGGCACTTCATCACCATGCGCACCTTTCAAAATGACCTAAGCAAGATTGACGACGACGTGGACGCGATTATCGCCATCGGGAAGTTTAGTCCCCAGCAGGTCCAAGCCCTAGCGGAAATGACCCCGAACTTAGTCTTCGTGGATCAGGACCAACTCGCCAACGGTTACGACAGCGTGGTTACGGACTTTCAGATTGCGGTCCAGCAGGTGGTCGATTACTTTACCCAGCAGGGGCAGACCCGCATCGGGTTACTCCACGGGACGGAATGGACCACCGACGAGCAATCCGAGGTCTTAGACCCGCGGTATCTGGAATTTAAGCGGCTGATGCAGGCGCGTGGACAGTACGACGAGTCGTGCGTGTTCGCGGGGGATTACACCAACCAATCCGGGTACGCGCAGATGACGCACGCGATTGAAACGTTGGGTGACCAGTTGCCCGCGGCGTTCTTCGTGACCAACGATCCGATGGCTGCCGGGGCGTTAAAGGCGCTCCGCGAGGCCGATATTGACGTGCCGCAACGCGTGAGTCTGATTGGGTTCAACGACACCACGATTGCCCGCTACGTCTTCCCCGAACTCAGCACCGTGCACGTTAACACGGAACTGCTGGGTACCACGGCGGTCGACTTGATCGAAAACCGGATTCAGACGGGCCGGACCACCCCGCAACGGGTAACGGTCGGCACGAGTCTGGTCTTACGGGAGAGTACTTTACAGCAATAGAGATTAAACTTAAGGTTCCCTTAGTTGCCGAGGTAGGTAGCTGAGAGAACTTTTTTAATGCATGAATTATAGGTGCAAACAAAAATCACGTCTTGATTTTGACAGTCAAAACGTGATTTTATTTCGGTGAAAGTTATCTGGAAAACGGCCATTAGAGGTAAGTACTTAATGGTAACGGTGAATGGACGATAACTCTGACGTTCAATGTCTAGCCTGGAGGCGAGCAGGGGCTCAGCCAGCGAAATTATTCTTGGGCGGCGTTTTATGCCACCCTAGAATAAGGCCGAGTTTTGAAACTCGCGGGTTTTGCGAGGTTCAAAATCGTGCCCGCAGGCGTTCCAGCCCCTGAGCGCCGGAAGGCGGCCAATTTCATCTTAGTAGTTACCAGATTTTCACCCGGTCCGCCGGCTTCAGGTACATGCCGTCGCCCGGTTGAACGTTGAAGGTGGTGTAGAAGTCGTCGAGGTTCTTGACCTGCACATCGGCCCGCAGCTTGGCCGGGGCGTGAACGTCGATCGACAGCAGAAGCTGCATATACTCCGTCGTAGCCTTCATCCGCCAGACGTTGGCCCAGTTAATAAAGAAAGCTCGTAAATCGACGTCAGCGGCCGATTTGGCGGCTTCTAGGGCACAGCTCAGTCCGCCGGCGTCGGCGATGTTTTCGGAAACGGTCAGTTTACCGTTGACCTTCTGACCGGCAAAGTCGATGCCGTCGAATTCCTTGATCATGGCCTGCGAGAGGTCCTTAAAGTGGGCCAGGTCCGCGTCGGTCCACCAGTTGTTCAGGTTCCCGAATTCGTCGAACTGGGCACCGTTGTTATCGAAGGCGTGGGAAATTTCGTGCGCCATGACGGCCCCGATACCGCCGTAGTTGGTACTGCTGGACTGTTCTAGGCTGTAGAACGGCTTTTGCAAGATGGCGGCGGGGAAGACGATTTCGTTGTTCGACGGGGAGTAGTAGGCGTTGACCGTGTTGGCGCTCATGTCCCACTTCTCGCGGTCGACGGGGTGGCCCCAGTGGCCGAAGTGTTCGGCCAAGGCGATTTCGTCGAAGGCTTGTGCGTTGTCAAAGAGGGACTTGGTGGTGTCGACCTTGAACTTGGCGTAGAGTGGGTCGATCTTGTCCGGGTAGCCAACTTTGATGGTCAACTTCTGGAGCTTGACCACGGCCTTCTTACGGGTGGCTTCACTGAGCCAGTCGTTGGCGGCCAACCGGTTTTGGTAAACGCCGGCCATCTTCAAGACCATTTTACGGACGTCGGCCTTGGCGGCTTCACCGAAGTACTTGCGGCCGTAGTAGTCACCGACGACCTGACTGAAGTATCCACTAGCCAGGTAGTAAGCAGCCTTTTCTTGAGAACGGGCCTGCTTTTGGCCGGACAAGGCCCGGCCGTAGGTGCCACCGACTTGGCGGAAGTCCTCGGTCAGGGTGCCACTAGCGCCCAATACCGTCTTGACCAGAATCCAGCTCTTTACGAGGGGGAAGTTGGCAGGGGTTAAGAGATCGCCAATGGCGTCGAAGTAGGTTGGTTGCGGAAGAATGGCCTGGTCCGGCGTAGCGCCTAGAAGGGCGGTGACGGCACTGGTCAGGTCTAATGCATCGGTCTTGGCGGCCACGTCGGCCAGCGGGAACGGGTTGTAGTCCTTCACGTAGTCGGCCGCTTCTTCGGACGACTTCACGTGTGGCGCAATCAACGCGTCGAATTGTTTAGTCTGGTCGACCAGTTTGGCGGCGTCATCTTCACTGTAGCCCACCATGGTCAGTAACTTGGTAGCCATCTGAGTGTAGATTGGCAGTAATTGCTTGGCCGCCGGATTATCCTTGGCGTAGTAAGTCTTGTCGGGCAGAATCAGGTTCGGGGCGTCGACGTACAGCGCGTAGTTGCTGGTGTCCTTCATGTCGGGGTCGACGCTTAGCGTGATGGGCGTGGGGATGCCTTCCCGGTAGAAGTCGACCAACGCGGCGTTTAAATCGGCGAAGTTCTGTAACGCTTCGATCTTGGCCAAATAGGGCTTAAGCGGTGCGGCACCGGCTTGTTCGCGGCCCGCAAAGTCGCGCGTTAAGGTGTAGAATTTCTTGAATTCGGCCATTTCGGGATTGGCGGGCGTTAATTTACCCGCTAAGAGGTCGTCAAAGTCGGCCATCAAGGTGTGTTCGATGTTGTCGACTAGGTCCATGAAGCCCCCGGTCGAGGCGTGGTCGGCGGGGATGGTGGCCTGTTCGGCCCACTTGCCATTGACGGCATCGTAGAGGTCTTGGTTGAGCAGGGACTCGTCAACCGGAAAAGTCGTTGCGGAACCACCGGGTTGGCCGGCAGCAAAATGAGTGGTGTGCATACGAAAATCCTCCTTAAATATTGTCATTAGTCACAGGTTAACCCACTTAGCGGGGAAAGGAAACTATTTTATCATCTGTTTCTCATTTTTCAGGAGGGCCAACAAAAAAGGAGTCTGAGGCGCACCCCACACTCCTAATTCTGAACGGAATTCAGCTGGTTAATCTTCCGCTTGCCGCCGGGTCCGCGTCACGGGCCGATGGAACTTGGGCCGGTTACGTTCCCAAATGGCGACGTTGGCTTGATAGCGGGTGAAGAAATCGTTAATGGTTTCTGGCGCTAAGTCGGATGGTAACTGGTTCCAAGTCCGCGCACTTTGTAAGAAGACCTGGTGAATATCGTCTTCCACCCGGGTCCCCTTAGGCGTTAACCGCAGGTACTTGACCCGCCGGTCGTCCATCTTAGCTTCCTGTTCGACGTAGCCGTCTAACAGCAGGGCCCGTAATTTCCGAGCTGCGGCGGAACGCGTAGTCCGGGTGTCATCCGCAAGCTCACTTAGCGTAATGTTGCGTTGTTCATGAATTTGTTTTAACAGTAAATATTGTTCGAAACTTAATGAGTATTGCCCCGTGATCTGCTCAGCGGCGTTGATCAGGACGCAGAAAATCTCCCGATATTGCCGTAAGAAGGTCTCAAATACTCTCTCCTCGCTTTGCATGCTTGACTCCCCCTAGATAGAAACAAATTTTTGCTGGCTTAGTTGCGACGCGCTGACACCATGAGCGCTGGTCTCCGCTATCACAGCTTACCGTCATTATGCGGCACTATCGATGGGGATGAAAATGATTACACTTTATTGCGCCGGGTTAAGACAACTCAGCTTTCCATCTAGTCAAAAATACGCTAGCGGGGATTAACCGTTAGCGTAAGGAATTGGATTTACTTAGTCATATAAATGTAGAGATGGTCCGCCGAAAAGCCGGTGTTGAACCGGATACCGTTGGAGTGGATGGTCTTGGTGTTAGTGGAACTACTGTTGAACTTGGCGTCCTTTAAGACCTTCTCAAACTTGTTGATCACGTACTTCGGCTTGGCCTTTAACGTGGCCCCCAGTAAGGCGAAGGTGGTTCCAAACTGCTTCTGACCACGCTTGGTCTTCATTTGCGCCGTAGGGGTGATCAACGCGAGTCCCATCAGCTGACCGTCCTGCACGTTGGCGCGGACCGTGGCGGCTTTGGTGGTCACCAAGTTCTGCATGCCGTCCTTAACGGTGGTGGGCAGTAGGTCGTCTTTAGCTTGTCGTTTAGCGGTAGCCAGCTTAGCTTGTAACTGTTGGGCCGCGGCCTGTTGTTGCTTGGCGGCTGCCGCGGCGGCCGTTGGGTCAGTCTTGGCCAGGGCCGCTAACTTTTGCTTGGTCTGAGCCTGGGTCTGCTGGGCCGTCTGGAGTTGCTTTTGCACCTTAGTGGGTAGGTAGCTGGCAATGACCATCTGGTTGTAGCTCGCCGCAAACTTTTTGTAGTTGCCTAAGGCTTTAGTGGCTTTGACCGTGACGGTCTTGTGGGTGCCGTTAGCGCTGAGTTTGACCGTTTGGTCGTGCGGCGCCGCGGGGACCTGGAAGAAGTAGGTTCCGGCCGCGACCTTGACGGATTGTTGGGCACCGTCTTCAATTTGGTAGGTCACGTGTTTGGCTTTAGCGTCGCCTTTGACCACCGCGGTGAGGGCCGTGGGATGGTAGGTGGACTGCTTGGTGGTGAGGGTGTTGGAGCAGCCGGCCAGGGTCAAAGTCATTAACCCCAGGGCGCTCACGAGAAGTTTTTTCATAATGATTACATACGCCATCCTTTGAATGAGTAAAGTACTTGCTACATCTTACCACAAGTCGCTCAATCCCGCGCGGGGGAATGACTTTCCAGCCCGCGTCTTCATTAAAAATTTGATGAAAAAGGGACGTAGAGGCTTTCATCACCGGCTATTCACTGGTATGATAAAGATGTTGAAAGCGATACCACTAAGGTGGATTTTGGAAAGGACGGGATAAGATGTATGAACGGATTTTAGTACCCATGGATGGCAGTAAAAATGCCCACGCAGCACTAGTGGAGGCCATTAAGTTGGCGCAAAAACTCGGTTCCAAGCTGTTCATCGTCTCCGTCGCCAGTGATCAGACCTACGCGCATTATGGGGCAGAATTTGGGAGTGAAATTGTCACTCATTTCAAGGACGCGGCGACGAAGTTTTTGGACAGTGCGGTGCAGGAAGTGGAAGACGCCGGGGTACCGGTCGAAACCAGTTTCAAGGTGGGCCTGCCTAAGCCAACGATTGCCACCACGTTGCCCCAGGAACTCAACACCAATTTGACGGTGATCGGCCGTTCCGGGGTCCACGGCTTAGGCCGGGCCATCATGGGCTCGACCACGGCTTACGTGGTACGCAACTCGGAGACCAGTGTGTTGGTGGTTGATTAGGTTACACAATTAAAGATTAAACAAAAAAACGCACCGACCAATTGGTCAGTGCGTTTTTTCAGTAATTGGCGAGATTACTTGTTCTTGATTTCGCCCTTCAACCAACGTTGAAGATTAGCGATTTCGTCGCGCCGCTTCAGGTCCTTCTTACGGTTAACCTTCCGACGGCCTTGTACGCCATTTGGATGTGCTTTTCTCATTGTAAAAACCCTCGCTTAATTAAAATAACAATCGGCTACTATTCTACTGGTTTTCTTCCGAAATTGCAAGGTCAACTGGGAATTTTGCGGGACCCCTTCGATTTGGTTAAGTTTTGAGCGGGGAACCGGTGGGTCTGGGGGAAAGTGGTATATTGAAAATTGAAAGTCTAAGAGAGAGGAACGGTTAGTGTGCAATCATTTAAGCAAACGTCCAAAGTGACCTGGTGGGTCTGGCTCGCCGTCTTACTGGTCGGCGGCCTCTTGCTCTGGGGAACTGCGCATGATGCGGTGCTCTATCACGATCCCATCATGCAGGTGACCGCGGTACGCCAACACCAGACCACCAAGGAGACCGACGATTTTCAAAACGTCGACTATCAGACGCAACAGACCTTAACGGGGCACCTACTAAATACGAAAAATCGGGGCCACCAGCTTAAGGTGACCAACAGCTATTCGGCGTCGGGGGCCATGGATCAACGCTACCACGTGGGCAGTCAACTCTTCGTGGTGTTGCACCACCACGGGGGGCAACTCAGCGCGACGGTCAAGGACCGGAAACGCGATACGCCACTAGTCTTCATGCTCTGGCTGGTCGTGGGGTTATTACTACTACTAATGCAATTCAGCGGGCTGATGGCCTTTCTCAGCGTGGCCGCCAACGGGGTGCTGTTCTTGCTGGCGATTCTGTTAAACGGGTCGACGCAGGGGGCCCAGGTCCTATGGATCTTCGGTAGCCTGGCCGTGGTGTTTGCGGCGGTGACTCTGTGGCTGGTTTTAGGCCGGACGCGGCAGATGGTCATCACGCTAGCGACCACGTTAGGCGGGACTCTGTGCGCCATTCTAGTGGCGCTCGTGGTCTTTCACGTCACCCACGAAAAGGGCATGTTCTACGAATCCATGCAGTACGTCACCCAGCTACCCCGGCCGCTATTTCTGGCCGAAACCCTGTTAGGGTCGTTGGGGGCGGTGATGGATGAATCGACCGACATCATCTCATCGTTGTTCGCGTTGAAACGGGAACGGCCGGAGATTACGCCGCGGCAGATCTTTAAGTCCGGCCGGCAGATTGGTAGTACCATCATGGGGCCACTGATCAACGTCCTGTTCTTTATCTTCGTGGCCGATACCTTCCCGATGGCGTTACTGTACCTAAAAAATGGCAACAGTTGGGGCTACACCTTCTCGATGAACATGTCGATGGGGGTCGTCCAAAGCCTGATCAGTGGGATTGGCATCGTGCTGGCCGTACCGTTGGCCAGCTACCTGGCGAGTCGTTGGTTGCCTAAGGAGGTGGCCGCATGAGTACGATTACCGTATTGGGACTGATTTTACTCCTGCTAATGGTCTTGGTTGGCGGTAAGGCGGGGGCCCAATCGTTTCTGGCGTTGCTCCTGAACTTCGGCCTGTTATTCCTAGCCATCGTCCTGGTGGCCTTTCACTTCTCTCCGTTGATTGTGACCTTAGTGGTCGGGCTGATGGTGTTAGCGTTGACCATCTTCATGAGCAGTGGCGACGATTTGTCGAGTACCGTGGCGTTTATCGCCTCGGCCATTGTCTTGGTGGTGCTGGTCCTGTTGATCGTGCCGGTCGAGCAGTGGGCCATGGTCCAGGGCTTTGGCCCGGAAGACAGCGAGGACCTGGAAGGCTTGTCGGTCTTGGTCGGCATCAATTTCGTCAAGGTCACCACGGCCACGGCCATCCTGAGTACGCTCGGGGCGATTGCCGAGGCCGCCATGGCGATTGCGGCGGGGTTAAGTGAGATTCTCGAGCAACACCCACAGGTCGGCTTAAAAGCGCTGTTTGGCGACGGTATCAGTGTCGGTAAGCAAATCATCGGGACCACGTTTAATACGCTGTTTTTCGGCTTTTTTGGCGGTTTCCTGGCGTTATTCATCTGGTTCACCGGCGTACACTATTCGTTTGGTGAGATTTTCAACGATAAGATCTTCGTATCGGAGATTTTGATGATCCTGTTCGCCATGTTGAGTGTCCTGCTGACGGTGCCCATCACCACCTGGGTCATGACCAGAGCGGCGGCTGGTCAGCGGAAGCGCGCGGCGAAGTAGGCCTGGCGTTTTCGGGAACAGATAACACTTTTAAATTTTTAAGTCCACTCAAAAACGAGCGGCGACAATCCCGTAGGACTGTCGCCGCTCGTTTGAGGTTTGAAACGTGAATTTAAACTTTAGTTGCTGGCACTCACACTGCTAGTACTGGTACTGGCTGCGTTAACGTCGCTGGAACTCGTCGCATCCGTGGCAGCCGACGAACTGTCGGAACTGCTCGTGGCGCTGGATGAGTCTGAGCTACTGGTGGCACTCGCCGTGGTGGCGGTGGTCGTTGACGTGTTCACGTCTTGGACGTTGGTTAAGGTCTTCGCGTAAACCCAGTAACGCTTGCTACTGTTCTTGGAAGGCCGAATCCGGTACCAAGTCGACCCGGAAGTCTTCTTACCGGTCATGTCGATATAGTAGGTCTTACCAACCTTTGGCGTAATCGTCGACCACTTCAGGCGCTTCGTGTTCTTGTTAGCGTTCTTGACGTGGTTGTAAAGGTAGTACTTACTGTAGGAACTACTCAACTTGGCTTGTTGGTTCACGGACTTGTAAGTGACCTTGTCCAACTTAGTGTGTGATGAGGTTCCCATGGCGTTGTAGTACTTCTTGACCATCTTGTAGAAAGCGGCCATGGTGTACTTCTGGCCAAAGTACTTCTTCCCAGCCGAAGCGTAGTAACCGACCGGATCGGTATGCGTCGACCCACCTAAGTGCTTAGCCACGGACCCGTGGGACCAAACCGTCCCTTTACCGTCGTAAGCGGCATCGTTAGGCTTCAGCTTGTATTCCTTTAACAGGTAAGCCGTGTACCAGGCCGCGTTAGCGATTTCGTGGGCGAAAGCGGACTTACTGTGAACTTCGATCTGTTCGAATTGAACGAACCGAGCGTTCCCCGGATAGCCGACTCCCCAGGACAGGTAGTTGGTGTTGGCGATGTTGATGATGTGTGAAGCATCAACGAAACTGTGCACGAACGCGTTGTTATAGTTCCGCTTCATGTAAGCAATTTCGTTATAGATCGTTGAAGACGGGTTGGCCGTTTCGTGAACCACGACACCTTCCGGCTTACCGACACCGTGACGATACTTGTACTTAGGAAAGCCGCTCCAAATGCTCTTGGTGACCTTCGCTGGCTTGTAATTGTGACTTTCAATATAACTGTTGACCTTCGAACTGGCATCAGCCGAGAGCGTTCCGCCAAAGAGGCCGGCGAATCCGACAGCGGCTACTGCTGTAAGGAGAACTTTAGACATTTTCACCCGAATCATCCCTCAAATCTTTCATTATCTTATTTGTTAACAACCGTCTTTACAGTTGCATCGATGTGATTTCGTACCTTACTATATCGGTAAATACCGCTCACGGCAACCGGTTAGCCAGGACTGGGATTTAATATTACGCTTCTAATATCAATAACCACGGGCTTTGTTTCGGGTGTTTTCAAATAGATTAAAACTGCACGACGCCTGTAACCTCACTGTAACATCAGAAGAAACCGGTTTAATCGGCCGTCGGCGCCGGCGCGGCACCCTGAGCCCACTGTTTTCTGGCGGGATCGATATGCAACTTTTGTTGGCATTCCGGGCATAACCCGTAAACTTCCACGTGATTGCTGGTGACCAGGTAGCCGGTTTGTTCGCTGGCTTCGCGGTTGAGTTGTTGTTCCAGCTGGGCGAAGTCGGGCGCAAAGACGTCGGTGATCTTGCCACAATTTTCGCAAATCACGTGGTAGTGGGGCTGCCCGTAGAAGTCGTAACGAACGCCGCCGTTATCGTTGGGTAGTTCGATCACAATACCAAGGTCCACTAAGAGGTTTAACGTGTTATAAATCGTGGCCATACTAAGATTAGGTTGTTCCGCCGCTAATGCGGTGTAGATGGTTTCAACGGCCGGGTGGTTGTGATGGTTGACCAGGTAAGTCAAGATCACGCGGCGCTGGGGCGTGACCCGAATATGATGATCCTTTAAGGTCTTTAACGCTTGCGCTAAAAGTTGGTTAGGTTGGGCCATGGGAATCCCTCCTTATAATTAGTCTTATCTGACTCTATTAAACCACATTTTGACCAGACTTCCAGTTTTCCGTTTTAATTTAGAATAATTCGTAGTTACGACCATTTTTGGTTGGCAGATGATTTACTTTTCCGGGATTCGTGCTAGAATAGAATTGTTGTTAGATAAGAACGATTCTAAAATAGATAAAATTTTAACCGTACCAAACTTTTGAGTTCAATTCGTGCTATGATAAAAGTACTGCGGTTGTAAAACCATGTAGGGGGTTAGGAATAATGGAATCAAAGAAGAAGCCAGCAACTTTAGCGCAACGGATCAACGTTTTACGGGCCAGCGTGATGGGAGCCAACGATGGGATCTTATCCGTGGCGGGGATCGTTATTGGGGTGGCCGGTGCCGCGACCAGTAGTTTTGCCATCTTTATTTCGGGGATCGCCGGTATGATTGCCGGAACGGTCTCGATGGCCATGGGGGAGTACGTCTCGGTCAACACGCAAAAGGATGCGCAACGTAAGGCCATTGAAACCCAAACGGTGGCGCTCGATGACGACTACGACGGCGAATTTAACTTCATCAAGAATAAGTACGTCGCGAGCGGTATCAAACCGGAACTCGCCGACCAAGCGGCTCACGAGATGATGAGTAAAGATCCGGTTAAAGCCACGGTGCGTGAACGCTTTGGCTTCAACGTTGGGGAATATACCAACCCGTTTTCGGCGGCGATTGCTTCGATGATTTCGTTTCCCACGGGCTCCATCTTGCCGTTGCTGTCCATTAGCCTGCTGCCCAAGAGCTTACGTATCTGGGGTACGTTCGTGGCGGTGATCATCGCCTTATCGATCACCGGTTACGTGGCGGCGATTCTGGGAAACGCCGACCGACGCAACGGGACTATCCGTAACGTGGTCGCGGGAATCATCACCATGTTAGTGACGTACTTTATCGGTCGGTTATTCGCATAAGAGGGAGCGTTAAACAATGGTAGCAAATGATACGTTGCGTTTAAAGAAGAGTAAGAAGCAACACCAAACCATGGACGAAAAACTGAACACGTTGCGGGCCGGGGTCCTGGGTTCGAACGACGGTATCCTAACGGTCGTGGGGGTCCTGTTCAGTGTGGCCGCAGCGACCACCAATCAGTTCACGATTTTTATCGCCGGTCTGTCCGACCTGATTGCCTGTGCCTTTTCGATGGCGTCCGGGGAATACGCCTCCGTCAGCACGCAAAAGGATACCGAACGGGCGGCGGTCGCCAAGGAAGCCGAATTATTAAAGACTAACTTTGACGACGAACTGGCGACGGTCCAGAAATTCTACGAGGACCGGGGTGTTACGCCGGAAACGTCTTTGGCCATCGCCAAGGATTTGATGAGTAAGAACGCCCTGGAGACCATCGTCGAAGTGAAGTACGACATCAAGTTGGGTCACTACATGAATCCCTGGGATGCGGCCTTCTCTTCACTGTTCTCCGCGTCGGCTGGTGGGGTTTTCCCGCTGGTCGCGATGACCTTCTTACCGGTGGCTTGGCAGTGGCCGGGAACCATCATCGCCGTGATCTTATCCGTGGCGTTGACGGGTTTTCTGAGTGCCAAGTTGGGGCATGGCCTGGTCAAGACGGCGATTGTCCGCAACATCGTGGTCGGGATTATTACCATGTTCATTCACTACTACGTCGGGCAACTCTTCTAAGAAATTTCTAAGCCATTTGCCAGACAGGTAGTGTACAATAGCCAAATAATCCCGCGACGGGAATTAGGGACTGTTTAGAAATTTAAACGAGGACTGTCGTTGTTAGATGCGATGCTAGTGGAGGATAAAACTGGTTGTCCGCGGACAATCACGATTCCCCAAGCTTGCAAACGTTACACTGGTGAGTTAACCGGAAGAAAATCACCATTGCCAGTGTGAGCTGACGGGCCTGGAAGCGCCAATTCTAAGCTACTCTTACTGACCGTCGCGGTTGAAAGTGAGGAAATTTGGCTTGAAGCGTAAAATGAGTTTGTTTTCATTAGTCATGCTAACGCTCAGCGCCATCATTGGGTCGGGCTGGTTGTTTGGGGCCGGAATGGCCGCCCAAATTGCCGGGCCGGCCGCTATTTTGTCCTGGATTTTAGGGGCCGTCGTGATTGGCCTGATTGCGTTAAATTATATCGAATTAGGAACCATGTTTCCCACCAGTGGCGGGATGAGTCAGTATGCGTCCTTCTCCCACGGGCCGTTATTGGGCTTCGTGGCTGGGTGGGCTAACTGGTTATCACTATTAACCATTATTCCCATTGAGGCCGTGGCGGCCGTTCAGTACATGAGTTCGTGGCCCTGGTCTTGGGCCAACTGGACCCGGGGCTTTCTGCACGCCGGTAACGTGACCAATCTGGGCTTGGTGATCGTGTTTCTCTTCATCCTAGCCTTCACGCTACTGAACTTCTGGTCGGTCAAGCTACTGACGCGGTTTACCAGCTTCATCTCGATTTTTAAGCTGGGGGTCCCGACGTTGACGATTCTGGTGCTGGTTCTGACCGGTTTTGAACCGCAAAACTTTGCGGCTAAGGCGGGCTTCATGCCGGGCGGCAGTGCGTCGATCTTTGCGGCGACGACCGCGGCGGGAATCATCTTCTCGTACAACGCCTTTCAGACCACCATTAATATGGGCAACGAAATCGAACACCCGGAACGTAACATCTTCTGGGGCATCGTCATTGCCTTTGGTATCAGTACCGTCATCTACACGTTGCTGCAGGTGGCCTTCATCGGTGCCGTACCCGCTAGTGCGTTGACGCACGGCTGGTCCGGAGTCAACTTCGAGTCGCCGTTTGCCGATATCGCCATCTTATTGAACTTAAACTGGTTATCGACCTTACTGTACTTAGACGCGTTCGTATCGCCGTTCGGGACCGGGGTGTCGTTCGTGGCGACCACCAGTCGGGCGCTGGCGGCGATGACCGGGACCAAGCACATGCCGACCAAGTTGGGGGAAGTCAACCGCAAGTACCAGACGCCCCGGCGAGCCATGATCGTTAACCTGGTGCTGGGTGTGGTATTGGTCGCGGGTTTTCGGAACTGGAGTGCCTTATCCAACGTGATTTCCACGTCCACGTTGATCGCTTATCTGACCGGGCCGGTGACGGTGACGAGTCTGCGGCGGCAAGCTCCGGACTTCACCCGACCGTTTCGGCTACGTCACCTGAAATGGTGGGCGCCGTTGGCTTACGGGTTGGCCAGTCTCGCGATTTACTGGGCCAAGTGGCCGACCACGGTCGAGGTCTTCGGGGTAATCGCGTTGGGGCTGGTGTTCTACGTGTATTACGAGGTGCGGCGGCCGCAAGGGTGGCCCCAATTACGGGCTAGCCTGCGTGGGGGACGCTGGTTGTTAGCCGAAATGATTTGGCTAACGCTGATGTCGCTAATCGGCAGTCACCAGTTCGGTGGCGCCGGTTGGTTGCCCTATCCACTAGACTTTGTCGGGGTCGTACTGGGCAGCTGGGCGTGCTACGCGCTGGGCGTTCACGATGCCTACCGCAGCGAGTCTCTGGACGTGGCGGCCGAATTGAACCAACGAGTGACCGAATAGCAGACTAAAAAGGCTGGGATAAAAGTCCCAGCCTTTCTTGTGTCTCCGAATATTTTGGTGTTGAAACGTGCGCCAAAGGGCAGCTGGTTCCGCTTAACCCCGTAAGTCAAATAATCCAAGTTCAGGATTATTTGACTTACGACGTTAATGCTCACCAGCTAACCGCCCTTTGTCCCACTCTCTTGGTGTGCTCACTATTTTTGATAGAACCAGCCCATAGCGTGCTTGGGCGACCACTTGATGTGCTGACCGTCTAAGAAGCCTTCTTGAATTTTCAGGCGTTTTTGCTGAGCCTTGGGACTGTAAATGGCCTTGATGTAGAGGACGCCGCTCGATAAGTAGTGGCCCTTTAAGTAATAGGTATGGGCGTTGATTTTGCGGTACGAGACCTTACTCAGGTGATCGGCCACGGTGGGAGGATTGAGCTGCAACGTCAGTTTGGTGGCGGTGAACTTGAGATTAGGTTTCTGACCCAGTGCATCTTTTTTATGCATCGCGTAAGTGCCGCGTAAGACCTTGGGGGTCCCCGCGTGCCACTTGGCGGCCTGCGCGGTCGTGGTCGTCATGGCGGTTCCCAAGACCCAGGTCCCCAGTGCCACGATCGTTAATCCTAAGAGTCGACTTTTTAACATGACAGATTCCTCCCATATTGGCTGTGTGTGACTGGCCAGTTCATTGGTTAAATTAACTGGTGAATTCGGTTTCAGTATACCACAGCTAACCGGGTGATGCGGGGGTGGGGGCCGATGATTTCGGCCGTGAATGGGCCCACTAGTGCTTGGACCACCGCCAATTTTGTTGGGCGTCCTGTTCGAAGCCGGCGGCGGCCACGACGGCATCGTCTAAGTTTTGGGAATCTTTGAGGGTGAGGACGGTGAGTTGGAGTTCTTCGCGGGCAAAGTTCACCAGCCGGTCGACGATCTCCTGCTGTTCGCTGGCCGGCAACGTTTGCCCGCTCAGGTAGGCTTGTCCCTTGTGCGCGGGCAAGTCGACGGTGTGAAAGCCGCCCCAACCCACGAGTTTGTGGGTGGCACGACGTTCGATACCCCAAGTCAGAGCGTTACGACTCATGGTCTGGTGCATGTTGGTGTTGATCCATTCGGCCGTTTCTGCCAGGTCTTGGTCGGTGATGGCCGCGACCTGCTTGAGGCGAAATTGGGTCAACCAGTCGAAACGAAACTTAGGGGTAAGCAGCGGGTGGTAGCCTTCAAAGCTAGACATAAAATTGGAATCCTTTCTGTGCTAAAAGTGAAATGGGCGAGAAACTAAAGTGAGTGAGTTAAGGGATTAGCTTATCGCTCAATTAGTCGCGCCGTTAAATTAGTTTCATTGTACCGGTTATTGGCGGCGACCACCAGTGACTTAATCGTTTTTGTTTTCGGAGCTGTGCTATACTGAAAGGGGATACAGATAAGTTGAAAGGGGTAACAGTATGACCGAAGAGTTTTACATTGGGACTTATACCAAGCGCATCAGCCGTGGGATTTATCAGGTGAGCGTCGACAAGGACGCCGCCAAATTGACGGATTGCGAATGGTTGGCATCAGCCGGTAGCCCAACTTATATTGCGAAATCAAAAGCACAACGTTTGTACGTCATTAACAAAAAAGAGACCGATGGCCAAACGGAGGGCGGCTTGATTATCTACGATATGTCAGATAAGAAGCCCCGGGCCATCCAACAGGTCTTGAATCCAGGGTCGTCACCCGCTTACGTTTCCGTGGATGAAGACCGGCAGTTGGTCTACACCGCCAACTACCATACGGGTAAGGTCACGGTTTACAAGATCGCCACGGACGGGTCCTTGACTCAAGCCGATGAGATCACCGATACCGATCCCGTAGGTCCAGCGCCGGAACAGGCGGACGGCCCTCACCCACACTACGCTAACTTGACGCCGGACGGGCGCTTGGTCGTGTGCGATTTAGGGACCGACCGGGTCTACCTCTACGACGTTGCCGACGACGGAAAGTTAAGTGCCGTCAGTCACGTGGACTTACCAGCGGGTTACGGCCCACGGCACATCGTGTTCGACGCCCCGAAGAGTGTCGCTTATCTGGTCGGTGAACTGAGCAGTAACGTGGCGACGCTGACTTACGACGAACAGGCCGGCAAGTTGACCGTCAAGCAAATCACTCACGTCATTCCGGACGACTGGACGGCCCACAACGGGTCCGCCGCTATTCGGTTGAGTAGCGATGGCCGTTTCGTGTACGTTTCGAACCGGGGGAACAACTCGATCACGGTCTTGAAGACCGCCGATGATGGCACCCTGACCGAGATTCAACGGATCGCCACGGAAGGCGATTTCCCGCGGGACTTCAACTGGACGGCCGACGAAAGCTTAGTTTTGGTCGTGCACCAAAAGTCCGACAACGCCAGTCTCTTCAAGCGTGACGCGGAAACCGGGAAATTAACGCTCGCCCAAAAGGACTTCATGGTTCCCGAAGGCGTCAGCGTCTTACCCGCTTAATCAGGTTGATTTAAAGATTACTAATCAAAACAGAGGGACTTTGCGAGAATATTCGTGGAGTCCCTCTGTTTTTTGCAGTTAAACTGCGAATGCTAGGCCAGTTAGATAGTTAATAGACTATATTGTACGTCAACGATTGGTCAAAATAACCAACCGGAAAGAATTCAGGTATATTTATCGTGAAGGGGAAGGATGGTGCGTTGAAACCATCGTTTGGGGGCGACAACTCACCGAGGACAGTCGATCATGAAATTGGGGGTAATCACGATGTTTGCATTTCTAGGGTCATGGCTATCAGTGTTTCTGACGTTTTTAGCGATTTTCTTTTTCGTTTACGGTGTGGTTACGTTCTGCTACCAACGGTGGGATAACCACAAGAAGCGCAGTGCCAAACGGAAGTTGCAGGCTTGGGCGAAACCAACGGGGGTCCAGTACTGGACGGTCACCAAGCTCGAACCGAATAAACATTAAACGAAAGGTCTCACGCTACGATTGCGTGAGACCTTTTTGGTGGGCTAATCCACCGGATAGTTTTGTCGGAGAAAGACCGCCATCAACTGTAAATGGTGCTCCAGACTCAAGCGTTTGACCACGCCCAAGCCCGGAAAATGGTGCTGGTCGTGGTAGGCGGCCAATTGTCGAGCCGCCGGGGTCTGCGTGGCCGCGGGTTGGTCGGGGAGCCAGGCCGCTAATTTGGCTACGGCCTGGAAGAATTTTTCCTTGGGGTGCTTATAGTCGTCGCGGTCGTCCGATACGAACCGGTGAATCCGGAGTTGGTCGCCGGCAAAGTAGGTCAGGTGAAGCGTCACGGCGCGGGCCGGATACCCGTGCTCGCTGTAGTGACCGCCGCCGATGGTGTAGTCACTAAAGCCCTGGTCGTGGGTCGCGGCAACGCGTTGCCAATCGTCACTGAAGAAGCCATCGGTTAGGTTGGCGTAGGTCTGTTCACGGTCGGGAAACCACGCGTGGTCGAACAGGCTGACGGTCGGCCGGGTTACCAGCTGCCGAATGCGGGCTTCGGGGGGGACCAGCAGATAGGTGGGCAAGTCAAGCCACCCGGCGGCCTGAGCGGCGACCAGTTCGTCGTATTGACGGGCGATTAGGAGGGTGCGGTGTCCCTTTTGCGGCGTCAGGGCTTCCGGTGTGGTGGTGGGCCCCAGAACGTGGCCCAAGATGAGGTTCGGGTTGTCTTGCCAAGGGGACCAATCGTGGAGCTTTTGTTGGGTCAACGCGTAGTCACTGACCGTGGGATTGGTCACGATGACCAGTGGTTGGTCGTGCTCGACGAAGGCGGCCACGGTTTGCGGGAGGGCCTTGATGTCGCGGACCGGTTCGATGATGGGGATGAGGTTAGGGGGCAAGATGTGTTGCTGGGCAATGGCTTTTAAGGCCTGTAGGTCGAATTGGCGCCCGCGAAAATACGGAAAGTAGATCATGAGTGCGACTCCTTTAGGCGTTGTTGGAGCTGATAGACCTCGAGGTTCAGCGCGTCGACCTCCGTTTGAAGCGCGGTCACGGCGGTCTCTTCGGTGTCGGCGACAAATTGGTCGTAGAAATTGTGGTCGGGATTGTAAACGTCGTAATGCTGATGGCGCTTCTTCAGTTCCTGGTAGAGTCGCTCGGTGCTGTACTGTTTCAGGCCGGTCGCCATTTGCTTGGCCTTGAATACCTCGCGGCCCTGCGAGGCAATGAAGCGGCTTTGCAGTTCGGTGGCGGGCACCTGGAGCTCCTGGTGCCGTGGCGGCCGGGCGACCGTCAAGTAGCCCGGGGTGACCGGGGGTTCGCTGGCCGTGGCCAGGAGTTTTGCGTCAAACGGGCGGTAGATCAAGACCCCGATACCGGCGGGAATCTCGCCTGCCACGGCCTGATAGAGCTTCAACGGTAACACGAAGTAGTTATAGTGGCCCACGAACGATAATTTAGCGCTGGAATGAAAATCACTCTTGGTGACCTTGAGTTCGTAGCAGCGCCATTCCACGGTATGGTCCGGGAGTTCTTGGTAGCTGAGGGTGTCGACGATGCCTTGGTCGTTTGGCATGGTCACCTCTTCGACCGCGGTGGCACCGGCCTCGCGGCAATAGTAATACAACGTTTGTTCCAGGGCTAACGTTAGTTTAGTTTTCATGCTGCGGGGCCTCCTGAGTCCAAAAGTGGGCGATGGCCGGTCCCAATTGTTCGGGCCGGTAGAGTCGTTGGTAATGTTGCCAGTGCTGCGGGTAAAGCTGGGTGTATCGGGACGTGGTGAAGCGCTGATCCATCAGTAAGATCACCCCGACGTCCTGGGCCCCCCGAATCAGGCGCCCGGCTGCCTGAAAGACGTTATTGAGACCGGGCAACTGGTAGGCGAAGGCGAAGCCGGGTTGCCCCTGCTGATCGAAGTAGTCGCGAATCAGGTCGTTTTCGGGACTGATACCCGGTAGACCGACGCTCACGACGCCTACACCAATCAGCCGGCCGCCTTTCAGGTCGATGCCTTCGGAGAAGATGCCGCCCAGAAGCGCGAAACCGACTAACGTCTGGTCCGGGTCGGCGGTGAAGGCGTCGAGAAAGGCTTGGCGCGCGGTCTCGGTCATCTGGGCCTCCTGGCTGATGGTGTGGACCTTGGGGTAGGCCATCTCGAAAGCCTGGCGCACGGTCAAGAGGTAGCTGTAAGAGGGCAGAAAAATCAGATAGTTGCCGGTACGACCGTCCACCAGCGTCTTGATCGCCAATAAAATATTGGCGAGGTTGGCCTGGCGTTGCTTGTAGGTGGTTTGGATGTAGTTGGTGATCAAAATTTGTTGGTGTTCCGGGGGAAAGGGCGATTCCAAGCGGTAAGCGAGACTATCGTCACCGCCCCCCAGCACGGTCTGGTAGTAGCTTAGCGGCGAGAGGGTCGCCGAGAACAGCACGGCCCCGTGACCTAGCGCCAGGCTGTCGGCTAGAAAGGCACTGGGGTCGAGGCAGAGTTGTTTGAGCGTGATGGCATCGTCTTCGAGGGTCAGGCGCATCCGGTAGGTGTCGTCGTAGTACTCGCCGATGCGCTGGTAGCTGATGGCCGTGAAGTAAAAGTCGAGAATCGCCTGAGTAAAGGGCGTTTGCGGTTGGTCGGCCAGCCAGTCGTGGATGGTTTCGATCAGGCGGCCCAGCTCGTGGTTAAAGGCCTCGGGCGGTGTCAAGAAGGTGGTATCGGTCTGTCCGCTCTGGCGGAGGGGGGCGGCAACGTCGGTGAAGGTGTCGCGCAGGTCGCGCAACCGGCGGCGGAGTTTACGGGAGGCCTGCGGGAGGTCCTCGCTTTGGTCTAACAGGCGGTCCAGGGGCCGGCTACTGATAGCCGCCGAGTACATGTCGCGGGACCGGTCAACCAGGTTGTGGGCTTCGTCGATCAGGAAGAAGTTGTCCGGGTCGGTGGTGGCGAAGAAGCGTTGCAGGTGAACCTGCGGGTCGAAGAGGTAGTTATAGTCGCCAATCACCACGTCACAAAAAAGACTGGCATCCAGTTGAAATTCAAACGGATCCAGGGTGTGTTTGCGCGCGTAGGTTTCGATCACGTCGCGGGTGAGTTGGTCGTGATGTTGAATTAAGTCGAGGAGTGCCGGCTTCAACCGATCATAGTAACCCAACATGAACGGGTTGTTTTCGGGCAACAGGTCGGCTTCTTCGGGGAACTGAATCTTGTCCTTGGCGGTCAGGGTGATGCTCTTGAGTTTTAGTCCCTGACCGGCCATCAGCGTGATGGCTTCTTCGGCCACGCGGCGGGTACTTTGCTTGGCGGTCAGGTAGAAGATGCGTTGAATCACGCCTTCGCCGATGGCCTTGATGGTGGGAAACAACGTTGAGATGGTCTTCCCGGTCCCGGTGGGGGCTTCGGCAAAGAGGCGTTTGCGACTGAGGACGGTTTTGTAGACGGCTACGGCTAGTTCGCGTTGACCGGGGTGGTACTGACCAAAGGGAAAGTCCAGCGCCTGAATCGTGGGGTCCCGGCGCTGCCGAAGATCGTCGCGGAAGGTCAACCAGGTCTCGTATTCGTCGATGACTTGTTGGAAAAAGGTTTTCGCGGTATCCCGGTCGATGGTCTGATCGGTCTGGGTGACCTGATCCGTGCTGGTCTGGTAGTAGGTCAACGTTAACGTCAAACTGGTCAGCGTTGGAAGTTTGCAGAATAACATGTGGGCGTACAGCTTGACCTGGGCCCAGTACAGGGTCAGGGTGTTGGCGCTTAGCTGGTCGAAATCCGTGTCCGACGTTTTGATTTCTTCGATTTTAGCCGTGGTGGCCTCGTCGGTCGTTAACGTGACCCCGTCGGCGCGGCCGTGGAGGAGGTAGTCGTGGCCCGCTAGCGTCAAGGGCAGGTCTAGATAGTATTCTTTTTGGTAGTCGGTCCCGCGTTGCTTTTGCAGGCGCCGGTGAATCTGGGCGCCCAGTAAGGCGGTATTTTGACTGTTCGACGTGGTGCCCAGGTCGCCGGTTCGTAAGGTGAACTCGACCAGGTCGCGGACCCCGAGTTTGATTGGCATGGTGACGTCCTCCGTTTCTGGGCCTAATCATACCATATTTTCTGAGTGGTTTGAACGCACGTTCGCGAGGCGGATTTCTGGGGGAGTCGGTTAATTGTGAAAAAATTATAAAAGAAACTTGGCATTCTTTATGTAATCGCTTACAATTAAAGCAGAGGTGATCAGAATGAAGACGATTGGACTTCCCTTATATGCAGAGATTCCGAATGTTGATGAGACGCCAGCCTTGCAGAAAATTTGCCAACACTATACCGGACACGCCACGATTCGGGTCCGGGACCTAGAAATCGATCCCCACGAACAACCCGAGGTGGCGCAACTGGGCCAGCACGGGGGTGAATTTATTCAGATCATTGCGGATGGTCCTGACGAAGGGTTACTGGCCGCCGCCATCCATCAGCAATTAGCCAAAGATAAGTATTGTTATTAACGCTGGCCCCTTGACGCGTTCCGTCGCTTTCGCTAAGCTCGAAAGTGGAGGCGATGGGGATGAACGAAAAACAAATTCAACGACTTTGTCAGGTCGTGGGACCCAAGTATGGGTTGAACCTGACCCACGAAGGGTTAGTCATCACCAGCGTGAACGGTGAGCCCACGAGCTTTGATGCCAGCCAGTACATGCCCGACCAGTTTATTGATTTTTTGACCAAGATTATCGGCACGAAAATGAAGGCTGATTTGTGGGACTGGCAATAGCCATTATTAATAGGAAAAAATAGCGATCCGCGATAAAATTTCGCGGATCGCTATTTTTAGTTAGGCTTCTTCCCAACGGTCAAAGTCTTGGGCGTGATTGCCCAGGTAGACGATGGCTTCTTGGGTCAGAGCAGCACTTTCTTGTTTCATAGCGTCGGTTTCCTTAACGGCGTTGACGTCTTCTTCGTCCCACAGAAAGCCGGTGGCGATTTCTTCGTACTTGGTGCGGCGGCCTATTCCGTTATCCTTGAACAACTCGTCCAGACCCGTTAAGTCGGGTTGCCCGGCCTTTGCCACTTGTTGCGCTAAATTGGGCTGCCGACCTAATTTAACGGCGGCATAGTCCATGAGAAAGTCGTTCATATCAACGATAATGTCGTGACGCGCTTTTTTTTCATTTTTCTTTGCCACTTCAGATCACCTCTTAGGTCAATTCTAGCCATTTTGGTGAAGAGACGCAATTGTTCTGGCGGGTTACGCGGGGTCACCGAAGCAAGCGGGGAACTATCCGACCGAATGGGGTGGTCCTGACTGGTCGCTTGGCCGCTAAATAGTTGCTTTGGTGGACCGCTAACCCTTGATATAAAAGGATTTATAGCAAGCCGCCCAACATTTACTCAAAATTTACACGATTGCGACAATTACTATATATTAGTCGCTTAGAATGGGTTTTGTAAGTTAAGGGGAGGCGTCACAGAGTTCGTTGCCTAACTTACGAAGTTGACGTATCGACTATATTAAAAGACATGGAGTGACAGGGATGAATAAAGGAACAAAGTTAGCAATGGGATTTGCCACAATTACCTTATTATTAGCAGGTTGTGGGAAAGCCACCAGTTCAACTAGCAGTAGCAAGTCTAGTAGTGCAGAACTTTCTGGTAAGGTAACCGCAGTGGGCTCGACGGCGCTACAACCCTTAGCAGCTAAGGCTGGCGCTAACTTTACGTCAAAGCACAGTAAGGTTAACTTGACGGTTCAAGGCGGCGGTTCGGGGACCGGGCTGAGCCAAGTTCAATCTGGTGCGGTTTCGCTTGGGGATTCTGATATCTTCGCCGAAGAAAAGAAGGGAATTGACGCTAGCAAGTTGACCGACCACAAGGTAGCCGTTGTCGGCATGGGTCCGGTCGTCAACAAGGACGCTGGCGTGAAGAACCTGAAGATGTCGCAATTGAAGCAAATCTTTACGGGTAAGATTACCAACTGGAAGATGGTCGGTGGTAAGGACCAAAAGATCGTGATCATCAACCGGGCCCAAGGTTCCGGTACCCGAGCAACCTTTGAAAATGCTGTTTTGAAGGGCGCAACGGCAGTGAAGTCCCAAGAACAAGACTCCAACGGTGCGGTTCAAAAGATCGTGGCCACGACGCCAGGGGCCGTGAGTTACTTAGCCTTCTCTTACTACACCAACAAGTTACAAGCCGTTTCGGTGGACAATGTCGCCCCAACGGACAACAACGTTGAAAACAACAAGTGGAAGATCTGGTCCTACGAACACATGTACACCAAGGGCACGCCTAACGCAACCACGGCTGCTTTCCTGAAGTACATGACGTCCAAGGACGTGCAAAACAGCTTAGTTAAGGATATGGGTTACATTAGCATTCATGATATGCAAGTGACGAAGGATGCTAAGGGCGTTGTGACGTCTAAGTAATCCGGATTTAAGGTGAATGTTTGGGTGAAGGTGCGCGGTTATGCGGCACCTTCACCTTTTTTAAGGGGGAAGTTAGCTCATGGAGCAAACAAGTTCAGGTTTCAAACAGGAAGACACCCAGCCGAAAGATTGGGCGCAACAGTTGCACCATGCCACTCGGGCTACTCGGGAGGACTGGTTCGGTCGGGGCATCAGCTACCTGTGTATTGGGGTAATCATCTTAGTGGTGGCCTCGATGCTGTGGTTCATTACCTCAAAAGGGATTGCGACGTTTACGCAAAACCACGTTAACATCGGGCAATTCTTGACCGGGACCAACTGGGCACCGGATCAAGGCAAAACGGGAGCGTTACCCATGATTGTCGGATCGTTTGCGGTGACCTTTGCCGCGGCCCTGGTGGCCACCCCGTTTGCGGTGGGGACGGCCATCTTCATGACCGAAATTGCCCCAAAGCGGGGGCGCAAGGTGCTACAACCCGTGATTGAACTACTGGTCGGAATTCCGTCCGTGGTCTACGGGTTCATCGGACTGGCCGTGGTGGTACCGTTCATGCGGCACCTGGTCGGTGGTTCCGGGTTCGGGATCATCTCGGCAACCTTCGTGCTGTTTGTGATGGTGTTACCTACGATCACCACGATGACGGTCGATAGCTTGCGGGCCGTCCCACGGTTCTACAAGGAAGCCTCACTGGCCTTGGGGGCGACGCGTTGGCAGACCGTTTCGCGGGTGATTCTTCGGGCGGCGACGCCAGGTATCTTGACCGCCATTATTTTCGGGATGGCCCGGGCTTTTGGGGAAGCCTTAGCCGTCCAAATGGTGATTGGGAACGCGGCCGTAATGCCGAAAAACTTGATTTCGCCGGCTTCGACGCTGACCAGTCAGCTGACGACGGGGATTGGGGACACGATTGATGGGACCTTGCCCAACAACGCCCTGTGGTCATTAGCTTTAATTCTGTTATTAATGTCATTGTTCTTTAACGCCTTAGTGCGGGTCATTGCCAAGAGGGGGCAACTTAGCCATGAACGCTAAACGGAAAGACTTATTGGCGACGATTATCATCGACGCCATCGTTGCAACGGTGGTCGGCATTTTGGTTTTCTTGCTGGCCTACATCCTGATTTCGGGGTTACCCCACGTGAGCTGGTCATTTCTGACCGGGTCCGCCGACTCCTTTAGTGGGGCCGGGGGCATTGGGGTCCAACTTTTCAATTCGTTTTATTTGTTGATTCTGACCATGCTGATCTCAATTCCCATTTCGCTGGGAGCCGGGATCTACTTGGCCGAATACGCCAAGGATAACTGGCGCACGCGGTTGATTCGTTCCGCCATCGAAGTCCTCAGTTCGCTACCTTCCGTGGTGGTCGGTCTGTTCGGCTTCCTGCTATTCGTGGTGAAGTTTAAGATTGGGTTCTCGGTGATTTCCGGGGCCATTGCCTTGACGTTCTTTAACCTGCCATTATTGACCAGAAACATCGAAGAGTCCCTGAGTGCGGTGCCCCGCAGTCAACGGGAAGCCGGGCTCTCGTTAGGCTTGTCGAAATGGAAAACGGAAATTGGCATTATTTTACCAGTCGCCTTACCTGGCATCGTCACCGGGGTCGTCTTAAGTGCCGGGCGGGTCTTCGGGGAAGCCGCCGCGCTGATTTACACCGCGGGTCAAAGTGCGCCCGTGACCAACTTTGCGGACTGGAACCCGATGGATGCGGCCAGTCCGTTGAACCCCCTGCGACCGGCCGAAACGCTGGCCGTGCACATCTGGAAAGTCAACACGGAAGGGCTGGCCTCGAATGCGGCGCAGCTTTCCGCGGCGGCTTCGGCGGTCTTGATTATTGCCGTGCTGTTGTTCAACCTGTTCGCCCGGGTCCTGGGGAATTACCTCTACCGGCGCGTTACGGCTAGCAAGTAAGGGGGCTCGCTCATGTTAAAAGATTATTCCTTTGACCAAACGGCCGTGCAGACGTTCGATGATCACGTCGCACTGGCCTTAAAAACCGAAGATCTACAAGTTTACTACGGCAGTAACCACGCCATGCACGATGCCAACCTGGCGTTTCCTAAGAACCAGATCACTGCGCTGATTGGGGCGTCGGGGTCCGGGAAATCGACCTATTTACGGTCGTTGAACCGGATGAACGACACCATCGCCACCGTGACTGGTAAGATCTGGTATCACGGGGTTGACATCAATCAGCCGGACGTCAACATTTACGAGATTCGGCGCCACATCGGCATGGTGTTCCAACGGCCGAATCCGTTCGCTAAGTCGATTCGCGAAAACATCATTTACGCGTTGCGGGCCACCGGCATCAAGGATAAAAAGGTGCTTAACCAACGCGTGGAACAAAGTCTCAAGGGGGCAGCGTTGTGGGACGAGGTCAAGGACACCCTGGATAAGAGTGCCTTGGCGCTATCCGGTGGGCAGCAACAACGGCTGTGCATCGCCCGGTCGATTGCCATGGAACCGGACGTCCTGTTACTGGACGAGCCCTGCAGTGCCCTGGACCCGATTTCCACGGTCAAGGTCGAAGAGACCTTACTGGAACTGCAGAAGAAATACACGATTATCATCGTGACGCACAACATGCAGCAGGCGGCTCGGATCAGTAGTCAGTGTGCCTTCTTCCATCTGGGCCACGTGATGGAATACGCCCCGACCGCTACCATGTTCAGCACGCCCAAGATTCAAGTCACCCAGGACTATGTGTCGGGTAGTTTTGGTTAAGTTAACGGTGGTTGGCGCATTAAACAAGAGTGCGCCAAATGTTCGGAGATGAAGAGCCTGAAACTTTTGTCCCAGATGCATTAAAGGCCCCCAGGCCGCAGGAGATTTCCTGCTGGTCCGGGGGCCTTTTTAGCGGTTAATGGTGCATCTTAAATTCTAAGTAGCGGTCGTTATACGTTTGGACCACGCGCGGTGCCAAATTACGGTAGACCTGCAAGTGGCGTAGTGTTTTGTCGTCCGGGTAGAATTGGCGGTCGTTGCGAACCCTGGCCGGCAGCAGGGCCTTAGCCTTGGCGTTCGGCGTCGCGTAACCGATGTACTCGGCGTTTTGCGCCGCATTTTGGGGGCGACTCATGAAGTTGAGAAAGGCGTAAATCGCTTGGTAGTGTTGGGCGGTCTTGGGAATCACCAGGTTGTCGAACCACAGGTTACTGCCCTCGCTGGGAACCACGTAATGCAAGTGCTTGTTTTGGGCGAGCATTTCGGCGGCTTCCCCGGACCAGTCCACCGCCACGGCGGCCTCGTCTTGGCTCATGTACATCTTGATCTCGTCGGCCACCACGGCCTTGACGTTAGGACTTAACTGGTCCAGCCGCTTGGTGGCGGCGAGGAGCGTCTGCGGGTTGGTGGTGTTCATCGAATGCCCCTGTTCGACCAGGGCCATCCCCAAGATATCGCGGGCTGAATCGATCAGCATCAGTTGGTCGCGGTACTTGGGTGACCAGAGTTGCGACCAGTGGGTCAACGTCCCGGGCTTGACGAACCGGTCGTTGTACACGATACCCAGCGTCCCCCAGAAGTAGGGGAGCGAGTACCGGTTTCCCCGGTCGAACGACTGGTTCAAAAAGCGCGAATCGTAGTTCTGCATCCCGGTCAACCGGCTGTGATCCAGGGGTTGAAGCAGGTGGGCGGCCTTGAGCTTGCTGACCATGTATTCGCTGGGCACTGCCAGGTCGTAATGGGTGCCGCCCTGCTTGAGCTTGGTGTACATGGCCTCGTTGCTGTCGAAGGTTTCGACGTTGACGTGGTAACCGGTCTCGGTTTGAAATTTTTTGAGCAGAGCCGGATCGAGATAGTCTCCCCAGTTATAGAGGTTCAGCACCTTACCACTGGCGGCGCCGCTGGATTTCTGGAGTTGGGTACTGGCGTAAGCTAATCCGCCACAGACCAGAAGCAGCAGGGCTACCAGACTAATCAAACGTTTCATTGGGGCACCTCCCGGTTATGCTGTTTACGTGCACGACGTTTGCGACTATTCTGCTGCAGCAGGTAGTAACCGCCGACCAGCAGCAGGGAGAACAGCAACATCACGCCGGACAACGCGTTGATTTCCAAGTTGATGCCTTGGCGGGCCCGCGAGTAGATTTCCACGGACAGGGTGGAGAAGCCGTTCCCGGTGACGAAGAAGGTCACGGCGAAGTCGTCTAACGAGTAGGTCAGGGCCATGAAGAAGCCAGCCAGGATTCCCGGCGTGATGAACGGCAGGATGATCTTGGTCAGTAGCTGGTGGGTGGTGGCGCCCAGGTCCTCGGCGGCACTCAGTAGGCTGGGAGACATTTCGCGTAACCGGGGTAGGACCATCAGCACCACGATGGGAATCTCAAAGGCGATGTGACTCAGTAATACCGAGCCAAAACCCAGGGGCATTTTCAGGGTGGTGAAGAAAATCAGAAAGCTGGCCCCGATGATGACGTCGGGGGACACCATCAAGATGTTGTTGAGGTTGAGCAACACGTCGCGGGTGACCCGTTTGGACGTTCGCTGAATGCTCAGAGCCCCCAGGGTACCAATGGCCGTGGCAATCAACGCCGAAAGTAAAGCCACCAGTAGGGTGTCGGCCACGATGGCCAGCATCCGCGGATCGGCGAATAGGTCGCGGTAGTGTTGCCAGGTGAAGCCGTGATAGTTGGTCATGGTGTCGCCCTGGCTAAAGGAATACACGATCAAGTAAATGATGGGCACGTAGAGGATGACGAAGACCAGAATCAGGTACAGCCGAGAAAGTTTTTTCATTTCGCCGCCCCCTTAGTGTGGTCGGTGGTTAGCTGCATCACGATGATCATGGCCACGATGAGGACCACGCCAATCGTCGAGCCCATTCCCCAGTTCATGGTGGTCAGGAAATGTTCCTCGATGGCGGTCCCCAAGGTGATCACCTTGTTGCCCCCAATCAGGCGGGTCAACATGAAGAGGGAGAGCGAGGGGATGAAAACGGCCTGGATACCGGCTTTGACGCCTGGTAACGTCAACGGAAAAATCACGTGACGGAAGGTCTGCCAGTGAGTGGCGCCCAGGTCGCGACTGGCGTTGACCAGGGCCGGGTTCAGGTCGTCGAGCGCGTTATAGATTGGCAGAATCATGAACGGAATCTGGATGTAGGTTGCCACAAAGATGAAGCTGGCGTTGGTGAATAGCAACTGGTGCGGCCCCACGCCGATGAAGCGCAGAAAGGTGTTGGCCAACCCGTCCTGACTAAAGAGACCAATGAACGCGTAGGCCTTCAATAAAATGTTGATCCAGGTCGGCAGAATCACCAGGAGTAACCAGAGTTGACGGTGCTTCAGCTGGTGTAGCACATAGGCGGTCGGGTAGCTGATCAGTCCGGTGAACAGGGTAATCAAGAACGCGTACCACACGGAGTTGAGCGTCATCTTGAGGTACACCCCGGATTGGAAATAGTCGGCGTAGTTGGCGAACGTGAATTGGTGGTCCAGGTTAAAGAAGGATTGGTAAACGATCAAGGCGACGGGCGCGATGACGAACAGGCCCAACCACAGGCCGTAAGGGACGAAGTAGCCCCAGAAATTACGCTTGGTCATGGTTTTCCGTCCCTTCGTAGGTTTCAAGGCGGGCGTCGAACTCGGCTTCCTTCTCGTGCAGCCGCATCACGTGCAGGTCGTCGGCCTGGAAGGTCAGGCCGACCCGCGCGCCGTCTTGGGCGGGGCGGACCGAGTGAATCAGCCAGTCGTGGCCGCGGTCGTCGGTAGCACTGATTTCGTAATAGTCCCCCCGGAAGAGTTGGGTGTCGATGGTCACGCGTAACTTGGCGTGGGCCAGGTCGGTTAAGGTGAGGTCCTCGGGCCGCAAGACGATTTCGATGGGTTCGTGGTCGGGGATCCCGGCGTCGACACAGTCGAATTCGTGACCGTCGAAGCTGACCCGATAGTCGGCGACCATCTTACCGGGTAAAATGTTACTTTCCCCGATAAAGTCGGCGACAAAGTGGTTGATCGGTTCGTCGTAGATGTCGACGGGCGAGCCACTTTGCAGGACTTCACCGTGGTTCATCACGAAGATCTCGTCGCTCATAGCGAGGGCCTCTTCTTGATCGTGGGTCACGAATAAAAAGGTGATGCCCAGGCGTTGCTGCAGGTCGCGTAACTCGTATTGCATGGCCCGCCGTAGCTTGGCGTCGAGTGCCGAAAGGGGTTCGTCGAGGAGCAGTACCTGGGGTTGCATCACGATGGCCCGGGCGATGGCGATGCGCTGTTGTTGGCCCCCAGATAACGCGGTGATGTCGCGGGACCCGAAGTCGCTGAGTTGGACCATTTTAAGGGCTTGGGCGACCCGGTCGGCGATTTCGTCGGCGGGGAGCTTTTTTAAGGTCAGTCCGAAGGCCACGTTTTCGGCCACGGTCATGTTGGGAAACAGTGCATAGTCTTGGAAGACCGTGTTGACGTTGCGGCGGTTGGCCGGCAAGTCGTTGATCCGTTTGCCGGCGAATAAGACGTCCCCGGACGTGACCTGGTTGAAGCCCCCGATGGTACGTAAAATGGTGGTTTTACCGCACCCGGAAGGTCCCAGTAACGTGTAGAACTGACCCGATTCGAGGGTCAGGTTGATGTTTTTTAAAATCGTTTGCGCCCCGTACTTTTGGGTGACGTGGCGGAGTTCAATAATGGGTTGGCTCATTTAAGCAACCTCCTTTGAAAGGTCCGCTACCGGTGAGGTTAATCCCGGTGGCTCACCTGATTATAGCGGGTTTGGTCCTAAATGAAAATACGCAAATGGGCAAAGCGTCAATTTCTGAAAAATTCTGAAAAGGGAGCTGCGGTTCACCCAGACGTGTAACCTGAGCCAAGGGGTTGGGGCCTAGGTGTCCGTAAGCATGGGCGTGTGCGGGTCACCTGACGACTGGCAACTGAGATGTGAGGTTTGCGAGCCGTTAGTGCGGCCGGGTGCCACGGCGGTGTGACGTGGCGTAACGACTGACGGTGGCCTATAATTAAGCCCCAAAAGGAAGTGTCGGACACTATGACCATCAAGTTTCGCTTAGCGACCCCCGCGGATCTCCCCCGCATCGTGGCCATCTATAATGAAAGTATTCCCGGACGGTTAGCCACCGCCGATTTGACGCCCGTGAGTGTGGCGGACCGGCAGGCGTGGTTTGCCGCGTTTGACCCGGCTAGCCGGCCCATCTGGGTATTCACGCAAGACGCGACCGTTGCCGGGTGGGTCAGCCTAGAATCGTTTTACGGACGCCCCGCGTATTACCAAACGGCCGAGATCAGTCTTTACATCGCCAACGCCTATCACCACCAGGGCCTGGGACAACAGGCGTTAGACTTTGTGTTTGGTCAGCTGGAACCCTTGGGGCTGAAGACCATCGTGGCCTACATCTTTCATCACAATCAGCCCAGCCAGGGTCTCTTCCGCAAGAACGGCTTCACCACCTGGGGGCACCTGCCCGACGTGGCCGTGATGGACGGGCAGTTACGGAGCCTGGATATTTTAGGGCGCCGGTTTCGGGACTAATCGTGTGCGTTAAAAGCCAACAGCGGACCACTCAACGGCCCGCTGTTTTGGTGGACGCAGATTTAACCGGCAGGCGCACTGTCGGCCGCCCCAACTCACGCAATTGTTGGCCACGTTGGACCAGATTTAAACGTTACGGGTAGCGGTGTCTGCGGGGAACCGATTCGCGGCCCCCAAAGCCCGGTCTGACGGGAATTTCTAAAACTTTCATGAGAATTTAGCCGGTTAACGGTGGCTCAGGCGCATTCTGCGGCGTTTTCGAGTCAACCGCACACGTCCGAGGTCACTCGGGCGGCTGGCAACGCTGAGAAGACTCTCAGACAAGTCGCGGGGCGAACGGGTATACTCGTCTTAATCGATAGGAGATGATCAGGATGATAGCCCACCAAACCTTAACTGCCGCGCAACTCGAGCCTTACGAGACCTATAGTGAGTGTACGATCGCGGCGACCAGCCTCCCCGGTAAAGTCAGCGACGTGACCCTCGACAACTGCACCCTGACGGGGATTTGGAGCCAAAGCGAGTGGCTCGATTGTACCTTTCAGAATTTGAACCTGGCCAATCAGGACTGGAACCAAGCGGTCCTCTACCGTTGTCATTTTCAGGGCTGTAACCTCTTGGGAACCAACTTCAGTAATGGCGTCTGGAAGACCGTTCGGTTGACCGACTGCCGCGCGGATTACGCCAACTGGAGTGGAGCGCAGCTGACGGCCTGTGCCGCCCAGACCACGAGCTTGCGCGAAGCCTACTTTCGGGACGTGACCTTTAAACGGGGATTCGTGGCCACCCAGTGCGACCTCGACCAAGCCAGTTTTTGGGAAAGTCCGTTAGCCGGCGTAGACTTAGCCGCCAGTACCTTTGAGCAACTCGAGGTGACTCCCGAGGCGAAATACCTGCGTGGACTGGTCCTGAACGCCTTTCAGGCCGCCACGGTGTTGAGCTTGTTCGGTGTTCGGCTTAAGTAGGTGTTGCTCCCGGTCACCCGGCGGTCCCTGCGCGTATAATGACCCCTGCCAAACGGAAATGGAGACAGGGGGGCACCAATTATGGAAATCGGACCAATCTCGGAATGGGTCGCGGCGATTGCCGAAATTTTAGCGGTCGTGGTGGCGCTGTTTCTGCCGTACTACACGGCCTATAAGGCCAAAAAACACCAGCAACGGAACCTCCGGCTGGTGTTACAAAAGCTAGTCCAAGCGGCGGTGGCCGATGAACCGGACAGCGTCAAGACCTTAGACATTTTCTTGAAGATCTCGTTTCTGGGAAACAGTGACCCGGCCAACGACAATCTCTTGTTGGTGGGTAACCAGGTCCTAGCGCTGTTGAAGGACTCAGCCATCAGTGATTCGGTCAAGCAAGACCGAATCAACGACCTGTTGGGGCAGGTGCAGTTAAGCTTAGAAAATTAGTTGATTGGATAGTCTTAGACTGGATCATCTCGATAATAGAGGTGGTCCAGTTTTTTTAGTGGGTACTGATGAAAGGGCGTTAAACCAAGTGGTGAGTCCTTTTTCGGTGCGTTCTTTAGTCACTGCGGTAAAATAAAAAGTAACGAACATTGGGAGGTGGCGTCATGACGCCAGCAAAATTTAGTACTGGTAAGGTGCAGGTCAACAAAACCGTCGCGGAGCTCCGTGAGATGGGCAAGGCGGCGCGCAATCAGGTGCCGTTCGAACGCCTCGGGGAATTTACCCCCACGGGACGCGATAGTCGGGTCATGATGGATCGGGTGCGTCAACTGTTGATTCCGGAACTCTTACCGGAACGGACACAACGCATGGGGGCCTCGGCGTTTTCCTTTTTCCGGGGGACCGCCGAATTGATGGAAGCCGACCTGGCGCAACAGCCCAACTCGGGCATTCTGACGTTTACCTGTGGTGACGCGCATATCGGGAACTTTGGGTTCTACGCGTCACCGGAACGCCGTTTGTTGTTTGACCTGAACGACTTCGACGAAGCGGGGATCAATCCCTGGGAGTGGGATTTGAAACGCCTGCTGGTCAGCGTCTTGTTAGCGGCGCAGGCTAACGGCGTCAAGGACAAGAAGATTCGCGATTTCCTGCCGGCGGTGGTGGCCAGTTACCGCAAGAGCATCAAGCAGATGTTCGAGCTGAACACGCTGAACCGGTTCTATCCCGCTAATGACGTGGAAAAGATCATTCAGGCCAGTGCGTTGGACGAGGATAGTTCCAAACTGCTGATGAACCTGATCAACCACGCTAATAAGCACGACTCCGAACAAGTCGTCCGCAAATTCACCACGCTGGACGTTCGGGGTGGCCTGTGTTTCCGGGAAAACGCGCCGCGGACCACGCACGTCGACGATGACTTTACCACCCACGTGGCGGACTACTTCGCGGCTTACCGTCAGACGTTGCGCCCGGACGTGAACCTATTGTTGTCGCAGTACCACATCACCGACGTGGTCCGGCACAGCGTCGGGGTCGGGAGTTTCGGGTCGCGCTGTTACCTGATTCTGTTGACCAGTATCGACGGCTCGCACCTGGTCTTACAAGTCAAAGAAGCCTTGCCGACGCGGCGCCGTGGGAGCCAACAGGGAACTCACATCACGGCCGAGTTCGAACAAACCGAAGGCCAACGGATCGTGGATTCCCAGAAGATTCTCCAGTCGGCGTCCGACGTTTTCTTGGGGTACTTCGCCGGCAACGAGCGGAGCTTCTACGTGCGACAGTTCCGGGACATGAAGGAATCGGTGGACCTCACGCAACTCGATTGGGACCAATTCCGGACCTACGCCAACACCTGCGCTTGGACGCTGGCCATGGCGCACGCGGCCAGTCCTACGGCGGGGATGATTCGTGGCTACGTGGGCAACAACGGTAAGACCTTCGACAATCAGCTGGCGACGTTTGCTTGGCTGTACGCCGACCAGGTCCAAACCGATTATCAAGAATTTTGTGAGTACCGGCTGGGGGCGACAGCCTAGTTGGTAAACGGCTCTCGAAAAATCGTGATGATTTTGCGGGGGCCGTTTTTAGCGAAAATTAAAGCGAAAGCGTTCTTTATATTTGGTAGTCTGGTAATAAGCTAACAAGAGATAATTGGGATTTTGTCATTGATTTTGACTGCTATTTCAGGAAAAATAATGGTTTGGGACAAATGTCCTCAATTAAAATCAGTTTTGAACAAAAATTATAGTAAACGGTTACATTTGGTAGACATATTTCATATTAAATTTGACATTTTTTCTTTATTCTATAGTCATAGAGAGGTTGAACTCATCGTGCTTGCAAGCGTTTACGAAACAATCCAATCTAATTCAAAAGTGTATCAACTGGTTAAAACAGCGCCTTTGGAAATTCTCGAGAAGATGACCGTTAAGCGATATGACACTCAGGAGTTTAAATTGGCTCAGGGAAGTCAGTATCCGAATACCTATATTCTCGTAGCTGGCGAGGTCAAAGTTTATCTGGCTGCCGAAACGGGAAAGTCCGTGGTTTTGGACATTTATCAACCAGGAATGTTTATTGGGGAACAGGAAGCGATTGTGGCACAACCCTATAGTGCGTCCATCGTCAATATTTCTCCCGTGACCCTTTTACAGATTTCCAATGCGGATTTTCGGGAATGGACGATGCGGGATCATCGGTTTGCTAATTCCTTAATTTATAACTTATCGGAACAAATCTATCATTTAACCAAACGCACGGAACGGTATAGCCTTTACTCAACCCGGCAACAAATCGGATTTTGCCTACTAACGGATTTAACGGACCAAACGTATATTACCCGTGAACAGGTGACTTACCGGGTGGATACCTCCTTACGTAACGTTAATCGAGTTTTGAAGCAACTTGCAGAACTAGAGATTATCGAAATCAATAAGGGAAGGATTCGGCTTATCAATCGGCAAAAATTACAGCAACTGATTAGAATCGAGGACTAATAATATGACAGAAGAACAACAACCCCATACGCAATTAACTACGGCTATTGATACGGACAGTGCCATTATTGTCGGTGATCCTGCGCGTGTCGATAAGGCCGCTCAACTGATGACAGACGTTCAAGATTGGGCCTATAATCGTGAATACAAATCCATTATAGGCAATTATGCAGGTAAGCGAATTTTGGTAATGTCCACAGGAATCGGAGCGCCATCTACGGGGATTGGTGTTGAAGAATTACATAACGTGAACGTGAAACGGGCAATTCGGGTCGGTTCTGCTGGTGCTATGCAGACCGGAATTAACTTTGGGGACCTTATTATTGGGGAGGGCGTTGTACGAGACGATGGCTTGTCTCGACAATACGTCCCTGAAATTTATCCGGCAGTTCCTGCATTTAACTTAATGGCCTTGGCACACAAGTATGCGCCCCAAGCAGTCTATGGCATCATTCGTTCACATGATGGTTTCTATATGGATAACAACGCCGAAACGGAAGCCTTTTGGTCAACCAAAGGAATTGTTGGCGGTGATATGGAGTCGGGGGCACTTATGACGATTGGACGACAACGTCATATGGAGACCCTCTCAATTCTCAATAATGTGGTCTTATACGAGGGCGATTTAGCTGCTGGCGTGAATGACCTGGTTAACGGGGAATCCGCAATGGCTGCTGGCGAAAAGGCATCCCTTAAATTAGCGTTAGACATTCTTAGTGATCCAAGCTTGGAGGCGTAATCATGGATGTAAAGAAACAACATGGTTGGTGGTTTAATCAATTATTTACGAATTGGAAACCCTTTGAAGTGACCTACGTCACCATTTTGGTTTTAATTCAAGTCGGCGTTTATTTCTTAGCACCCGATAGTTGGATTGGGATGGTTTCGGGAGTTGCCGGAACGCTTTGCCTGGTTTACGGAATGAAGGGACGGAAAATCTCCTTTGTTTTTGGGATTGTGCAGTGTCTAGCGATGACCTATGTCGCGTGGATCAGCCACGCCTACGGGTCTTTTGCGATGGACATCTTCTACGTAATTTCGCAACCCATCGGCTGGTTCATGTGGGGGCACGATGAAGCGACCCACACGTTTAAAACCAATACACGCCGCTGGTTGTTTGTTGGGGCGTTCGTTGCTTGGCTGATTGGTTGGTGGGTCTTGTCCATGCTCCACGGGCAATTACCGTACTTTGATTCAATCAACTTCGTGGTCAGCATCATCGCTCAAGTCCTGTACATCTGCAAGTACCAAGAAAATTGGTCATTGTGGATTGTGGTCAACAGTGCCAATATTCTTTACTGGGGGATCCTTTCGGTTCAAATTATGATTGGGGCCACCTCAATCGGGACCTTGGGGGCTAACTTGTCACAAGTTGCTTTGCAAGCTGCTTTACTGTTTAATTCGTTTTACGCAACGAAGGTATGGGCCAGTGGTGAAGCTGATAATGAAGGGGGCGCCGGGAAATAAGACCGGATTCGTTGGGCTTATTTTAAGCGTTTATCATCGGAAAATTAGGAAGGGAGTCTGCCGTTTATGCGGTCAGGCTCCCTTTTAGTAGGAATTAATTTAAGAACCCGGGGTTTGAATCACCGCCAGGAACATGCTATTCTGGGACTATTCGAGTCAAAAGGAGTGACGTTAATGAGTGCGGTCAACGGTCTGACGCCGTCCCAACTGAACTAGGGCGCGACAATGGACAGACTTCGTTCTCCATTGTCGGGTACCATCAAGGAGAACTATGAATAAAACAATTGAAGAAACACTACAACTAGATACGATTTTAGACGCGGCCGCGCAGCTGACCCACAGCGATTACGCCGCCGACCAACTCCGGCAAACGCCGGTCCAGACCAACCTTAGCGCGGTCCGGCGCGAACTGGCATTGACCCACGAGGCCCACCAGCTGTTGAGTCAAGACGTGATGCTGACGTTCTTTGACCTGGACCAACTCACGGTGATCCACACCAAGTTGGACCAGGGACGCTTGTTGACGGTCGACCAATTGAAGGCCGTTTTGGCGGCGTTGGTCAACTGGCAACGGCTCAGCATCGTTTTGCGCCAACACACCACCGAGATTCCGCAACTGATGGCGTTATTGGCCAAGCAGCCGCCACTGACCGGCCTTCGCGACCGGTTAGACGATGTGCTGGACCTTAACGGGATTCGCGACGATGCGACCCCCGAATTGGCCCAACTGCGTAAGGATAAGGACAAGCAGTCCCGTCAGATTCAACAACAGCTCAGCCAGTTCACGGCCAAGCACTCCCACGAGATGCAGGGCAAGCAGCTGATTCGTCGCGACGGCCACTACTGCGTGCAGCTGAAGGCGACCTACAAGCACAAATTCAAGGGGACGGTCATGGGCCAATCGGCCACCGGTTCCACGGTCTATTTCGAACCGGGAACGGTTACCAAGACCGGTCTGGCCCTCGCCGCCACGTTAGGCGCAGAAGATGCTGAGGTGTACCAGATCTTGGCCACCATGACCGGCGATATCGAGGAACACTGGGCGGACCTGGAAAAGCAGATCGACTTATTGAGTCAACTCGACCAGATCTTCGCCCGGGGGCAGTACGGCCTGGAACATCAGGCTATCTTGCCGAAGCTAAACGGGCAACAGGCGCTGCACATCGTCAATGGGCGCCACCCGTTATTGGGTGAAAAGGCAGTCCCGTTGAACGTGACGCTGACGGCCGACCAAAGTCTGATGATCACCGGGGCCAATTCCGGTGGGAAGACGGTGGTACTGAAAACCATCGCGTTATTCTCGATGATGGTCAAGCTGGGGCTGGAGATTCCGGCCGACGAGGGCACCAACCTGGCCGTCTTTGACCAAGTCATGATCGACATCGGGGACCAACAGAACATGGCGGCTCAGCTGAGTACCTTCTCGGGGGAAATGACCACGCTGGTGAATATCACCAACGATTTGCGGCCTAACGCGCTGATTTTGCTCGACGAAATCGGCAGTGGGACCGACCCGGAAGAGGGAACGGCGCTGGGCATCGCCATCATCCAGTACCTCATCGACCAAGGTGCCAAGCTGGTGGTCACGACCCACTACACGGGCATCAAGAACTACGCGGTGGCCCAACCCCATTTTGTGACCGGGGCGATGGCCTTCGACCGGCAAACGTTGCGGCCGGAATACCGCCTGTTGCTGAATCAGGTTGGGGCCAGTGAAGCCATGTGGTTGGCCGAACGGATCGGGTTGAAGCCGGAAATTCTGGCGTTAGCCAAGGAACAACTAAAAGATAAGCGTCATGAAGACCTGTAATTAAAAAGACTGGCCGCTTTCCCGGATGGGAGAGCGGCCAGTCTTTTGACCAGCAGCAATCTAAGTGTGAAACTGGGGGGTGCTAATGGATTTAACCGAGCGAAGAAATGGCATCACCCAGGGCATCAAAGAGGTTATTAGAAGCCTCGTAAGCATCCTGGTCATTTGAGGAATTCATCGCATCGACGTAACTGCCATAAATGGCAGCTAGTTTAGAATTTGTGATGGAATTGAAGCGGCCTTGGAAGTGTTTGTAGAATTTACCAGCGGCGGCATGATCGGCAGTTGTATCGTTGTTGATACTTGACCAAGAAACGATGTTACTGAGCCCGTTGTAGGCTTGTTGTGGGGTGATATCCGAAAAATCACCGAGTAAGTCGTTTTGAGAGTCTTGGGACATTGTCCGCACAATGCTCAGAACTGCCTTGATATCCTTCTTTTGTTGTGCGTAGGAACGTTTCTTTTGCAGGTTACCACGCCAAGCCCAGCCCTTAACAGAACCGGACTTGTTCTTGACATAGTAATAGACGGCTTTTTTACCATTGGCCTTTTTGATGTTAGCCGACTTGTATGTATAGAGAGTTGTTTTAAGCAGGTGCCGACTACTAGTTGCCTTCTTGGTCAACTTGGCATTCTTGTACAGATAACCGCCGTTGATGTTATAGGCCTGCTTCTTAATGGCCGTTGTCTTTAATACCTTAGCGGCTCGTACTTTAGCTTGAGCGGTTGTCGGTTGATTGTTGGCCAAAATACCCAGGCCCACCGACGTGGTGAGTAAAGTGGTTGCCAGTAAAACACGAGATTTTTGCATAACTAATTTACCCTCCAAATGTTTGATTATAGTTATTGTTGCACAAAAAACAGGTTTATTAAACGTTAAATTAACATTTTGAATAAGATAATTTAAGAATAATGGGAGTGAAGGGTAATTTAAAACTCATTCGCAAGGTTGGGCGAGTTAAACTAAAGGCAAAGGGAGTGAGCACGGTGATGGTCAAGATGCGTCAGCCCCAGACCGTGGAGGTGAAGCAATGTAAAATGGGCGTGAGTTGGACCGCTCTATTTTTCGGTTGCCTGGTCCCGCTGATTCGCCGCGACTGGCCGTGGGGTATCAGTATGTTGGTAACGCAAGTGGTGTTGTTGCCTCGGAGTCTGGTGGCGGGATTGATGGTCAACGTGGTGATGTTTAGTTTCTATAATAAATATTATCTACAGGCTCTCAAGAACAAAGGGTACGTGCTTGTGAAATCAACCATGAAGTAGGACTAAGTGAGCTTGAGGTCGAATAAAAGGTCACCCGGTGGGGGTGACCTTTTTGAAATATCTATTGTAGTCCCTGAATATAGGTCTTAGCTTTTTGTTCATCGAATGCAGATTGCCCATCCTGACTACCCTGTAGGGAATAGGCGTAAGCTTCCGCAATGTTACCAAGGTTGGCATAGAATTGTTTGCTACCGACGTTGACCGTGATGCGGAAGGTTCCAGCGTCACCATTGGTATTATCGTAGGCTTGGAAAACGTGTCCCAGTGACATCTTGAGTTGGTACATCTTTTTCCCAGCTATGTTAACTTTCTTGGTGCCGAAACCCTTCAATGGTTTTGCTAGGTAGTAGGTGTAAACGGATTTGCCTCGGGTAAACTTTTTGATTTTAATCGATTGCGAAATTTTCGTATAATTTGGCGTTCCCGCTTTAGTGGCGTAGTTGTGATAGTAATTGAGATAATTGTCTGCCGTGACCGTTACAAAGCCATTGTTGTTTTTATCTTGATCAAAATAGGATTGCGCGTTTTTCTGGTAAAGGTCTGGCAAGTTAGAGTAGGCACCGTAAGCAAACGCTGTCTTGGAAGTGTGCTTGGTTAAAAATGCGGTTTGCGCTGCCTGGCTTAGCTTGGTCATCGACACTGCCGATTGCCATTTAGAGCCAATGGTGCGGAAAACCTTTTTCTGATTTTTCTTGGATAGCGTCGTTGTCTTAACGTTGGCAACGCCCCAGGTATTTATGTTACCAACGACCACTGAGTGTTTACCCAGCGTAACGCCATGAGTTCGGTTCTGATTGCCAACGGTTAACTTATTGCCGATTGTAAACACATCGGGCTCAAAGGGCTGAACCACGCGACTACTCATATTATGGCGAGTTAACTTGGTCAGGTTGCGAATCCCCACCTTGTCAAATTCACGGTCGATTTTTTGACTGGTTTTAGTCGTCTTTTGGTCAAGCTTGGCATAACTAGCCAACCGGGTCTTTTGACTCTTACTCATGGCGCTTGCCGTTGTCCCCGCGGTAAGGCCAATTCCTGCTACTACCCCAATCAGCATGAGAGCAGCGGCGTAGTTGTGTGTTAACTTTTTCATGTAGTTACCCCCTAAGATATGTATGGTACACAAGTAGTGTAACGCTGCTGAGCGTAAATTAAAAACCATCCCCTGAATAGGAAAGATGGTTAGCTGTTGAGGTGTAGGGGAGAGTATCTATGAAAAAAACAAAAACTGCTAGCCGTTAAGCTAACAGTTAAAACTCCTACCATCGCTGATTGTTTTATTATTGTGTGAATGCCATATTTAACGCCATTTAATGTTACGAGACGGCATTTAGTCATTATGTGCTAAACCAGAAACGCCGTCATATCAGCGCCTTGAAACAGGTACTTTAGTCCCGAATACACAAAAATGGATCCTACCGGATTTGAACCGACGACCTCCTGCATGCGAAGCAGGCGCTCTCCCAACTGAGCTAAGGACCCAAAAAACTTACGTGTTTAATTATAGCACTTTCCACCAAAAAGTTAATCGGGAATCTTAATTTTAGGCAAACGCTTTCCGGTTAATGACCAGTGAAAACACAAACCGACCGCCCAACCGGGAATGTTTCCCCGTCGGACGGTCGGTTTAAGTCTAGTGACGGCTACTGCGGTGCGTGCCGCTGCCGTGATCCTTGACCACGTGGCGCTTGAACTTAGGGCCGGTGGCGTCGGGAACAAATTTGAAATGCCGCAGGCGACCGGCGTACGGCTGGCCGCTATAACGAATCTGAATCCAGCCCTGCATTGCGCGAGCCATGCCTTGCGCGGCGGCGACCAAATCGTCGCGGTGTTCGGCGCGCGCGGCGTCCTGGAGATCACCGGTCAGACGGTCGATCAACTTGCGGTGATAGTCCAGGAGTTCCTGGGTGAATGGGGCGTTACGGTAACTGTTAAACAGTTTTTGGATTTCGGTCAGGGCGTCCGTCACGTTTGACGGTTGGTAATAACGTTCTTTTTCCGCCATATCAAGACTCCTTTCTAATGACGTTGGAAGAGATGTTGCCAGACGCTGTGACTATCGGTCTGCAACATCAGGTGTTGGTATTTGCGGCCGATGTATCCGGCCAGCGCGGCCACCGTCAAGAGCGCTAACCCCAGCGAGAGCCATTGTGTGCCCAGACTGACGGTGCCGTTGATGATGCGCATCGGCATGAAGTACGACGACAGAAACGGGACGTAGGACATGATTTTGACCGGTAGGGCATCCAGGTTGTTCTGGAAGGGGAAGGTGGCGAAGAAGCCGACCATCCCCAGCATGACCACCGGTTGAGCGGCCTTGGAGGCGTCCTCGGCCTTGGCGACCACGGCCCCACTGTAGGCGGCGACCAGGGTGAACAGCACCACGCCGACTAAGAGGTACAGCAGGTTGAGGTTCAAGAGGTTGTGCAGGATCGCCGTGACCAGGGTGTGGTACTGGGTCCACATCGCGTGTAAATGCGGGCGACTCAGCGCCCAACTGTAGATGGCCCAGCCACCCAGGAGATAAATGGCAATCTGGGTCAGAATTACCAATAAAATCCCGCAAATTTTACCCACGAAGTAACTGACCGCGGTGGTGCTGGAGAAGATGATTTCCATGATCTTGGTGCCCTTATCGGAGGCGATTTCCTGGGCGGTGATCGAGGCGTAGGTCACCAGGATGATGTAGATCATGGTGACAATCAGCCAAAACGAAATGGTCTTAGCTAGGTTAGCTGTCCCGGTGCTGGCCGCGATGTGCTGGGTCAGCTTGGGCGTACGTTGGAGCAGCCGTTGCTGTTTAGCCGTCAGCTTGGCTTGTTGATAATTGGTGACCTGCTGGGTCTGGGCCAGGTAGTTTTGGACCTGGGCCTTGAGTCCCTTGCCCAGGGCTTTCGGCCCGTGGTAGTCGGCGCGCAGTTGGTGGTCGGTCTGGCGCAAAACCAGGTAGCCGGCCAGATGGTTTTGGTGCAAAGCTTTTTTAGCGGCGGTCACCGTGGTGATCTGTTTATCGATATTCGAGGGGTTCTCAGCGATAAAGTTTTGCCGGAGCGCCGGCGTCTCGGCGATGACCGCGATGTTTTGGCTGCTGGCGTTACTGCGACTGCTGACGTAGGTGATGCCCACGGTCAGCCCCAGCATCAGAAACGGGCCTAAGACCATGAAGAAGAAACTCCAGGACTTGACCTGACGCAGGTAGGTCTCGCAGGTGACAATCCAGGTTTTAAGCATGGTCTTCACCCACCTTCAAGCGGAAAATCTCATCGAGTGTCGGCGGTTGTTGGCTGAACTCCTCGATGTAGTGGCCCTGGGTCAGTTCTTGGAAAATGGCGGGACCGGCCTGCGCAGTGGTCAGGTGCAGACGGTATTGTCCCGGTTGCCGGACCGTGACGCTGGCCACGCCGGGCAGGGCGGCCAAGCGGTCGGTCGACCAGTCGGTGGTCACGAACAGCTCGGTCTTGCCGAACTGGTTGCGGACGTCCTGTAAGGTGCCATGGAGGACCACGTTACCGGTGCGCAGCATCACCAGCTGGTCGCAAAGTTCCGTGACGTTTTCCATGTCGTGACTGGAGAAGATGATGGCCGCGCCGCGTTGTTTGGCGTCGAGGATGGCGCGTTTCAACAGGTCGGCGTTGACCGGGTCCAGGCCACTAAAGGGTTCGTCGAGGATCAGCAGGTCGGGACGGTGAATCAGGGTGCAGATCAACTGGACCTTCTGCTGGTTCCCCTTGGACAACGCGCCAATCTTACTCTTGCGCGTGCCCTTGACGGCAAAGCGCGCCAGCCAATCGTCGATTTGAGGGCGAATGTCGCGGGCCTTTTGCCCCTTCAAGCGGGCCAGGTAGACGATTTGTTGTTCGATGGTCAGCTTGGTCATCAGGCTGCGTTCCTCGGGGAGGTAGCCGATGTGGTTGAAGTCTTGGGGGGTGAAGGCGTGCCCCTGCCAGGTGATCTGGCCGTCATAGGTGATGAAGTTCAGGATACTGTGAAAGGTGGTCGATTTGCCGGCCCCGTTTTGCCCAATCAGGCCGAGGATCTGCCCGTTGGCCACGTCGAAACTGACGTCGTTTAGCGCCAGAACGTCGTCGAAGCGTTTACGAATGTGTTGAATACTTAACATGGCGGAACTCCCTTGATTTAGAAGTTGAACGCGGCGAACACGCGCCGCCGTTCAGTGAGGGGAAGCCGGGCAAGACGCCGCGACTCGTAGTCCTATTATACGTGAGTTGGGGAACAGAAAAAAGCCGTTAGCCAGCAAGGTTTGGCTAACGACTTCCGTAAGTGATGGTTAGTGTTTAGGTTGGGCGTCGCTATTGACCTGCGCTTGGGCGGGGTGTGGCAGACGACTCGGCCGCATGTTGAAGATGACGTTTAAGATGACCGCGGAGAAACTCCCGATGACTACCCCGTTGTTGACGATGATCTGAATGGCTTGGGGCAGGTCTTGGAAGATTTGGGGATAGACGGTTACGCCCAACCCCAAGCCGATGGAAATCGCGGAGACCAGCAGGTTGTTGTTATCCTTGAAGTCCACCTGTTGGAGCATCCGGATCCCCTGGACCCCGACCATGCCGAACATCACGATCATGGCACCACCCAAGACGGGGGCGGGGATGACCGTGGCCAACGCGCCGACTTTGGGCAACAGGCCTAAAAGTAGCAGGAAGGCCGCCGAGAAGTAGATGGGCTTGCGGGTCTTAACGCCGGAAAGTTGGACGACCCCGACGTTTTCGGAGAAGGTCGAATACGGGAAGGTGTTGAACAGGCCCCCCAAGATCACGGCAACCCCTTCGGCGCGGTAACCGCGCTTGAGGTCGGCCTCTTCAATCTTGCGACCGGTGATTTCGCCTAAAGCGAAGAACACCCCGGTGGACTCGACCATGGTGGTCAGCGAGACCAGAATCATGGTCAGAATCGATGACCATTCGAACTTGGGCGTCCCGAAGTAGAAGAATTGGGGCAGGTGGAACCAACTGGCCTGACCCACGGGGCTTAAGGAGACCATGCCCAGCCAACTCGCCACGACGGTTCCCAGTAAAATGCCTAACAGGATGGATAAGGACTTAAGAAAGCCCTTCGCGAAGGCGTTCAGACCTAAGATCACGGCGATGGTGAAGAACCCCACGGCTAAGAATTTCAAGTCGCCGAAGTTCTTTGCGGTCACGTCGCCACCCCCGAGGTCTTGGAAACCCACGGGAATCAGGGTGAAGCCGATAATGGTGATCAACGACCCGGTCACCACGGGCGGGAAGAGGTGCTTGATCTTCGAGAACCACCCGGCGCTCAGGAACACGAAGATTCCAGCCCCGATGATGGCCCCGTACATGGTCCCGATGCCGTAGCTTTTCCCGATGGCGGTCAGAGGCGTCACGGCTTGAACCGCACACCCCAGGACCACAGGGAGCGCAATCCCGGTCAACCGGGTGCGCTTGAGTTGTAGGAGAGTGGCAATCCCACACATGAAGATGTCCGCGCTGATCAGGTAAGCCATCTGAATAGCGTTGAAGTGTAACGCACCCCCGATGAGCAGGGGAACCAGGACGTCACCGGAATACATAGCTAATAAGTGCTGAAACCCGAGAATGGCGGCTTGCCACGTGGACAAAGATTGACCTTTGTTCGGGTTTTGAGACGAATGGGGTGTTCGTGCTGGTGTTGCGGACTTTGCGGATTGCAAAAAAGCTTCCTCCTTACGGTAATTGTCTACTGATCAGGCGGGGGCTTTAATGAAAACAAAAAAGACCCTCTTTGCAAAAAGAGCGTCTTGAAAACTCTGCCGATGAACTCTTTTCATCGGCAAAAAGAGTTCGGGGGCCTCAATTTGCTTATAGTCTAGAATTTACGGTTCTAGGTAGAAACTCGCCAACCTTATCATGGCATTATATAGGCAATTACGATTATAGTTTGTTTGGAATACTGCTTACTTTAGCACGAAAAAATGAAAAACACAACGGCATTTTCACTTTTTTATCTTCCGCCAGAGGGCACGAAAACTGTCGCCGAACCACTTTAAGAGGGGCCCCCAGTCGGCCAGGCCCCCGGAAGAACTGTATTTCTTAGGGTGAACAACGGGACCAGGACGATAATAATCATTCGACTTTTTTGGATCTTGAGCCATCGGTGTCAACTCCCTTCACGTCTATCCTTAAATTTTAACGCAAATGGGGTACAATATGGGTACTCATTTAAGCGAGAAGGGAAGAATATCATGAAAAAGATTTTAGCCATTCACACCGGGGGCACAATTTCGATGTCGCAAAACGACCAGGGGGAAATCGTGCCTAACGCCCAGAATCCCATCGCCCAACAGGCCACTATTCTGGACGGGAAGGTGCAACTGATCACCGACGAACTCTTCAACCTGCCGTCGCCCCACGTGACGCCGGTCCAGATGCTAGCCATCAAGCAGCGCATCGTGCGGGCCATTGCGGCGGGCATCGACGGCGTGGTGATCACTCACGGAACCGACACCCTAGAAGAAACGGCCTATTTTTTGGACCTGACGTTACCGGACACCATCCCGGTGGTGGTGACCGGCGCCATGCGGTCGTCCAACGAAGTGGGGTCCGACGGCCTACATAACTTCCAGTCGGCCATCCAGGTCGCGGCGGCGGACGTGTCGCGGGGCAAGGGCGTCATGGTGGTTATGAACGACGAAATCCACACGGCGCGCTACGTGACCAAGACCCACACCACCAACGTAGCCACGTTTCGGACGCCGACCTTTGGCCCGATTGGCTTGGTGGTCAAGGATCACCCGACCTACTTCCAGCAACTGATTCGCCAAGAGTTCTGCGACATTGACCACGTGGTCGACCACGTGTATCTGCTTAAGGCCTTTGCGGGGATGGACGGGACGTTCTTCGACGCGTTAAACAACGATCAAACGGCCGGCCTAGTCATCGAAGGCCTGGGGGCGGGGAACTTACCCCCGCAAACGTTACCGGCCGTCCAACGCCTCTTAGACCGGCAGATTCCCATCGTGTTGGTCTCACGGTGCTACAACGGGGTCGCCGAAGACATCTACGACTATCAAGGCGGTGGCATCGAATTACGCAAGATGGGGTTGATGCTGTGCCAAGGCCTGAACGGGCAAAAGGCCCGGATCAAGTTACTGGTCGGGCTAAGCGCCGGACTACCCAACGATGCCTTACGGGAATTCTTGAAGACGGCGGTTTCTTAACCGGGTCGGCGTGGCCCTTGGCGAGCTATTTAGGACCATATATGGTAGAATTTTTAAAATGGTAAAAATATAGAAGGGGGCCGTTCAATGAATTCCATTGTTGATGATTTAAACCGGGCACTCGCCCAACGGCTCTTGGTCAACGTGTACCAAACCAACCAGGACGTCGTGTACACGGGATACGTGACCACGGTCGGGAAAACCGGCATGATTTTAGCGACCTACGACGATTACGGGCTGTCCGACGGGGCGGTATTTTTAGCCCTAGACGTGATCGACGAGGTCGAATTCTCCAGCAACGACCTGGATAACATGGCCTTTCGGATGCAGACCGCTCAAGAGGAACGGTTCGTGCAGGCCGGGGGCTTGACCATGCGGTTCGACGGTCAACGCGACCTACGCCGCCAGATCCTCAGCCACGCCTGGGTGGACCACCTGGTCGTGATGCTGGTCTTGGCTAACGACCAACGCTTCTACGAGGGCCTGGTGACCCACGTGGGGAGCGAGACCGTGACCGTGCAGATCTTAAATAAATTTGATTATACGGACCAACCGCGACGGGAACTGAATCCCGATGACATCGAAGTCATCGAGTTTCAGGGTCAAGAATTGTCCTTACAGAGTTTAGCGGCGCCGCGCTTACAGCAACTCACGCACGTGGACCCCGAGGTCATCACGGCGGCAGACCAGATGCGCGAAACACTTGCTCGCCTGGTCGACCAGGATGCCTTGGTGGCTTTGGTTCCCGAACACGACCGCGAACTGTTCTTCGTGGGGCGGGTCAATACCTTGACGCGTAACGCCGTGATTCTCAGTCTGGTGGACATGACCGGGCAGTTCGGCGGGTACACGGTGATGCGGCTCAGCGAGTTGCACGCGGTCCTGTTGCAGTCCGATTATCTCCAAACCATGCGCTTATTTACGTTATTAAACCGGGCCAACCGGCACCAAATCCAGCCGGTCCTAAACGACGAACGGCTCTTTGACGCCACGGTCGATCAATTTAGCGCCCGGCTGACCCAGGCCGCGGCGTTTCACACCGTGATTCGCTTGAAGTTACACGACGGCAACAGCCTGCTGGGTTATCCCAGTCAGGTGGGCGCCAAACGCTTTATTTTCCACCAAGTCGACGAGGGGCAACTCGACCAAGTCGGCAAGATCTATCAGGTCGCAGACGTTGACGAACTGGCCTTTGGCTACCTCGACGCCTATTTGACCGAACGTCAGTTGAAGGTTGAGGGGGATTTATAACCTAAAGGGGTGACGGAGATGCACTGGAAGACCTGGCCGCGTTGGTTGCGGGATACCTGTTCCGTGGTCGGCGCCATGTCGCTACTGTTGATTGGGTACGATCTGTTTGTCGCGACCAAGGTGGTGTGGTGGCAGGTGCCGCTGCAGATCCTGGTGGCGTTTATTGCCGTGGGCCTGTGGAGCTTCTATAGCTACCGTAGTCAGGCCAAACGGCGGGCGGCCGAGCACCAAAAGGCCTTAGCCGCACAACAACGGGCGGAACGGTTGGCCGAGCAACGACAAGCCGCTGCTCAGCAGGCCGCCGAGACACAGCGGCGCAACCGCCAGCGTAACCAGCATCAGCAGCAACGTTCACCGGAAAGGGACCAACATGACAGCTAACTTACGATTTTGTCCGCACTGTGGCGCGCCCGTGACGGCGCAAGACCAGACGTGTCCGCAGTGTCATACGGATTTACGGCCGTTTCGCGCGACCGCCACGGCGCCGGCAACTTCCCAGAAGTTGAACCTGAACGCCTTGTACGCGAACCCGTATAAAGAAGGCATGAAACGACTCAAGCAACGGGATGGGGCGCCTACAGCGAAGAAAACGCATCACTGGTGGTGGCCCTGGTCAAAGGAGTGACGACATGGCGCAGTTTAAGGTGATTCAAGGCGATATTACGCACAGCCACGTGGACGCCATTGTTAACGCGGCCAACACCACCCTGTTAGGGGGCGGTGGGGTCGACGGGGCGATCCATCGCGCGGCGGGACCGGAACTTTTTGCGGCCTGCGTGCCCTTAAACGGGTGTGCGACTGGCGAAGCCAAGATCACGCCGGGGTTTCGGCTACCGGCCCAGTGGGTGATCCATACACCGGGTCCGGTCTGGCACGGGGGGACGCGCGGGGAGGCCCAATTGTTGGCCAACTCGTACCGGCACAGCCTGGACCTGGCCGCGCAACGGGGCTGTCACAGCGTGGACTTCCCGTCGATCAGTACGGGGGTCTATGGCTACCCGTTAGACGCGGCGGCGCAGGTGGCGACCCGGACGATTGCGACCTGGTTGACCGCCCACCCGGACGTGACGGTGCGCCTGGTGGCCTTTGACGATCGCACGGCGCAGGCCTATCAACGGGCTTGGGCCACACAAACCGCCCCGAATGATGAAAATTAAACTAAAAAAACGAGCCCGGTGAAGGTAACTTCATCCGGACTCGTTTCTGTTATGGCGTCTTAGTGGGGTTTCTTGGCGATTAAACTTTGAAGCGCGCTTTGTTCGTCACTATTGGGTTGCAGTTCACCGGTTTTGATGGCGTGAAATTTCTCGACCGTCAGGCGGGAACCATAGGCCATCTCGCCGTCGGTTTTATCGTATTTCTTTTGGTAGGCGATGATTGCTTCAGCCAGACTACTTAATTCTTGACTCATTCATAATCCCTCCAAATGATAATCCTACTTGCTGCTCACCCTTCATTATACTAAAGTTTGGTAAAAGGGGCGCAATAAGTCCTTCCAAACGGTAAAAGTTTTGATTTTGACTTGATGATTGCGGTAAAATTGCGTAAACTAAAAAACAATATGACAATTCCCCGTTAACGCGCAGTCTTAAAACTGTTAGCGAATTTTCGATGTTCTGTCACGGTTTTGTGATGTTCGGCGGTTAAGCTAGGCTCTAGTTTTTAATTTCCGACCCGACACAAGACTTAATGAGGTGGCAACATGAATTTACAACGGGTAATTACCGGCCTGGGAATCGCCATTGTGATGCTGGCCGTTGTCAGCGGTCTGTCATGGTTTATGATGGGCAAGGGCTTCACCCCACAATCGCAAATACATTCCCGGCCCAACCACCCGCCGTACGCGCGGGTCACGCCGCAGTCACCTGCGGACTAATCTGGAACCGGGACACCGGTAGGGTTTTCTTTAAATATCGGTAATCATAATGATTACATGACTACAGTCTTTTGTAGTTTATCAAGCAGGGAAGCAGGTCAACTTCGGTTGGCCTGTTTTCTTTTGTATCAAAAAACCGTGACCCGTAAGTCACGGTTTTGGAAATTAACGTTAGAATTGCGGCCAGTTGGTGTGGTTTTGGCGCACGTCGCGCCGCAGACCGAAGCAAAAAATCAGAAAGACCGCCACCGCAATGGCGAGTAAGATGGTCCACAGCCAGGCTTGGGTGTGAATGAACACGAAGTAGCCCACGCCCAGGGTGCTGAGGGCAATCAGGCTTAACCGTAGGCCCAGCGACCGGTCGTGAAGAAACGCCACGGCGAGGGCCAGAACCACGGCACCGCCGAACATGTCGTCGCCGCTCACCACCGTGCCGGGACGGGTAATCAGGGCGTAGCCTTCAATGACTACCCCTAAAATCAAGGCCAAGAACCCAAATAATTCTAAGAATGATAATTGCCGTAAGTTTTTCAACGGACTCACCACTTTCTCTATCGGTGTAAGTCCATTATAGGGCAAGCCGACTAACTTGAGAAACGGAACGCCCCGTGAGGTCAGAGTTGCCACGTTTCGTGGTCTAACGCCATCTGCCAGAAGTGGCATTCGTACCAGCTACTCTTCTGAAAGGCGGCCAACAGCGCCGACGTATTTTCCGGCGTGGCGACCCGATTAGTTAACGCGAGTTGGGCGGTCATCGCGTCGGTATAGTCGTTAGCGGTGTAGGTATCGATCCAGGTCTGGTAGATGGGCACGGGCGACCCGGTCCGGGCCAACTCCGCGCCGATTTCGGCGTACAGCCAGTAACACGGTAACAGACCAGCAATGGCCCCGGGCGTCCCGGCCGTGACCAACATCCGGTACAAGTGACTGGTGTAGGCGTAATTCGTAGGCGCCACCGGGGTTGCCGCGATTTCGGCCGGGGTGATATCGAGTTCTCGGTAGAACGTCTGGCGATTAGCGACCTCGCCGTCTTCAAGACTCTGTGCGCCGGCCCGCAGTTGCGCAGCCGCCGCGGCATCGGTGGTTTGTTGGGCGGCCAGTTCGTGGACCTTAGCAAATGCTTGCAGATAATAATGATCTTGAATCAAATAGTACCGAAACGTACTCAGGGGTAAGGTTCCAGCCTGGAGCGCCTGAATGAACGGGTGGTGCTTGGAGGCGTTCCAGCTAGCTAACGTGGCGGTATGGGCGTCATCGGTAAACATCAAAAAGCTCCTTTCGAGTTAGGGCAGGCCTAAGCAAAGGCCAACTTGGACTAATGCTAAGCTACCAACGAAGTAGACCCAGTCGCGGGAGCGCAGGGGGATGGTCAGCGCGTAAGTTCGCGGGGCCCCTTCCACGTAACCGTGCGAGGTCATGGCGTCGGCCAATTGCTCGGACCAGGTCATGGCGGTCAAAATGACCTTAAAGTACAGTTGCGGCGACCAGACGTGGAGCACCTGGCCCCGCATTAATGCGGCGGCGCGCACGGTGGCCACCTCCGCGCGAATCTTGGGAAACAGGTTAAAAGCGGCAAGAAAGCCGTAAGCAAATTTCGACGGTAGCTTCGCGTTTTGTTCCAGCGAGCGGGTGAGGTCTAAGGGCGCCGTTGTTTGGGTGAAGGTCGCCCCCAGGTAGACGTACACGAACATCCGGGTAAACAGGACGATCAAGAAATGGGGGCTGGCGTTTCCCCGGAGCATCAACGACCAGACTAGGGCACTGGCGAAGAAAAGCGGGACGGCCGTCAACCACAGGAGCGTGCGCAACCGGATGTGGGCCAGTAACAGGATGACTAGACCCACAACAATCAGGGCAACGTTGACCGTCCAGACCTGGGTGAACGAGACCTCCAACGCAATTAAGACGATGACGGTTAGTTTTAAGGTAGGATTCACGGTGTCGCCTCCTGATAAACAAATTGTTGGTGGGTCAACGCCAGGTGATAGTCCACGTAGTCGTTGAGGCCACCGAGTTGGTGACTGATCATCACCAGCGTTAAGTGCAGGTCCCGTTGGGTGGTGGTCAGGAGTTTCAAGGCCGCTTGAACGGATTGCAGGTCGAGTCCTTTCAGGGGTTCGTCGAGCAGGAGAACGTCGGGGGCCATGATCAGCATGCACAGAAGTTGGAGCTTTTTCTGTTGACCACTGCTGAGGGAATAAATGATCTGTTGGTCGCGGCCGGCTAAGTTCAATTGCTCGAGGGCCGTTTGAATCCGGTCGGGCGTGAAGTAAGTCGCGTTGCCGTACTTTTGGGACAGGGCCAACTCTTCGGCGACCGTGACGTTGAGAAATTGGGCCGTGGCGGCTTGAAACATCAGGCTGACGTGACGAGCGTAAGTTCGCCGGCGTAACCGTTGGATGTCTTGCCCCTGATAGGCTAAGGTTCCTTGATAAGCCCCTAACCGGACTAATGCCCGGAAGAAGGTCGACTTGCCACTGCCGTTCGGTCCCGTGATCAGGGTCAGCTTGTGGGCCAAGAGTTTTAAGTCTTGGGGCCGAACCAGTACCCGGTCGTTACGCGTGAGACCAAATTGTTGCCCCTGCAGGCAGGCTTCGGCGGTTGCGGTGGGCCGCTGGACGTGGGTCAGCCGCAGGCGTTCCGGGGTAAAAGCCGCTAAACGTTCTTGCGTGGCGGTTGCCGAAAGGGTGGTCAGTTGCCCGGCGTGGAGCACCGTTAAATGGTCGACCCACTGCGCGTAGCCACTAAGATCGTGGTCGGCTAAGATGATGGTCTTCCCCTGCTGGTGGCAAAGCTGGACCAACCGTGTGAGTAACGTTTGACGGGTGGCGGGGTCAATGCTGGCGAAGGGTTCGTCGAGTAAGATCACATCGCTATCCATGGCCACGATGATGGCTAAAGCGACCTTTTGCTGTTCGCCGCCGGATAGCTGCATCAAGGACCGATCGCGCAGAGCGGTGATTCCCACGAAGTCTAGGGCCGCCGTGATTTTAGCGGCCATGTCGGCGGGAGCGACCTGCTGATTTTCCAGCGCAAAGCGCAACTCGTTGGTCACGGTGTCCATGGTAAATTGCGTGCTAGGCTCCTGAAAGAGAAGCGCCACGGTTCGGGAACGTTGGGTGGCTGGCTGGTCGGTGAGGGCTTGCCCGTCGAAGGTCAGCTGGGCGTCGGCTGGCAGCGGGGTGAGGCCCGCGATGAAGCGTAACAGCGTGGTTTTGCCACTCCCGGACGGCCCGGTGAGTAGGGAAAAACGACCGCCGGGAAAGGTGGCCGTGAGATCCCGTAAGACGGGGGCTTGGTGTGCCGGGGCATAAGTTAAGTTTTGAATGGTGACGGTCGCCAAATAGGTTCCTCCAGTACTAAGCGTTTGCGCGTGGGGACAAGACGTGAGCGCGGCTCAACAGGTTGGTGATGAGCTTGGTCAGGACGCCCCCGAAAACAAAGACGGAAATAAAGCGGGTGATGAGTAGGACCATCATAAATCCGAATTGGTACTTGTTGTACCCACTGCGGAAGAAGTCCCACCCGAAGGTGACTAACGTGGTGGTCAGGGCGCTGAGCACCAGGGTCAACCAGTTATAACGTTTGTAGCCGGTGAGTACGAACCCTAATTCGGACCCGACCCCTTGGACGATCCCGGAAATCAGGGTTGCGGCGCCCCACATGCCCCCGAGAAACATTTCCACTACGGACCCCAAGAGTTCGCCTAACGTGGCGGCACCGGGGATGCGAATGACGAATCCCGCTAGCGGACCGGCCATGCACCAGAGGCCTAACAGTAAATCGTTAGCCATGGGTTGCAGGCCGAACGGGGCTAAAGCCGCGCCTAAAACGGTATAGAGCGGACCGGTCACCCAGAAAATGACCCCCATAAAAATTGCCAGAATCGTGACTAAAATAATATCTTTAACGTGCCAACGTGCCATAAAATTGTCTCCTCCTCAATTTTTGCCGCTGGGCTACCCCGAACGTGAAAAGCCCCCACTAAGTTGATAGTGGGGGCCAATTGCTTGATAAGTCACCGTCCCTTCGCTGGAATTGTCCAGAGCAGGTTCAATGGGTTTGATCTCAGCCGTACGGGCACCCCAGTCGGATTTAAATTACTCTTAGCGTAACCATTCTCCCGGTAAAATGCAACCGCTAACGGGGGACAATCGTAACCAAGGATTTAGCTGTTGAGGGCCGGAACGGTCCTGATGAAAAACAGTGCCACCCGCCAAACGGTCCGGACCAATTAACGACTTGGGTGCCCGTTGCCTCGAGTGGTAAACTGATAAATGGTCGAATAATTCGGTATTTTGGTTAATTAGCCAATGGATTAGTCACCCAAAATTTAGACTATTCAAAGAAGGATCTCGAATCATGCAAAGTTGGCAGTTGAAGTTAGTTGGTTATGGCGCGGTCTTAGTCGCCGGCGGGGGCTTTGGTTTGGGCCTGGGGCGACCGTTGCCCGCTCAGGCCGCGGCGTACCGGACGGTGGCCACGCAGAAGATCGCCAAGCACGCCTATCACCGCAAGGGACAGCACGGGGCGGTCTACAATCGGGCCCACACCAAACGAGTCGCCAGTTTACGGGCTTACCCGCACACGACCTGGTACGCGACCCAGAAGGCCACGCTCCGGCACGGGCACGCTAAAGGGGTTTATCTGTACGTGGCCAACGCCAGTCGTTCCGTGAAGGGGTGGGTCTGGCACGGTTACCTGAAGCGCGGCAAGGCAGCCTTTCATCTGAAGTACGCGAAGGGCGCCGTGGCCCTAGATGCTAATACCGGGAAAGTGGTCTGGGCGAAAAACGCTAACCACGCGCGGCCGATTGCCTCGACCAGCAAGATTATGACGCTCTACTTAACGCTCAAAAAAGTTCACAGCAAGTCGGGGAGTTGGCACAGTATCGTGAAGACCAATAGTCGGGGCCTGATTGCCATGGGAAAGAATTCCTCGGTCGGGGGCTTTCGGTTCAAGGCGCACCATAAATACACGGTCAAGGAACTCTACTACGCCGCTTATCTGGATTCTTCGAACAACGCGGCCATCGCGCTGGGCAAGTGGGTCGCCGGCAGTAACGCTAAATTCATCCGGCAGATGAACGCCCAGGCCAGGGCTTGGCATCTCGGTCACGCCAAGTACGTGTCGGCCTCGGGACTGGAAAATAGTGACCTGCGGCGGTACGGCTATGCGTACGGCACGGCTAACGCCAACGAGGTTTCACCCAAGGACCTGGCTATCGTGGCCCGGCACCTGATCACCAAGTACCCGCGGGTCGTCGTGGACGGCAAAATCGGGGCCAAGACCGTCAACGGTCAGCTTTGCTACAACTACAACAATCTGCTTCCGGGACGGAAATACTACCGCGCCTCGCTGAACGTGGACGGTCTGAAGACCGGGTACACGCCGCTAGCGGGCTACTGCTTCGTGGGCACGGCCGTGCGGCACGATAAGCACCGGGTCATCACGGTGGTCCTGCACGACGAGAACGAATTTACCGAAACGCGGTCGTTGATGACTCACGCGTTTGCCGCGAAGGAAATGAATTATTAAGATTTGCCGCAAAAGCGAATTAGTCACTGGATTAATCAGCCTATGCGTGAACGGGACGTCGACCAACTGGCCGCGCCCCGTTTGTTTTGAGGGAAGGTTAGCTGAACGAACCAAATGCCGCCAAGGGGTGGATTACAGGGAGATTACGCGCACGACAGGGGGATTACAAAGCCTCGGCAGGCGTGTTGTTTTCGCGAGGAACGTGCTAAATTGGAAATAACTTATCAAAACCAGAAGGGACTCATGACATGACAGTTCGTAACTTAAAGTTCGGGGCCTTGGCGTTCGTCGCCACGCTGACCCTGGGCGTCGGCTTGACCCATCCCCAGACCGCACAGGCGGCCACCTACACCACGGTCTCGTCGAAAACCCTCACCAAGACGGTTTACCACAAGAAGAGCACTAGCGGCGCACTCTACACGCAAGGCCATTCCCGGAAAGTTGCCGCCCTCAAGACCTACCCGAATACCACCTGGTACGCCACTAAGCAGGCCACGTGGAAACACGGCAATTCGAAGGGCATTTATTTGTACGTCAGCAACAAGGCCGGTTCCGTGAAGGGCTGGATCTGGCACGGCTACCTGACCAAGGGGACCGCGCCGTTTGGGTTGAAGTACGCGAAGGGCGCCGTGGCGATGGACGCCAGCACCGGGAAGGTCGTCTGGTCCAAGGCGGCTAACACGGCGCGGCCAATCGCCTCGGTCTCGAAGATCATGACCCTCTACTTGACGCTGCAGAAGGTCAACAGCTCGTCGGGGAGTTGGAACGACGTGGTCGACACCAGCAGTAAGGGCTTGATCGCCATGGGGAACGATTCCGCGTGCGGGGGCTTTAAGTTTAAGACCGGCCACAAGTACACGGTCAAGGACCTCTACTACGCCGCCTACCTGGATTCGTCCAACAACGCCGCCATCGCGTTGGGCAAGTGGGTCGCCGGCAGTAACGCCAAATTCATCCAGAAGATGAACGCCCAGGCCAAGAGCTGGGGCTTGACGCACACCAGTTTCGTGTCGGCGTCCGGGTTGGAAAATAGCGACTTGAAGACCTTCGGGTACAACTACGGGTCCGCTAACGCCAACGAAGTGTCCCCTAAAGACGTGGCGACGATTTCCCGGCACCTGATCAACGATTATCCACGGGTGGTCACCGACGGGAAAATCGGCTCCAAGAGTGTCGATGGTCAGTCGTTGTATAACTACAACAACCTCTTATCCGGTCGGAAGTACTACCAAGCCTCGCTGAACGTCGACGGCTTGAAGACCGGGTATACGCCACTAGCGGGCTACTGCTTCGTGGGGACCGGTCAGAAGAGCGGGAAGCACCGGGTGATTACGGTGGTCCTGCACGATGAAAATGAATTCACGGAAACGCGGTCATTAATGAATCACGCGTATAAATCCAGCAGCATGACTAGCTAATTTGATTTATAAGATAGGGACCTTCGCGCACTCACTGGCGAAGGTCCCTTTTTTGACGTTGACCGGGGCAAGGGTTAGTCGTTGCGTCCCTGAGGAGAAATCGGTATGCTGAAAGTACTTTCATGGACGCTTAGGGGGATTGAAAATCATGTTACCACGACTCATTGCAACCGACTTAGACGGCACCTTTTTAGATCCGCAGGGGGCCTACGATCACGCGCGCTTAGACCGGACGTTGCGGGCCTTGGCCCGGCACGGCAGTCACTTCGTGGTGGCGACCGGCGACCCGCTGGACCACGTGCAGGACTTGTTCGGTGGGCTACAAGAAGCGGCGGCGCTGACCTACGTGGTCGAAGACGGGGCGCTGACGGCTACGGGACAAGGAACGGTTTTACAGACCCGGCCGATTCCGGTGAACCTGGTGCACGCGGCGGTGACCTGGATTCAAACGGCCCCCAGTTTTGCGGGGAATTTTCTGATCAGCTGCGGGGTGACCCGGGCCTACACGGAATTACCGGCGGCCGGGAAGCGGTTCGCGGCGTCCCGGGCGTTTTATCCTAGCCTGACGCACGTGGCGGACCTGACCCGGGTGAATGCGCCCATCCTGAAATTGGACGTGACCTGGCATCATCTGGACGTTCAACCCCAGGTTGCGGCCTTTAACCGGCATTTTGCGGGCCAACTGGTCGCGACCAGTAGCGGCTTGGGTGGGCTGAACGTGTCGTTACCGGGCGTCAGCAAGGCCACGGCCGTGCAAGTCTTAGCCCAAGACTGGCACCTGTCGCGTACCCAGGTGGCGGCCTTCGGGGATTCCGGCAACGACCTTGCCTTGTTACGGTGGGCCGGTCAGAGCATTGCCGTGGCCAACGCGGCCCCCGAGGTCTTAGCCGTAACGACGACCCACACCCCCCAGACGAACGCGGCACCGGTCGTGCTGGACCAGATTGACGCGTGGCTGGCGGCGTTTGAGGAGTGACCACCCTAACCGATCGCCGTGGGGGCGATTCACCCGACTGACGGGTTACAATCGATAGCGATGGGGGTGCGGTGCATGGCAGAACAAGTGAGTCGACTCGGCCAGTGGGTCATTGCGGGAGAACTGCGCTGGCGCAAGTTGCGACAGGTCCGCGTGGTGCTGACGGCGCTACGGGTGATTTTTCCGTTGGTGCTGATTGGGACCTTGGCCGATCTGGTGAACCGGAGTTGGTTAACGCCCACGGGTTACTATTATCAGACGTTACACGTGACCACCTGGCTCTTGCGTCGGACCCGCTTACAACAGGGCATTTTATTGATTCAAACGGGCGCCCTGGGGTTGGCTGTGTTGGGGGTGGCGTTTGCCGTGAGCTACCTCTTGGTGGCCGGTGTGACGCGGCGAACCAGTGACCGGTTGATGGGCGGGGGACTAGCCGTCCTAGCCCTGGAATTTTTAAACGTGACCCCGGCCACCTTACGCGCGGGCCGGCCCCTCGAGTGGGCGGCAATGAATTTAGGCCTGCCGGGGCTAGCCCTAGGCATCGTGGTCGGACTATTGGTCGGCAACCTTTATCGCTGGGGCGTTCGGCGCTGGCACCATCCCAGTGATGCGCTGATTCGGCCGCTCACGTTGGGCACCTTAGGTGTGCTGTTGACGGCGTTCGTGAGCTTATTATGGCTGATGCGGGGCCCTGTGGACACCACTTTCGGGCCGGCCGCCTGGTTGCGCTCGACGTTGACCGGTGCGAGTGACTGGCCCGCGCTTTTAGGCGTGAGTGTGCTGAATGGTGGGGTCGCCTGGTTAGGGAGCTTGAGCCCACTGCCGAGTACCCCGCAACAGGCTGCGATGGCCGCCCAGAATCTGGCGACGGTCTTAGACACAGGTAGCTGGCACTTGCCCCACCCGCTGACGGGCCAAACCATCTTGCAGGCCTACGCTAACATGGGTGGGCCGGGGATGACCCTGGGCTTACTGTTGGCCATCTTTTGCGTGACCCACAACGCCACACAACGGCACGTTGGGTGGCTGAGCGTGCTGCCCGTGCTAGGCAACTTTAACGCACCTCTCTTGGTGGGCTTACCGGTGGTGTTAAGTCCGGTGTTCCTGTTGCCGTTCTTGTTAGCTCCAGCGGTCTGCTTATCGTTAAGCAGCCTCTGCCTAGCGTTGCACTGGGTTCCCGCCTCGGCCTACGCGTTTGCCGTGGGGACGCCCGGTCCGCTGATCAGCTATCTGGGGACCGGCGGCGCTTGGTCGGCGCTGGGATTAGCCGTGGTTAATCTCGGGTTGAGTACGGCCATTTATTACCCCTTCGTGAAGTGGGCGGCTATGGCCGATCGACAGCTGTCTGAGGAGGCGACCAATGATGCGATGGGTTAAACGTTATCGGGGGTTAGGCGTGATTTTGGCGGTAATCCTGTTACTCAGCGTTCCCGGTCTGTTCTGGCGATCGGAGCAGACCCGGGCCGCGCGGGCTAACTACCGGAGCGCCATGGCCCCGGTGATTCTGGTGCCGGGGTCGAGCGCCACGCAGAACCGGTTCAACCAGCTGGTCAAGGAACTGAATACCCAGACCAAGACCCAGCACAGCCTCTTACGTGTCGAGGTCAAAACCAACAATCAATTGGTCTATAGCGGGGCGATTCGGCGGGGCGACCGGCAACCGTTTATCGTCATCGGGTTTCAGAACCGAGCCGACGGGTTGACGAACATTCGCAAGCAAGCGGCCTGGTTTGCCGTGGCGTTTCAGGCCCTCCAAAAGACCTATCATTTTAACCACTTCTCGGCCATGGGGCACTCGAACGGGGGACTGGTGTTGACGTTGTTCATGGAAAACGCGATGGCGAAGACCGGGGCCCACGCCGACCGGTTGATGACCATCGCCTCGCCGTTCAACCTTGAGGAAGCCGACCCCAAGGTGGATACGCCGATGTTCACCCAATTGGTGGCCGGCCGCCAGCATCTTTCTAAAGACCTGGTCGTCTATTCGTTAGCCGGCAGCCAGTCGTATACCGGCGACGGTATCGTTCCGTTTGACAGTGTTGATCGGGGTAAATACATCTTTCAAAAACAGGTCAAGAGCTTCACGCAGATCACCGTGAGTGGGGCCAACGCCAATCACGCTAATTTGCCGGAAAACCAACAGATCGTCCGTCTGATTCGCCAGGATCTTTTGGACTAGAGGTTCACTTTTAAAATCGTAACGAGTAGACTGAGGTTAACTGGAGGTTAGACCATGATCAAGATGATTGCGCTCGATTTAGACGAGACGTTACTGAATACCGATAAGACGATTAGCGAGAAAAACGTTGCCACCCTACAACGCCTGCATCAGGCGGGCATGAAGGTGGTCTTGTGCACCGGCCGGCCGATCAATGCCATCTGGGGCTACATTAAGCAGTTAGGCTTAACGACCCCGGCCGACTTTACGATCACCTTTAACGGGGCTCTGGTGGTGAACAACGTCACCCGGGAAACCCTGGCCCAGAGCGGATTGAAGCACCGCGATTTTGAACTGTTACACGTATTTGCGGCGGCTAATGGTTATCCGTTAGACATTCTGGACTTCGAACAGGTTTACCCGATTGCCGACTTGACCCCATCCGTGTACCAGCAGATGTTAAAAGCCCCGATGGCCTTTACCCCGACGGACTTTGCCAACTTGCCGGACCACCTCTACAGTAAGGCAGTCATGGCCACGGACGCCGCGGTCTTAGACCAGGTCGTAACCAACTTGACGCCAGACTTGAAGCAGCAGTACCACGTGGTGCGGTCCCAACCGAAGATCTTGGAATTCTTGGCGGCCGACATGGATAAGGCCGTGGGCTTGGGCCAGTTATTGACCCACTTCGGCTGGAACTTTAGCAACCTGATGGCCTTCGGGGATGCCGAAAACGATTTGGGCATGATCAAGGCCGCCGGCGACGGGGTCGCGATGTTGAACGGGCAGCCCGAGGTCAAGGCGGCGGCGAACCATCAAACGCCAACGGCCAATAATGACGCCGGAGTGGCCGCTTATCTGCAACAGGTTTTTGAAGACGCTATCAATTAGTGAAACGCCTTAACTGACAAGTGGGGTCGAATGTGGCACACTAAATGAAACAGCTAAGAAACTTAAGGAGGAAATTGTGATGCGTTTATGGGCGAAGGTCAGCATGACCGTGTTGGTTGCGGGAACCATGGGGGGCGTGTTAACGCCGAGCGTGGCGAGTGCGAAGTCCACGACCAAATTTGTTAACCGAGATCTGCAAAGTTACTACAAGAGTGCTAAGGCCAAGAGTGCCTTTCATTTTGCCACGATTCAATCCACGACGAACAGTAAAAAAGCGGCCACGATGCTGGTCATGGGGGACTTTGGGAGCGACCCCAGCGTGAAATACGGGGCACTGACATCGTTGAAAATGAGCAAGAACAACAAGGTCTTAACCACCAAGTACCGGATATTAAACTTCAAGCAGTCGGGGGATAAAACCACCACGTCGCTATCCAAGAAGACCTACACCTTCAAGTTGACCAAGAAGTCGACGAATAAATTCAGCGCTAAGCTGACGGGGACCAAGGCCAACCGGCGTTTAGGGACCAGTGGGAAGACCTACACGTACACGCGAACCAAGACCAGTCCGGCCAAGGCTTACGCCACGAAGTACGTTCAACCAACGATGTATCAGAAGTACCTGAAGGCGTTTGATTCGATCGACGCCACGCAGGCTCAAAAGGAACAGGTGGCCACCAAGTACGCTAACGATGCGGTGACGACCATGGTGAAGAACTTTAACGTTAAATAGACGCGTGGTTTTAATTCCGGGCTCGAGTAAGTCCGTAAATCGAAAATCAGCCAACAAAAAATCCAGCGGGTCCGCGAAGACCGACTGGATTTTTTCGATTTAAGCCGCAACTAAGCAGACTTAATTAGTTTTGCTTGAAGAGGTTGGTTAAGTAGTCCATGAACGTCTTTAAGTAACGGTCCGTGTCGACTTGGACGGAAACCTTGACGTTCGTTGGTTCGTTCAACCGGTTATCGTCACCGATGGTCCGACCGTAATCTTCCTTACCATACTTGACCAGCATGTTTAGGTCCAAGGTTTGGACGAAGGATGGGTCTAAGGCCACCCCAACGGCTAATGGGTCGTGTAAGGCACAGCCACCCAAGTTGTCGTTGAATTGACGGTAGGCTTCGATGTAGTAGTCGACGATGTCGGCAAACTTTTCACCAGACTTAGTGCCCAGGTCACGCCATTGTTGGGTTTCCTTGCGGGTCAATAAGGTCCGTAAGGTGACGTCCAGGCCAACCATCGTGGAGTGCAATGGGCTGGTCAAAACGGCGTTAGCGGCTTCGGCATCCTGGTTGATGTTGGCTTCGGCAACGAAGGTCACGTTACCGGGAACGGTCAAGGCACCGCCCATGAAGGTCACGTTACCAATTTCCGTGGCGATTTCTGGGGCCTTCTTCAAAGCCGCAGCCAGGTTGGTCATGGGACCAGTGGGTACTAAGGTCAAATCTTTACCGTATTGGTGCACTGCGTCGATCAAGAAGTCCACTGCGGATTCTTTTTCGATGGGCCGCTTCGGGTCGGGTAGGTCGACTTGGCCAATCCCGTTTTCCCCGTGAATGTTGGCACTGACCTGCATCCGGTCGAAGTGGTCACTCGTGGAAGAATGACTTTCCCCCACGTAGACGGGAATATCGGTGTGACCCAATAATTCCAAAATCTTTAAGGCGTTTTTGGCACCGTCTTCAACGTAGACGTTCCCGTAAGAACCCATAATCCCGATTAAATCAACATCCGGGGCCCCCAAGGCGTAGGCGATGGCTAAGGAGTCATCGATCCCAGTATCTAGGTCCAAAATCATTTTACGTTTTGCCATAATTGTGTATCCCCTCTGTAATCCATAGTTGGCTATGCGCCTAACTTAACTATAATGTAACGGGTTACATTCCGCAACCCTCGCCGGCATTTGTTGAAGGCGAGCAGACTTCACGGTAAGATAGGTGGGGACGATTTTTGACCGCAGTTCGGCCTTAGGACCGGCCGCGGTTGCGCAAAGGAGGAGCGCTCTTGGCGAATAAAGAAACGGTCAAGCCGATTAAACGGCGGTTCCATTATCATAATCATCTGTTAGACGACGCCACGAAAGAAATGAACGAGTGGACCGGTGAAAATAAGGTGGTAGAAATCCATCTGTTCGCCATGTTTTCGGAGGTTTTCAAGGCCCATGACCGCGACGATGCCGAATCCCTGTTTATCGTGGGGACGCGTAACACCACGCCGTCGCTCGAGGCGGTCTCCGTGACCCCAGTCAAGCCCTGGTTATTTTCCCGGGTGTTTGCCGTTTTAGGGAGTAGCTTTGTCCTGTTGGCCATTCTTTTTTTGGTCTTTCGGAGCAATAACGCGGTACCGGGGATGATCTTCATCGGGTCGTTGACCGTGCCGTTCTCGTTACTGATCATGTTTTTTGAAATGAACGTGTTTCAAAATCTCTCGGTCTACCAGCTCTTAACGATTTTTCTGGTGGGCGGCATCCTGTCGTTGGTGGCGACCATGATCCTGTATTCCCTGATTCCATCGGGGAACGGGACTTCCTGGGAATCGGCGCTGATCGTGGGATTTATCGAAGAGACGGCCAAAATGTTGGTGATTGCCTTTTTCATCAACCGGTTCCACCTCAACTACATCTTTAACGGCTTGTTGGTCGGGGCGGCCATCGGGGCGGGATTTGCGGTCTTTGAGACGGCGGGTTACACCGGCCAGTACGGTCTGGTCACGTTACTGATGCGTAGTTGGCAAGCCATCGGGACCCACACCATCTGGTCAGCAATCATGGGCGCGGCAATTATTTTAGCTAAAGACCGCCATCAACCCGTGACGGGGAGTAACATGGTAGCCCCGAAGTTCTTACGCTTCTACCTGTTAGCTATCCTGCTACACGCGGCGTGGGACTGGAACGCGCCGTTCGCGGTGTTGGACATGCTCTACTTGCAACAGTGGGTCCTGATCGCCATTGGCTGGTTAGCGATTTATATCTTGGTCAACGCCGGCTTACGGGAGGCCCGGACCCTTCAGGGGCAACGCATCTTAAAGGCGACTCAGTTGGGCCGGTAGAGAAAAGTAGCGATTTCCCGGTCGACCGGGCCACTTTCGTGTAAGAGCGAGTGTTCGACCTGCCAGAGGTGACCGTGCATGATTTTAAAGTGGTAGCTGGCCACGTGGCCGCGCACGAGCGAGTCGAGCCGGCGGGCGTCACTTAACGGCACCTCACCGTCGTTGGAGACCGCATCGATCATACCGGCAAGGTTCAAGACCCGCAATTGCGGGTACTGCTGCGTTAACGGGGCAATTCCCGGAAAGTCGGCGCCGATGCACACCAGGTGAGTGACGGTCACGGGCGCCGGGTGCGCAAGGTTCAGGTAGGCCAGGGCGATGGTTCCGCCGGACGAATGACCCACGAAATTCACGTGGGTGATGTGGTAGCGGGTGGCCAGGTCGTTGAGGACGCCGACCAATTGGCGGGCTTCCCGTTGGGGGTGCGTATTATCCGCGAATAAGACGGGGACAACGGGATTATCGGCCCGCACCGCTCGAAGTTGTTCCCAGCTGACGTGCCCGTTGGTCGCCACGTGGGCGGTCAGACTGTGAGTGGCGACGTGCGGTTGACTGAGCGTCAGGGTCATACTGCGCAAAGACAGCCAGTTCCCACCGTCACCGGGTAGCAGTAAAGTTGCCGTTCTGGTCTGTTCCCCGCGAAACTGGTGTAGGGCCCGGTGGTGGGTCGCCCACGCGCCCGTGAGGCCGAAGATGATCACTAGACTGATACCAATGCTGATCCAATAAGCCCGATGGCGCATACCCAGACTTCCTTTCAACTTAAATTTAAAAATATGGAGTGATGAAGATGACTGAAACGTACGATATCACAATTATTGGGGGCGGCCCCGTGGGGATGTTTGCCGCCTTTTATGCGGGGATGCGTAACGCCAAGACCCAATTGGTGGAAAGCCTCGCCGACTTAGGGGGGCAGGTCAACGCCCTGTATCCCGAGAAGACGATTCTTGACGTGGCCGGGTATCCGGCGATTCAGGGTCGGGACCTGATTGCGGCCCAGCGCCAACAGTTGGCCCAATTTCCCCTGACGATTCAAACGGGCGCCCCGGTCACTAACCTGCAACGGACCGCCGACGGGTTTACCGTGACGACGCCCAAGGGCATCACTCACAGTAAAACCGTGATCGTGGCGGTGGGTAACGGGGCCTTTGCGCCGCGACCGCTCAACGTACCCAACGTCGATGGGTTTGTGGCGCGCGGTCAGGTCAGCTACAGTGTGCCGGATAAGGAACAGTTCCGGGGTCAACGGGTCCTGGTGGCCGGCGGGGGCGACTCGGCCATCGACCAGGCCCTGATGCTGGAATCGGTGGCCGACTCGGTCACGCTACTGCACCGACGTAACACCTTTCGTGGCTTAGAGCACATGGTCGACGTTTTGCACCAGTCGAGTGTGACGGTGAAGACGCCGTACCTGATTCGCGAACTGGCCGCTACGGCCGATGGGGCGGTGGACGTGACCATCAAGACGGTCGGCGCCGATACGGAAGAACATGTCATCGTGGATCGGCTATTGATTAGTTACGGTTTCACGTCTGACTACCACGTCATCGAGGGCTGGGACCTAGCCTTTGAGCGGGACCGCCGGTTGATTGCGGTGGATTCGACCATGGCGACCAGCGTTCCCGGCGTCTTTGCGATTGGCGACGGGGCCACGTACACCGGGAAGCAACCGTTGATTGCTACGGGATACGGTGAAGCGCCGATTGCGGTCCACCAGATTATGACGGACTATTTCCCAGACAAGCGCGGTCCGGTTCACAGCACGTCGTTGCGAGAAGGCTAACGGGGTAGTCATTTAGAGACTATCTTAAAATAACTATCTCGGAAACATTCTGCCTATACAATTTAATTATAGAACCAAAAACACCATCCCGGTACTGGAGAACTCTCCAGAATTGGGATGGTGTTTTGCGTGATTACTTACCGCTGGTATCGTCTTGGTTGGTAATCTTGATCCGGTTCGAATCGGTTTCCTTGTGGTTCAGTTCTGGTGCGTCGGTGCTGTACCACTTCTGCGTGGATTTATCACCGTTGCGCGAGAAGAGACTGGTGGACTTCAAGCCCAGTTTGTCTTCGATCTTTTCGGCTTTTTCTAACCCGTCGGCGTAGTTGTAGTCGTTCGGGTCAACGGCCGTAAAGCCCTTCGGGTGGTAGAAACGCAGCAGGTTCTTTTGGTTCAACGAGTCCGAATAGCTCAGGGCTTCGTTGACGTGTTTTTGCATCTTCTCGATGGCCGCCTTTTGCTTGCCGGTCGGGTGGAGTTCCTCGCCGGTCTTATTGCTATAGATGGTGCCATCGACGGACGTGTAGTCGGGACTCTCCCAATCCCGGTTCCGGAAGGCCACGACCTGGTTGTGCTCCTTGGAGAACAGGTCGGTTCCGAACTGCAAGTACTTCTTGGAACTGATCCCCATCAGGTGAAGCAGGGTCGGCAGTACGTCGATTTCACCGCCATACTGGTGTTCCACCTTACCGTGGGTGTAGCCCGGCATGTTGAACATCAACGGTACTCGCTGGAGTTGGGCGTTATCGTAATCGTCCCAGTCGTCGGGGTTGACGCCCAAGACCTTGGCTAAGGCCTTGTTCGACGAATTGGAGATACCGTAGTGGTCCCCGTAAAGCATGATGATCGAATTCTTGGCCAGCCCCGATTTCTTGAGGTAGTGGTAGAATTCCTTGACGGATTGATCCAGGTAGTGAGCGGTCTTGAAGTAGTTATCGACCGTCTTATCGCCGGTGTTAGGCGTCTTAAAGCTGGAATCTTCGCTGTCTAGGGTGTACGGGAAGTGGTTGGTCACGGTCAGATACTTCACGTAAAACGGTTGTTGCAGGTGTTGCAGGTATTTGACGGAGTCGTTAAACAATAACTTATCCTTTAACCCGTAGCCCAGCGACTTATCCCCGGAGGTGTCGTAGTAACTGGCATCGAAGAAGTACTGGTAACCCAGGTTCTTATAGGTGTTACTGCGGTTCCAGAAGCTGGCCACGTTACCGTGGAAGACCGCCGTGGTGTAGCCGGATTGGTCAAAGATGGCGGGCGCCGCCTGGAAGGTGTTGTCGTTCCCTAGTTGCGTAAATAGTGAGCCTTGCGACAGCCCAAAAGTCCCGGTCTCCAACATGGTTTCGGCATCGGAAGTTTTCCCTTGGCCGACCTCGTGGAAGAAGTTGTCGAAACTGTAGGTTGATTTACTGTTGTAGAGTTTATTGAGAAACGGCGTGACTTCCTGACCGTTCACTTTACGGTTCAACAGGAATTGCTGGAAACTTTCCAGGTGAATGACGATGACGTTCTTGCCCTTGGCGACCCCGTAGAGTTTCTTATTCGGGGCGGCGTAGTTTTGGTGCACGAACTTTAGAATGCCGTCTAACTCGGATTTCTTGGCGTGTGAGCGGACTTCGCTGGTGTGTTGGGTCTTGATGCCGTCATAGACGGTAAAGGCGTCTAGCCCCAGGTATTTGACCACGTAGGTCCGATCGAAGGTCCGCGTTAAGAGTTGCGGCCGGTCCATTTCGCCGAGCGTCAGGTTACCGGCGAACAGCAACATGGACAGGGAGGTCACGGCCAGCCCCACGCGTTTGTTGACGGGCCGCGGGTCGATGTAGATGCGCCGGGTGGCCATTAAGACTAAGACCACGACCAAATCTAGCCAGTAGAGGACGTCGTGGGGTGAGGTGAGGGCCAGCGAACTGCCGGACAGGCCTTGATCGACTTTGGAGTAGCCCAGCATGGTACTCACGGTCATGAAATCGGTGAATTCTCGGAAGTAGATCACGTTGATGTAGAGGAGTAACGTGTTGAGAATGTCGATTAAGAATAAAAAGGGATAGAAAAAACGAGCACGTTTAAAATACAGTGCGAGCCCGAAGAGTAGGAGCGTCGTCGCCAGTGGATTCAACAGGAGGATCATAAATTGAAAGGGATCACTGAGGTTTAAGTTGAAGTCGACAAAGTAGGCGACGAGGGTCTTTAGCCAAAACAGGATGACCAGAAGGGCCACAAAGCCCATCCGGGTTCCGGTTCGGGCCCAAATCTTTTTGAAACGTTCCACGATAATTGCTCCTTCGTATCAGGATAATAATGGGCCGAGATGGACTCGGAATCTGACTAGGCGCCGGGGCCGGACAATTGCCCGAACAATCCTGACGGAATAGTAGCCTTATTCTACCATAATTTGCCCCCTGAACTGGCAAACTACGGGGAACCATTTTCCCTATCCTAGCAAAGAACCCCCGGTCCGGCCCAGTTCCGGGGGGAAGTTTAGGAAAACTTTAAGTCAACCACCAAAATGTAACCGCTTTGGCGGGGTTATTTGGTACACTAGAGGTAGTTCAGACGAAAGGTGTGAAGACGTTATGGATAAAGGAATCACGCTGTACGTGGTGCGGCACGGCCAAACCTATTTCAACATTTATAACAAATTGCAGGGTTGGAGCAATTCCCCGTTGACCGAGGCGGGACTGGCCGATGCCCGGCAAGCCGGCCAACGGCTCAAGGACGTCAAGTTTGCGGCGGCCTATTGTAGTGATACGACCCGGGCCGAACAAACGGCGCAGACCATCATCGCGGCTAACGCGTCGGCGCCCAAGCTCACCACGGCGCCGTTCTTTAGAGAAGAGTTCTACGGTTATTACGAAGGCACCGATATGGCCCAGGCCTGGTACGTTGCCGGGGCGCCACACGGGGTGCCGACGTTTAAGGCCATCGAAGCCAAGTATTCGATTGGAAAGGCTAAGGACTTCCTGAAGGCCGCCGACCCGTTCCATCAAGCCGAAGATAACGCGGAGTATTGGCAACGGGTGGACCAGGGATTTGACCTGATTCGCCACAATCCCGCGCTGCACGACGGCGATAACGTCTTACTGATTAGTCACGGCAACACGTTACTGAGCTTAATGGAACGTTACGGCCAGGGCAAGTACGACCTCAGTGTCCGGCCCGCTAACGGGAGCTTAACCAAATTACACTTAACCGACCAGAATATTCAGGTCCTGAGTTACAATCAAAAAGATTAGGAAACGGAGCTGACAGTATGGAATGTCGTATGGCTTGGGGGACGCAGAATCCCTGTTATCAGGACGCCGTTGGGATTCGACGGCAAGTGTTTATTGACGAGCAGGGGATTGACCCCCACGACGAACTCGACGGGACCGACGAAGATAAGATGCATTACGTGGGTTACGTGAACGACCAACCCGTGACCACAGCCCGCATCGACATGCTGGCCGGTAACCGGGTCAAAATCCAGCGGGTGGCCACCGTGGCGTCCGCGCGGCATCGGGGCTATGCCGGCACGTTGATCAAGCAGATCATTGCCGACGCACGGCGCTCGGACGTCGCCCGGATCGAACTGGACGCGCAGTTGACCGCGTTAGCCTTTTATCAGGAATTAGGGTTCGTCGCGATCGGTGAGCCGTTCGAAGAGGCGGGAATCCAGCACAAAACCATGCGTTACCAAGTCACTAACGCTTAATATAGGACAGACGAGCGGGGACCGACCGAATTGGTGGGTCCCCGTTTTTGGTCACAAAAAAACGTTGCCGCTAGCCATCTGCTAGCGCGCAACGTTTTGAGGTTTTACCGATCTATTTATTCATGAGAAAGTCATCGGTTTAGTTATTGCTGGACGTGGTTACACGGGCGTAACCTACCGCGTGCCACCATGGGGCGTGAACGGCTTCGCGAACCACACCACGGTTTTGGGCATCGATCATCTTGCCCTTACCAATGTACATCCCAACGTGGGAGATGGAGTACTTACTACCACCGAAGAAGACCAAGTCACCCTTCTTGATGTTCGCGTACTTCACGTGCTTGTAAGCGTTGAATTGCGCTTGGGCGGTCCGGGGCAGGGTCACGTTAGCACCCTTGCGGTAGATGTAGCTGGTAAAACCGGAGCAATCGAAGACGTTGGGGCCAACGGCACCGTAGACGTATGAGGCCCCTAAGTGAGCCTTAGCGACCTTGTAAACGGCCTTGAACGTCGTGTTCTTCTTAGCGGCGGGAACAGTTGTCTCTGTAGTGGTATCAGTTGTTGCATCGGTACTATCAGCGGCGGCTGTCGTGGTGGCCAACGTCACGGCCCCCGAAACAACTAATGCGATTGTCGCAATACTTTTAACTAATTTTTTCATCCTAACATCACAACTCCTCATGAATTTACAAGTTCAAGGTTACCAGTCTAATATGACAATTTTGTAACAAGTGAGTTGCAATGCCGTTAAATGTCTTAAACAAAACATTACTTTCTAAGGGGATAACTTGCGATTGGCGGGCAAACCTTGGTAAACTACATCTTGATAAAAACAGTTCAGCCAGAGGGAGGCAATGGACGTGGCAGAATTTACAGATGAAATGCGACACGTATTTGACGTACACCGGTTGGTCTTTCGAATTGGGGAGTTGGCCAGCATGACCGGGGTGTCGCCACGTCAGCTACGGTATTGGGAAAAGAAGGGGCTGATCAAGTCCCGGGAACGTGAAGGCGAGCAGGCGCGGGTCTACACGTTTGGTACGTTTGTAAAGGTTTCGATGATCAAATATTTCTTGGATAACGGGTATACGTTGACCGCGGCGAGTCAGAAGGCTGCGGCCCGCAATTCGAGTGCCAAGGTGCTCCACCGGTTTATTTCAACGGGATTACAGGGCTTTGCCGAAATTGATGGTCAAATGGCCATCAATTTGGGGCCCTTCGACGACCAGCAAACGTTGATGGCCACGTTACCCGAGGACGGGGCGGTGGCGTACCGGTTACTGCCCAACGCCGAAGCGCAAAAGTTAACGCAAGCGTCACCAGAATAGGATGAGCGTTAGCGGCCAGGTTGGGGAATGGCCGGTAGCTTGAAGCCATAAAAAGACGGGACCACGCATTTTTTCTGCGTGGTCCCGTCTTTTGGCATGTTGATTGAAACGTTATTTATTTTTGATCGTCGGTTGACTGATCGTCAGTGGCATCGGCGTCGGTGTGGTGTCGCCGCCAAGAACGCCGTGAAGGCCGTCCCGTAGCTTTGCGCGTTGGCCAGTGGAACTGATAAGGCTTTTGCGCGGGGATGATCACGGAAAGCTTACCGAAGGACGAGGCCATTAACGGTAACGTGATGTTGAAGATGATCGCCGTCAAAATGGTAATCAGCGTGACCGCCGTTAAGACCTGAGATTCGGCCGCTAACAACCCGAGGACCCCGGCAATGACGATGAACAGTGAATGCCGCATGGTCTGGCCGACTTCGTGAATGCCCGGAAGTAACCAATCCAGTAATGGGGCCTCGTTTAACCGGTAGCTCAACGCTAGCTGGGTCAGTTCGACCACGGCGAGGACCGTCAGTGGTACGAAGGCCAGTAACGGTACTTGCCAGTTGAACTGACTGTTCCCGGTCAACCATTGCATGATCAGGTGGGTCAGTTGGTAACTTGCCGCCGCGGAAGCCAGGAAGGTTAAGAACCAGTAGCTAGTTTGTAACAGCGACCGGCTGAAGATGACCAGCAGGAGCAACGTGATACCGAAGACTAACAGCAAGACGCGTGGTAAGTCGTGTTGGAACTGTTCCTGTAACGTCGAGGTGACGACCGGTTGGCCGGAGAAGGTCAACGTGGCATCCTTCAAAGAAGTGCCCCGCAACTGGCTCGTGGCCACTTGCTTAAGTGACTGCAGCGTCTTGGTCGTGGTCTTGGCGTTCGGTTCTCGCTTCAACGTGATGGTCAGGTACGTGGTCTTGACCTTGGCGTCGGTGAAGTTGACCAGGGATTGTTGGAAATCACCGCTGGCCAGTTGCGTAGGCGTCAGGTACAGCGACTTCGCGGCTTCGGAGTTTTGCAAGCCGCCCAGGTAAGTGTAAACCTGGTTGATGGACTTGTTTAACTTCTGAACCTGCTTACGCGTTTGTCCCAAGCTGGAGTTGACCGCCTTGATGGATTCTTGGTAGGTGCTCAGGTTGGATTGAACGGTGCTGACGTCACTGCTGGTAGCCCCAACGGCTGCGGCTAAGTTCGTCAGCGTGGTCGACGCCGTGTTCAATTCGGTATTGATCCGGTTCAGTTGACGAATGTAACGCCGGGCAGCCTTCGAGGAGCTACTGCTAGTCGAGGTATTGCTCTGGACGGATGACAAGGCCGACTGGAGCCGACTACTTTGACTGACTAACTTGTCGGTCTTGGTGGACAGCTTGTTGAGGCGCTTGACCTCAGCCTTCAAATCCTTTTGCTTCAAGCCGTTTTGGTCGGCCTTGATGGCGTTGCGGATGGACTGGAGTTGACCCATGGCCCCGGATAAACTAGTGGTGACCCCGTTTAATTGCCGGGAGACGTAGTACTGGGTCACGGGTTGACCGCCGGGTTGGGTGACGGACGTGACCGCCGCAACACCGGGTTGAGCCCGTAATTTCTTGGTTAAATTATCGAGCTGGTAAAGTTGATCTTGATTATCCAGGCGCTGCTTGTTCTGCAGGTACAGCGTGACTGGCGTGGCTTTTCCTTGACCAAAGTGGGCACTGAGGACGCGTGCCCCTTGCACGGCTTGGTTATTCGGAATATCTTGTGCGTTGTTGTAATTCAGGTGGGCTTGCGTGCCACCAAACAGACCGACCCCGGCAAAGTAGAGGACCACGATGACCGCAATCCAAGGTTGCCAGAGACCGAAGCGGGCCAGTTGCCGCCACAGCTTGTGGTCGGCCAATTGGGGCCGCGTCTTTTTCGGCCAGAAGAGGCTGTTCCCGAGCATTCCAGCAAAGACCGGAATCAGGGTGACGCTGGCCACCCCGGTGATGGCAAAACCAACGCCGAGAATGCCAAGGGCCCGAATGCTGGAAAACTTGAAGAGCATCAGGCTACCGAAGGCCAACGTCAAGCTCAGGGTACTGATCAAAATCCGGTAGCCCAGGTTGTGAATGACTTGAGTGGTCGCGGCCTGGCTGTCCGTCCCCTCGTCGACCAGGTTACGCAGGTCCCTAAAGAACCAGAAGCTGGTCAGCAGGGTAAACAGGCTGATCCCCAATAGCAGGAAGATCGGCGTGTATTCGGAGTACGCGAAGTTCCAGTGATAGGCTAGGTTCGTTGCGAGACTAAGGGTGGAAATATAGCTAATGAGAATGGCCAAGAAAGTGATGATTGGCGCAATAATTGACGCGAATAAAATCCCCATCGCAACTAAGGCAATTAGTAAGGTCATCAAAATGACGATCAGCGTAAACGAGGCAATGTGTTCGTTGGCCGCGTCGCTGACGATTTCGGGACTAGTCACGTAGGTTTCTAAGCCCGCCGTGCCAATCTCGTTTTTCAACTGCTTGGCAATGTCGCGAACGGGTTCCTGGTTATGACTAACGGACAGTTGCACGATTTCCGTGGATTGGTCCTTGGACAATAACTGTGGTCGACTCGTCGGGGTATTGGTCATGGTCGTGATCTTTTGAATCCCGTAGTAAGTCGACTTTTTCTGTAATGCCGACGTGGTCTTGTTGATCGCGGCTAACTGTTTATTGGTCAGTTTCCCCGCGGGGTTGTTAAAGACCGCATTGACCGTGTAGGTGCCGTCAAGGTTACGCCCCCAATGGTTCCGTACTTGACTGGCCTTAACGGGTTGACTCGTATTCGCCAATTGTGGTTGACCATCGTATTGGATGATCGTGTTGACATTTGGTAAGGTCACAATGGCCGCAAAGACCACAACTAACCAGAATACGAGTGCAAAAATTCGGTTATGATGAAGCTTTCTAATCCGTTCTTGCATATGTAATCTGAGTCCTCTCTGAGTAATTAGTTTCCCGCCGTGCAAGCAGGGTGCAATTCATGCTTAATTCTACCATATCTAGCCCCATCCGAAAGGGATAGGTTTTGATTTAGAAAAAGTTAAGGAAGTCATTTGATTGACTTCCCGCTAAAAGCCGGTAAAGTAGGAGTACTTACGAACTAAAAGAAAGTAGATGATTTTATGGCCAAACGCCATCATGCTTACACCAGTCCCTTTGCGGCACTGATGGGGGCCGACCGGTTCGACTTTGCGACCCAGCTGGCGCAACAAACGGGCCTGGACCCCAGTCAGGTTTTGTTTGCTTACTTACAAATCACGGCCAGTGTGGCGGGAGCGGGACTATCCGGGGACACGGCCCGGCAACGGGCCATCGACCAGCAGTTCCAACGATTTCTGAATGATGCTCAGGCCGCGGACTAGAGGAGGCGGACTATGTGTACCAGTATTTTGCAGATTGCTAAGGACGGGAGCCATATTTTAGCCCGGACCATGGATTGGCACGTGATGCGCAGTATGCCGCTCTTCGTGCCCCGCGGCTATCGGTGGCAAAGCCTCTTTGACAACCAGCCCCACGTCACCAAGTACGCGTTGATCGGCGGGGGTGGTCCCCACGACCACGAGATCGACGTGTCCGATGGCGTCAACGAGCGCGGGCTCAGCGTCCAGAAATTGACCTTCGCGAACGGGTCACGGTTGGTGGACACGCCGACCCCGGACCACGTCCATTTGGCGCCGTTTGAATTTTCGTTCTACTTATTAAGTTGCTACGGCTCGATCGCCGAAATTGAAGCCCACTTGCCCGAAATTCAACTGATGAGTGGGCGACTCGCGGCCAACGCCATCGGCGACAGTGAGCTTCATTTTGCGGTGGTCGACCGAACGGGCCGGACCGTGGTGATCGAACCCACCCACTTTCCCATGCGCATCCGGGAAAATCCGCTGGGCGTGGTCACCAACAGTAAAGACTTCGAGTTACAACTGGAGCGCTTGGGGCAGTACGTCAACTACACCGATGACTTTGTTGCCGGGACGGTCCCGGTGAACACGCCGCGGGTGACGACCGGCCGGTTCTCGGGTAAACCGGTGCCCAGTGGCTCCTACACGCCGGGGGGCCGATTCGTGCGCGCCGCCTATTACAAGGAACGTGCCGACCTGCCCGCCGACGAAGCCGCCGGCGTCATTAGTGCTTGGCACCTGTTGGACAGCGTCACGGTCCCCAAGAGTCACCACTACCGCCCGACGTACTCGGTTTATCGTGCGGCGACCTGTAGCGAATCGTTGACCTATTATTTTCAACCTTACAACCGGTTAGACGTGGTACGGTTACGGTTAACCCGGGAAATGTTGTCCTGGACGACGCCAAAATTTTACCCGATAAAAAATGAATTCACTGTGACAGATTTGAACTAACCGCAACCTAAAATCGGCAATTATTCCTGACGCGGGAATAGTTGCCGATTTTGAATTTAGTCGGGTAAGCTGACCCGGAAGACTTGCTAACTTGACGGTTTTTAAATCAATAACCAGAGTCCGTTGATGACCACCAACGTGACCAGAACGCCCCGGTGTAAACGGGGGTGGAGCATGAGGATGGCGAGAAATTCGCGGGCCCAGGCCATGGGCAGGTAGGCCCACCGCGTCGGGGCGGGCACCCCGGGACACCGGATCCCCAGGTGGTGCGCCAGAATCTGCGTCCGAAAGAGGTGGTAGCTACTGGTGATCAGGACCACCCGGCCGCCCTGTTGGGGTAATTTGACCCAGAGACGCTGGCTGTTGAACAGGTTGGTCAGGGTGTTGGTCGCCGCCGTTTCTTGAACGATTTTATCGGCGGGAAAGCCGTGAGTCTGCAGGTAGGCTGCCATGGCGGCCGCTTCGCTGACGGTCTCGTCCGGTCCCTGGCCGCCCGTGACCAGCAAGGTGACCGGAGACGACTGCCGTTTGGCGAGGGCCAAGGCGGTGTCGAGCCGCGCGCCCAGGATGCGGCCGACCTGATCCCCGTTGACCAGTCCGGCGCCCAAAACGACCAGCGTATCGGCGTGCCGGGCCCGGTGAAGGCTGGCCCGGCAATAGCCCACTAGGCTGGCGGCGTAGAGAACGCCCAGGTAGAGGCTAAAGACGGGAATAAACGTTAGCCAGGGCCACAGGGTATCGCTGAAATGGCCGGTCAAAACGGCCCAGGTCCAGCCGCCCCCCAGGATCATCCAGCTGCCGATACCGAGCCGTAAGCCCCAAGTGAGGCGTTCGCGTTTACGCAAGACGCGGTGTGGGACCAGGAGAATCAGAGCCAACGTGCCCAACCCGCTGACCGCAATCAGGGCCACGACCGCCCAACCAATGATGGCCAAGCCGTGGGCCCAGGCGTGCTGGGAAAAACTAGCAATCAAGATAATTAGGCCGCCACTTAAACTGGTAATGACGGCGCTAAACAGGCCGTGGGGTTGCCAGAAGGTCATGAGGGCGGTCAAACACAGGAGAAAAAAGATTAAACTCAGTAGCACGGGGGAAGCCTCCTTTCGGAAAAAAGATTAAGTTTTGTTGTGGCCTGCGGCAAAGTCGTTTCCCCGGACGGTAAAGGTGGTTATAATAGGACCAATTATAACGGAAATTGGGGGGACGCGGGTGCCAAAACGACGTCGAAGAAGTCATCAGCGAAATAGCCATCCCGCCTTTGCGACCTGGATCTTTGTCATGGTCCTGCTGGTCGTAGGGGGTGGCTTACTGGTGCGCAGTAAATTAAAGACAGAAATTGAATCGGGATTTGTCACCCAAACCACGAGTAGTTCGTCGTCGAATGAGACCGCCGCTCAGCAGCAATTTATCAAGAAGATGGCGGCGCCGGCGGTCCGGGTCTACCAGCAAAATGGTCAGGTCCTGCCGAGTATCGTGATTGCGCAGGCCATCTTGGAGTCTAGCTGGGGGACCTCCCAACTGTTCTTGCAGGCCAACAACCCGTTTGGGGTCAAGGGGGCCTATCAGGGCAGTAGTAAGGAATTTTGGACCACCGAATACGTAAATAATAAGCGCGTGAAGGTCAAGGCCGCTTTTCGGAACTACCCGAACCTGACGGATGCCATTTTGGATCACGACGCGCTGTTAAAACAAAACTATTTTAAGGGAACCGTGACGGATTATCAAACGGCCGCTAAGTTGTTACAAACCAACGGCTACGCGACGGATCCGGATTATGCCAAGAAGTTGACCAACGTCATCGCCACGTATAATTTGAACCAGTACGACACTTAATTTAAAAAAAGGAGGCAGCCTTCGCTCAGATCAGCGAGGACTGTCTCCTTTTTAACGCTAATTTTCGTTATAGTTTTCGGCGAGACTGTATAACGTCTGTGCCAAGGAATTAATTGATTTGGTAGGACTTTGGTTGGCGAAGAGAATCGCGCCGTACTTGTTTCCCTCGGTCCCGTACAATACGGTATCGTAACCGGCACCGGTCAGGGAACCCCGGATGCGTTTCATGCCACCGCTATAGTGGTACATGCCGCCATCGTAGGTGTACTTCTGGTTGTTGGCCAGGTCGTTGTACTGGCTCTTGGTCAGGACCTTACCGTTACGCAGGCCGCGTTGGAAGGTCGCGTAATCTTCCGGCGTGGAGTAATAGTTACCGGCGCCCAATAGCGACGACATCAGGTCTTGCGAGACGTTAGCGCTCTGGTAATCTTGACCGTTGGCGTAACGATAACCGCTAGCGGCGAGTTGCGAGGTCGGTAATTGGTCCCAAGCGTAGGTGTTTTGGAGACCTAATGGCTTGATGATTCGGCTTTGCACCAAGTCTTCATAACTCTGGCCGGTCACCTTCGAGGCGATGGCGGCAAGCAGGGCGTAGTTGGCGTTAGTGTAGTTAAAGCTGGACTTCCCGGTTGAATTCAATTGTTGCAAGGTGTAGTTGATTTGAGCCGCTTGCGTGGTGAGCAAAGACCCCGGCGTACTTTCGGCCATGTTGATTCCGGAACGGTGGTCGAGCAACTGTCGAATCGTGATGTTCTGGCTGTACTTGACGCTAGGATAGAATTTGCTCAGCTTATCGGTCATCGACAGCTTGTTGCTACTGGTCAGCTGTTCGATGATGGCCCCCGTCATCACCTTCTGCAGTGACGCGATGGGGTAAAGGGTGTTGGCGGCATTGGCCGTCTGGCTAGACGCATCGGCGTACCCCACGCTGACGTGACTGGCGTTAGTCGAGTAATTGTTAAATAAAATGGCCCGGCCCTTAAAGTGGGCGTTGGTCAGCAAAGCCTGCGCGTTGCTGGTCCGGCTGAACTTCTGTAAGGCCCGCTGGTCGACCCAGCCGATGGTCTTGCCGTACCAGGAAAACTTGGCGAACGTAACGCCGTTAGATAACTTGGCCGTCTGGCTGACCCGCACGAACCGATGTTGCCAGTTCTTCCCGCTGGCGTCGCGCGTCGTGGCCGACCGGCGCGTCTTGTAGGGACCGTAATAATAAATCCCATCGTTACGCTTGGGTTGCCCCACGAACCGGGCGTTGTAGTCCGTGTTCTGGGTGTTCGTAATTGTCAAATAGCTACTGGCGTGGGCCCCACCCACGGGCAGTAGGCCGCCCGCAAAGATTGCGGAAGCGGCGATTAACATGAGTTTTTTCACAATAACCATCCATTCCCCTTTGATTGGTAGTATACGTTCATGGTAACGCGCTTTAGTTGCGAATTAATAACAAGACGATGGCGTTTCGGTAACATTTTCAACGTTTTAAATTATGAAGGACACAGGTTACTTAACCAACGAGCGCGCGAGCGGTTAAAAAATTTGGCGGGTTAGTCGCCAGGGAGCCCGTCGGTATGGTAAAATGGCCCCAACAAAAAAGGAGCTGAAGCATGCGGTGTTACATTTTTTAAGTCAGTTATACGGGCCATTTTTTGACCCGCAGAACTGGGCAACTGTGATTACAACGGGAAACGATTGGCTGATTATTTTTTCATTAGTTCTGATCGAGTGTCTGTTGTCCGTCGATAACGCGGTGGTTTTGGCCGCCCAAACGCAATCGTTACCGACGCAGGAATTGCGCGAGAAATCGCTGTTTTACGGAATTTGGGGAGCCTATATTTTTCGGTTCATTATCATTGGGTTGGGGACCTATTTGATTCATTTCTGGGAGATCAAGGTCTTAGGGTCACTGTATCTGGCTTATCTGGTCTTTCAATTCTTTACCCGGACCCGTGTGAAACATACGCGTAAATTGGTCACAGACAAGAAACACCGGGTGTTTTCGCTGTTCTGGTCCGTCGTGATTCAGATCGAATTAATGGACATCGTGTTCTCCGTGGACTCGGTCCTGGCTTCGTTGGCCATTTCGAGCAACCCGGTCATCGTCTTGATTGGGGGGATGATCGGAATCCTGGCCATGCGGGGGGTCGCCGAGATCATCATGAAGTTGATGCAACGGATTCCCGAACTGGAACCGATGGCCTACATTTTGATCGGCATCATCGCGGTGAAGCTGTTCCTGTCGATTCCGGCCATCGATATCGAGATTCCGGCCGTGGTGTTTGGCCTGATCGTGGTGGGAGCCATCATTGTGACGCTCTTGATTCACGTGATTCGGCAACGGCGGAGGGCTCAGAAACCTTCCGAACCTAAAAAAGATTAATCCCTAAGGGTGTGTCGTGCTTCGCGCGGGGCACCCTTTTGTGCGGGGGCGTCACGGTGGTCGGGCGCAATGACCCAGCGACTCGCGTTACTGACCCTCTAATGGAAGTTTCGTGGTACGATAGGGCTAATCACAACCAAGGGGGTTAGTGACATGCAAATTGGTTTTATCGGTACCGGCGTGATGGGTACCGGCATCATTCAGAATCTGTTGAAGGCGGGGCACCAGGTCGTGGTTTACAATCGAACCAAGGCTCACGCGCAGACCGTCCTTACGGCGGGGGCGACCTGGGCGGACTCACCGCAGGCCGTGGCGGCTCAGTCCACGGTGATCATTACCATGGTTGGGTTTCCACAGGATGTGCAGGACGTCTATTCCCGCACGGACGGCATCTTTGCTGGCGCCCGGCCGGGCAGTACGGTGATCGACATGACCACCAGTACACCGGCGTTAGCCGTGGAGTTGACTAAGACGGCCCATGAATTGAAGTTAAAGGCCCTCGATGCCCCAGTTTCCGGGGGTGACGTGGGGGCGAAAAACGCCACGCTGACCGTCATGGTCGGGGGTGATCAGGAGGCCTACCAGGCCATGAAGCCGCTCTTTGACCAGATTGGTCAACGCGTGAATTACTTCGGGACCGCCGGAAAGGGCCAACACACCAAGATGGCTAACCAAATTATGATTGCGGGGACCATGACCGGCCTGACTGAGATGTTGGTTTACGCGAAGGCGGCCGGTCTGGACCTACCCCAGGTCTTAGCCACGTTAAGTAGTGGTGGGGCCGATAACTGGAGCATGGAAAACTACGTCCCACGCATCTTAAAGAACGATTACACGCCAGGCTTCTTTGCCAAGCATTTTCTCAAGGATTTGCGGATTGCCTTACGGGAAGCTGACCGGATGCACTTAGACCTACCGGCGACCCAGCAGGCCAAACAGCTCTACGAGACCATGGTCGACGACTGCGGTCTGGGCGATGACGGGACGCAGGGCTTGATTAAGATTTATGAAGACAAGTAACGGGTAACTTAACTAATCTGTCTAAAAAGACTAATTTGAAGTATTCAGCGCTTCCAGGCCAGTCAGAAACGGGCTGGAACGGAGTGGGTACGGCTTCAAGCCCGAAAATCAGGTCTTGAAGACCGACCTTTGTCTAGGCCGGCAAAGCACACCGGCCAACACAAATTTCACTCCTGAGCCCATTTCTGACTGGCCCTCCAGCTCACATAAGTTATAACAATAATTAAACTGGGTTCTTTTCGGCAAGGGTAATGGGTGATCAGTTAAATCAGTGATTGAGTTTTAAGACAGGCCCTAGCTAAATAAAGGGACGCCCCGAATTTCGTGGGGCGTCCCTTTATTTGTAGATGATGCGTCATTCCTATTCGATTTCCGCAAAGAAACTGTAGAGTTTCTCGGTGGTCAGCGCGGCCTTTTCGGCTCCCGCCACGTCAAAGGTGATTTGGCCGTGGTGGAGGACAATCAGCCGGTTGCCGTAAGTCAGGGCATCTTCGAGGTGGTGGGTGATCATCAGACAGGTCAGGTTTTGGTCCTGTACCCGTTCGTTGGTCAGGTGCATTAGGTCCTGACTAGTTTGCGGGTCCAACGCGGCGGTGTGTTCGTCTAGTAACAACAGTTCCGGCCGCTTTAAGGTCGCCATCAAAAAGCTCAGGGCCTGACGTTGGCCCCCGGACAGGTTCCCCGTAGCGGTGGTTAGGCGTTGGTCCAAGCCGTTGTGCATGGTGGCCGTGATCTCCTTAAAGTGGGCCAGTTGTTTGTTGAGCCGTCGCGGCATGAGGCCGCGGCGTTGCCCGCGCCGTTCGGCCAGCAAGAGGTTCTCGGCCACGGTCATCCGTGGGGCGGTCCCCAACTTGGGGTCCTGGAAGACCCGGCTGAGAAAACGGGTCCGTTTTTCTACGGAATCGTGGGCGATGTCGCGGCCGTTCAGCAGGATCTGACCGCTATCGATCGTTAGGTCGCCCCCGATGGCGTTGAACAGGGTAGATTTCCCGGCCCCGTTCGAGCCCAATACCGTGATGAAGTCGCCGGCGTTGATGGTCAGGTTGAGGTGGTCTAAGATTTTGATTTCTTCGGGCGTGTGGCGGTTGACCTTGAGCACCACGTCCTTGAGTTGTAATAATGGTTTAGTCATTAGTATCTAACCCCCGTTTCAAGATGTGCTTGAAGTTGAAGGCCTGCTTGAAGACCGGCAGCATCATGCACAGCGCCAGGACGATGGCGGATAACAGGTTCAAGTCGTTGGCGTTGAACCCGAGCTTCAGCACGATCAGTAGGACGAACCGGTAGAGGATACTCCCCAAGGTCACGGCGACTAACCGTTGATTGAGGGTCAGGTCCCCAAACGCGACTTCCCCGATGATGATGGAGGCCAGGGCGATGACGATGATCCCAATCCCCATGTTGACGTCGGCGTAGCCGTTGTTTTGGGCAACCAGGGCACCGCCGAAGGCAATCAGCCCGTTGGAGACCATCAGTCCCATGATCTTCATGTTGTCGGTGTTGATACCCAAAGAACGGGCCATGGTCTGGTTATCCCCGGTCGCGATGAACCCTTGGCCCAGCTGGGTTTGAAGGAAGTAGATCACGATGCCCGTGACCACGACCATCACCAGCGTGCCCAGAAAGACGCTGTCGAAGTATTGCGGTAGGCCTTCCAGAAAGTGGTTCTTAAAGAGCGTGGCTTTCCCTAACAGGGAGACGTTGGCCCGGCCCATGATCCGCAGGTTAACGGAGTAGCAGGCGGTCATGACTAAGATCCCGGCTAACAGGATGGGAATGTGGCCCTTGGTGTAGAGTAGTCCGGTGATCAAGCCGGCCAGGCTCCCCACGATAAAGGCTAATAACGTCGCAACGATCGGCGACATGCCGTTACTAATGGCGGCGACACAGGTGGCCGCGCCTAACGGGAAGGTGCCTTCGACCGTCATGTCGGCAAAATCGAGAATTCTAAAGGTGAGGAACAAGCCCACCCCGAGGACGGCCCACAGCAGGCCTTGTCCGATTGCAGATACCATTAAACTCATTTAAAGACCTCCCCGTGTTGTTGGGCTTCCTTGACGACGTCACTGGGGAGCGTGATCCCCAGTTTCTTAGCGGCGGCTAAATTGATGGTCATTTCCCCGCGGCGTTCAAAGTGAATCGGCGTGGTGGCCGGGTTCTTGCCCCGCAGGATGGCGGCGGTCATCTTTCCGGTTTCTACCCCCAGCTTGTACTGGTTGATACTAAGCGTGGCGAGCCCCCCGGCCTTGACCATGGTGTCGACGGCAGGGAACACGGGCACTTTCTTGGCGTTAGCCGTGGCGACCAACGTTTGCATGGCACTGGCCACGGTGTTGTCGGTCGGCACGTAGACCGCGTCGACTTGGGAGACCATCTGCTGGGCGACCTGGTTCAGGTCGTTGGTGTTGGCGATGGAGTAGGCCTTCAGCTTGACGTTGGCCTGCTTACAAATGGCCGCGAATTGGTGGTACTGGGCCGTGGCCGAATCGTCGGATGAGGTGTAGATGATGCCCAGCGTCTTCATATTCGGCATGATCTTTTGGATCAATTTCAATTGGGCCTTCAGAGGCGCTTGATCGGAGACCCCGGTGACGTTGGTGCCCGGCCGGGTGTTACTCTTGACCAGGTCGGCACCCTTGGGGTCGGTGATGGCCCCTAAGACCACCGGCGTGGTGCTCGAGGCGTTGGCTAACGCTTGGGCGGCCGGCGTGGCAATCCCAATCATGACGTTTGCGTGTTCGTTGACGAACCGCGCGCTCATGGTCTTTAGGTTGCTCTGATCGTTTTGCGCGTTTTGAAAATCAATCTTGATGTTCTTGTTGACGTGGTAGCCTTCCTCGGCTAACCCGTGAATGATGCCCTTGTGAATGGCATCGAGTGCCGGGTGGGAGAGGAGCTGTAAGATCCCCACGGTCGGCGTGCCCGTCTTTTGGGCGTTTTGCTGGCGGTTTTCCTTAACGAAGGCAAATCCCAGGAAAATCAATATAATGGCAATTAATCCGTATAACCGTTTCATCCTTCTCAACCTCGCTTTATGAAAGTTGGCTTTTTCCGACTAAAAAAGGGCACCCAGCCGCAGCGGGTACCCCAAAAACTAGTGGGCCGCTGGCGGATAACTCATCCGTGCAGACCCTTTCCATCAGAAAGTTAGCCGGCGCAGATGCGAAGAGCACTCTGTGAGCTCAAGTCGCATCTACAGTGATGACGACTTGATTACCGGCTTTGCCAACGTCCATTTAAGTTCTGAGTAGACATTTGCATGTAACTTTCCTTCTTTCCGTATTCTGAATAAATTTAGTGTACGGCATTGCCCCGCACACGTCAACTCCCTTTTAGCGGTTTTCTCGCAATCAATTTTCGCCGGGCTCACGGTGAAAAACGGCTGGTGCTCAAGCGGGGGCATGGTATACTAAACCATAACTAACTTTGAGACTGACTCGCGGTGCGTGCTTGCCGCGAGACCACCGAAAGCAAGGGAGATGCCGTCGTGAAGATTGCAATTGTGACGGATACGTCGGCGGGGATTACGCCCCAGGAGGCCGCAATCAGGGGGATTACCCTGTTAGCGGCGCCCATTATGTTTGGCAACCGCCAGTATCACGAATATCAAGATTTAAGTCCGGCCGACTATTACCGGTTATTGCGCTTAAGTAAGCCGCGCAAAATGGTGCCGACCGCGCCGCAGATTTCGATGCAAACGGTCCATGCGACCTGCGACCAATTGGCCCATCAGGGCGTGACGGACGTGATCGTCATTGGCCCCACCAGTGGGCTATCCGGGTTCATGACCACGCTAGGGGCCTACGTCGAAAACATCAAGAGCGTCAAGGTCTGGCCCTGGGATTCACGGGCTATCCTGACGGGGATGGGCGACCAGGTGCGCTTAGCGGCGGCTTTGGTCGAACAACGGGTGCCGGTCGCCACGATTTTGGACCGGTTGGCTACGCTACGGGCGACGGCCCATACCGGGTTCGTGGTCGATTCCATCAAGCCGTTGTTACATACGGGAGAAATCAATCCGGGACACGGCCCGGGCAATGCGCCGTTACTAGCGGGTAAGCCGTTACTGGTCTTTGAGGATTCTGGCAAGATTCGGTTTGCCGGAAGTACCCTCCGGTTGAAGAGTGCGCTGGGGGACCTTTTGGATCTCATGGCCCCCGATTTGAATCAAAGTACCGCCCTCAAGGCCACGATTCTCAATGCCGACCAGCCGGAAACGACGGAACAGTGGTTAATGGCGGCCCACGACCGGTTCCCACAAGTCACGTTTGACGCGGCGCTGATCGGCCCCAGCTTCGGGGTCCACGTGGGCGACGGCGCCATGGGCTTGGCCTGGGCGCGCGATTACCGAGAATTGGTGACACGATAACGTTAATTGAGCTAAAAACCGCACCGACTCCAGCCGAGTCAGTGCGGTTTCTTTTGTCTACAGTAAGGATAATGCGTTGTTCATAAAGTGTAACGCGATGTCGTACCGCACGTCGCGGAAGTGGAGGTAGGCGAAACCGAGGACCCAGCCCAAAGCCGAGTACATCAATAGCGTCCACGAGAAGCCACCCACGTGCATGTAACCGAAAATCAACCCGGAGACCAGTACGCCTAGAACGTTGAGCCAACGGTTGTTCTTGCGGAAGAAGTAGTTGAGGAAAATCCCCCGAAAGATCAGTTCCTCAATCACTGGGGCAAAGAAGACCGTGTAGGCCAGGTTCCAAAACGGCAACTGCTGAACTTGTTGGTTAATGGCGGTTTGGTTAGCGGGGCTGCTCAACACGTGCGCCCCAATCAGGACGCTCCACAGCATCTGAATCCCGTACATGAGTAAGAATAGCGCAATCAGTTGCCCGAACCGTTGAAAGGTCAGCGGTGTCCGCCCAAAGTGCCGCGGATTGTCGTAATCCAGTTGCTTTTGGTAGCGCCAACTGATAAATGCTAGGAGTCCCGCTGAATAGATTAGCATGATGCCAATCATCCGGGTGGCCGCGGCGGGTTGGGTGCTGGCTAAGTTGGTAGCCGTGGTTAAAATCAGCGAGTCTGCTAAATAAATGATGATAAACCCGACCCAGTACCCACACCGGCCGAGCCAGTCAAAGAGGGCCATGATGCCCCGAGGTGCCTTTTGCATGTGTCTGCTTCCCCCTTATGCTTGGGTTTAGTGATCGTATTTGCCGATTTCAATCAAATTTTCGTCCGGGTCGCGCACGTAGACCGAGGTCATGGGACCCTGAGCGCCCATCTTGGGCAGCGGGCCGTCGATGATTTCGACCGCGTAGTTGGTCAGATGAGAAAGGATGTTAGCTAAGGGGTCGGTGGCGATGATGGCGAAGTCCGCCGCGCCGACCGTGGGGTGCTTGGCCACCGGTAAGTGGGGGTCGCTGGCAACCTGGAAGTTGATTTTTTGTTTGCCCAGCTTGACGCCGCGGCGACCATCGTCGAATTCTACGATGGGGAGGTCAAAAACCTCGTGGTACCAGCGTACGGAGCGCTCGATGTCGCTAACGGTCAGGGTAATGTGGTCAATGTCACGAATATTCATTTAAAGTGTCAGTCCTTAGTGAAGCAAATTTTCATCATTATAGCATAGTTCCCCGGCGACCCCCTAGGGAGGTGTTGTTGACGCTGGGGCGGGTTTCGTGTTAAGTTATGACGTATTAATGTAGAAAAACGGCCTTGACGTTGTCGGGGCTTTTTTGTGCGAACGCATAAGAGCAGAAGGGAAGGATTTAACCGTGCCACTATTAGAAGTTGATGACCTGAGCATGAGTTTCGCGGACAAGCAATTGTACGCCGATGCCAGCTTTCAACTGAACAAGGGTGAACATATGGGCGTCGTGGGTCAAAACGGGGTCGGTAAGTCCACGCTAATCAAGATTATTACGGGCCAGGAGCTCCCCGTGACGGGGTCCGTTAAATGGCAAAACAAGGCGCGGGTCGGTTACTTGGACCAGTACGCGGACATTCCGGAGGGGATGACGCTGATTGAGTTTTTGCATACGGCTTACGCGGACTTGTACGAAATGAACGACCGGATGACCGCGTTGTACACGGAATACGCCGAAAAAATGGACGATAAATTACTCGAACGGGCGGGCCGCCTGCAAGAGCAACTCGACGCGCGGAACTTCTACGACGTCGAAACCGAAATCGAACGGGTCATCTCCGGGTTAGGCCTAGACGACATTGGCCGCGATCACGAAGTTGCCAAGATGTCCGGGGGGCAACGGTCCAAGATCATCCTGGCCAAGTTGCTGCTGGAAAACAACGACGTTATCCTGTTGGACGAACCGACCAACTACCTGGACGTGACGCACATCGCCTGGTTGGAAGACTACCTGAACGGCTTTGACGGGGCGGCGTTGATCGTGTCTCACGATTACGACTTCCTGCAAAACGTCACCAATTGTATCATTAACGTGGCGTTTGGCCGGATCACTAAGTACCGGGGGAACTTCAAGCAGGCCATGCGGCAACGTGAGGAACGCGAGAAGGCCCAACAACGGGAATTTGATAAGCAACAGGTCGTGATCGAAAAGGCCGAACGCTTTATTCGCAAGAACAAGGCCGGGTCCAAGTCGACCATGGCGAAGTCCAGAGAAAAGATGCTGAACCGGATGGACCGGGTCGATCCGCCGTCGACCAACATTCAGGCGCACTTTGATTTTCCGTATCAGGATACGGGGTCGCAAAACGCCTTAGTGGTCGACCAACTTTCCGTGGGGTACGACCGGCCGCTGTTAAAGCCGGTGACCTTCTCGGTGACCACCAATCAGAAGGTGGGCTTGACCGGGTTCAACGGGGTCGGGAAATCGACGCTGATCAAGTCCATCTTAGGCCTCATCAAGGCCAAGGGTGGAGAAGCGCACTTCTCCCCGTCGGCCAAGATCAGCTACTTTAGTCAGGACTTAGTCTGGGATAACGACCACCAAACGCCGTTACAGATCATCCAGGCCAAGTACGAAAAATTGCCCCAAAAGGCGATTCGGACCAAGCTTTCCAAGTGTGGGTTGGACTCGGCCAACGCGATGAAGCCCATCGGGGAACTCTCCGGGGGAGAACAGACCAAGGTCAAGCTCGCGATGATGGAATTTGAGCCCGCGAACTTCCTGATCATGGACGAACCGACGAACCATTTGGACGATGAGACCAAGCAAGCCCTTAAGAATGCAATCGGGTCCTTCCCGGGCAACGCCATCATCGTCAGCCATGAGGCCAGCTTCTATACCGGCCTGGTCGACAAGATTTTAAACGTAGAAAAGCTGAGTTTAAAGAATTCCGCCAATTAACTTTGGGACGTGGGGGACGTCACCATGCGTAATTTCCGTAAATTTCTGATCATCGTGGGGCTGCTGCTGGTTGCGGGCTGGGGGCTTAATCAGGCGTTGGCCTGGTTCAAGATTGGCGTGGCCCAACCGGCCATCGATTGGCGCGCGCCCTCCGAGACCAAGGCCTACCCCGACCTCGCGGCGCACCCCAACGCCTGGCTGGACGTTAATACCAGCCGGCAGCGGGTCTACGTCAAAGCCGGTCGCCGCACACTGTACACCATGTACTGTTCGACCGGGACGGGGGATAACGCCACCCCGACCGGGACCTTCCACATTCAAGCGGAACGGGGGAAGATTTTTTACAACCCGACGTCCGGCGAGGGGGCCCGGTACTGGGTCTCCTGGAAAGATCACGGGGTGTACCTCTTTCACAGTGTGCCAATCAACAAAAATGGTGACTATATTACCCAAGAAGCCGAACAACTCGGCAAGACGGCCGCGTCGCACGGGTGTGTGCGATTGTCCGTGGCCGATGCTCGGTGGGTCTACCAACACGTGCCGTACGGGATGCGGGTAGTCATTCATGCTTAACAAGGGTGTCATTTTGAACAACAATGTTCGGAATGACGCCTTTTTTGAACGGCCAGCTGGTCAACATTTGGCGCGAGTGCCTAAAAAATGAAGTTAACGATTTGGTCAAATTAAGATTACGATTTAGTCAAATAGCTTCCTTTTTTCAGAAAAAACGGTTATGGTAAGCAGTACAATGAAAAAATTATAAAGGATGAAATTCGATGAAGCACTTTAGAAAATTGCTCTTGGTGGTGCTAGTCGTCCTCGTCGCCGGCTGGGGACTGAACCACCTTTTTCAGCGCTTATCCGCGACCTCGACGCCGCGAACCAGTCAATCCGCTAAAAAATCAACGACCAATACGACTACGCAAGCCGAGGCTAAGACCATCGACTGGCGGAAACCGTCCGAAAGTAAAGCCTACCCGAACTTAAAGAAACACCCTAACGCTTGGTTAGACGTCAATACCACCCGGCAACGGGTCTACGTCAAGGATGGACAACGGGTCCTCTACACGATGTACTGCTCGACCGGGACGGGCAAGAAGAACGGAACGCCGACCGGGACTTACCACATCCAGAGCGAACGGGGAACCTTCTTCTACAATCAAAGTTCCGGTGAAGGTGCGCGTTACTGGGTCTCCTGGAAGGACCATGGCATCTACCTCTTCCACAGTGTGCCGACCGACCAAGACGGCCACTACATTAAGAAGGAAGCCGAAGAATTGGGTAAATCCGCCGCATCCCACGGATGTGTCCGGTTGTCCGTGGCCGATGCCAAGTGGGTCTACGAGACCGTTCCTTACGGCATGAAAGTGGTTATTCACAGTTAAAACTGCAAGAGTGTGACAAAAGGCGGTTAGCTGGCGAGCATTAACGTCGTAGGGCGGATAATCCTGAACCTGGATTATCCGCCCTACGGGGTTAAGCACAACCAGCTGCCTTTAGGCGCACGTTTCGGCACCGTTCAGTCGGTGTTACCAAAAGAGTCCTGCCGACTGGCGGGGCTTTTTTGGTTTGGTTCTCACAAATAGCTAAGATTGGGGGACGGGATGGCCCAGATTGGTGGTAGCTACTGTTCGACGCTGTGGTATGATGAATAGCTGACAAAGTGTTGCCGCTAAGTTATTTGGCAGCAAAACAAAGGAGCGACCTATTTTGCGGAATCATCAGTTAATCGGCGGGCTGATTTTGGGCTTGATCATTGCCGGAAGCGTGGCGTGGGGCGGCAATCCAGCGCCCGTCATCGCTAAGGCCCCCGCCAAAGCCACGACCGTTAAGGCTAAGCCGGTTATTAATTGGCGCAAGCCATCACAAGCCAAGCCTTATCCGAATTTGAAACATTACCGTCACGCTTGGCTTTACGTCAGCACCAAGCGCCAACGGGTCTACGTTTACAACCATAAGGGGGCCCACCAGAAGGTCCTCTACACCATGTACTGCTCGACGGGAACCAAGAAGTCCCCGACGCCCAAGGGAACCTACCACATTCAAGCGCAACGGGGATATTCGTTCTATAACGCGGCGTCCGGTGAAGGGGCCCGTTATTGGGTCTCCTGGAAGGATCATGGCGTCTACTTATTCCATAGCGTGCCGGTTAATCGGCGGGGCCACTACGTGAAAGCAGAAGCCGCTAAATTGGGTCGCAAGCCCGCTTCGCACGGGTGTGTGCGCCTCTCCATCGCCGACGCACAGTGGGTCTACCACCACGTTCCATACGGGATGCGCGTTGAAATTCACTAATTGAAAGTTAATGGCGACCAGTTAACGGGATCCGTGCTTTTAGGCACGGATCCTTTAGTTTTTTAAGGCAACCAACTGCATTTTGGGGTACACTAGGCTGTAAGCGGTTTAGTTTAACGTAAAGGGGTTTTCAGAATGGTTAAAAAGATCAGCGCCGAAATCTTACAGCAGAGCGCACATAAAGATATTTTTCAAAAGGTGGCCGACGGGGACTGGTACCAATACGTCCACGAACCCAAGATGCAGGCGATCGTGAAGCGCAGTGCCCAGACGGTCCAACACATCAACGACGTGGCCAAGACCGACATTCCCGGGGCTAACCAATTGATTAAAGCGTTTTTGCCCAACCTGGGAAAGGACGTCGAACTGTACTGTCCCATTGTCAGCATCGAACACCCTAAGCAACTAACGATTGGGGAGGGCAGTTTCATCAACGCCCGGCTCCAGGTCCTGAGTGCGGGCAAGGTCACGATTGGCAAATATTGTTTTATCGGGCCCAACTGCCAACTCTTCACGCCCAACCATCCCACGGACGATTGGCAACTTCGCGCCCAGGGCTGGGAGTACGATTCACCCATCACGATTGGTGACTACTGCTGGTTCGGCGGGTCGGTGATCGTCTTACCCGGCGTGACGATTGGCCGCAACGTGGTGGTCGGCGCGGGCTCCGTGGTGACCCACGACCTACCGGACAACGTGATTGCGGCCGGTAATCCGGCCCAGGTCATCCGGCCGGTGCGCAATCCGAAATAATCCAGAACAACGAAAAACGCTTAGCGGCCAGGAAGGTCACTAAGCGTTTTTTGACGCGCAATTTAATCGTTGAAGTTATCGTTTTCCACGTCACGAATGAACGTTGCCAAGTGGTCGTAGTAGACCGGCGCGTTATCAATCATGTGGTGGTGGCCACCTTCGGGCGTCGTGGCCCACCGGGCGTGGGGGATGGTTTCGGCCATCCGCTTACCCGTGGCCAGTGGCATGGTTTCGTGTTCCCCGAAGGTCACTAACGTGGGAACTTGGTCGTTCTTGAGTTGGTCGCGAACGTCCCATTCCTTGAGCTTCCCGGTGATAACGAATTCGTTATCGCCCTGGAAGGCCCCGTAAACGTCGGTCGCCGTAGTGTCGATCAGGTGGGAGATGGCGGCCGGTTGTTTCCGGTCGACGTAGCCCTTGTTCAAGATGTCGACTAAGCCTTGGTACTTGGCATCGTCGTAGTTTCCGTTGGCTTCGACCTGCTTCATGTAAGCCAGTTGGTCGGCCGTCATGATCTTTTCGCGGATCTTGTTGACGTTGACCACGTATTCGTCGATGTTATCGACCATTGAGGAAATGATGGCCCCCTTGAGGTGTTGGCCGTACTTTAAGGAGTACATTTGAACCAGCGCGCCACCCCAGGATTGACCGATCAGGTAGAAGTGGTCGATGCCCAGCTTTTGCCGAACTTCTTCGACTTCATCCAAGAAGTAGTCGTAGGTCAGTAACTTTTGGTTTTCCGGCTTGCTGTAGTCGGGTTGATCGGAGTACCAGGAGCCCAATTGGTCGTACATGTGGACTTGGACGTTCAGCCCTTGCTTGGCGAGTTGCTTGGCGGTGTCTTCCCAGTATTCGTGGTTACCACCGGGGCCCCCGTGTAAGGCCAGCAAATGAATATCGCCGGTTCCCTGGGTGTTGGTCCAGAGGTGGTAGCCGTTGTCGAGCGTGATGATGGTGGTTCCTTGTTTCATAATCAAATTCCCCCGATGCTTAAAGTTTTAATGATGTCTAGTTTATCATGATTTTAATTAAAGACCCAATTTTCTAATCCGCTAACGTGGGGACGGTCAAGGTGGCCGTATCGAGCTGGATGGAATATTGTAGGTCCTGGTTGCCGCGCACCGTCATACCAAAGTCGGTGGCGTAGATGACCAACCCGAGCTGATGGCCGGCCAATAACCGGTGGTGGGTGGGTTGTAACGGCACACTCAGGTCGTAGAAGACGTTGGGTTTCAACTCGTCGACCTGGTAGGTGTTGGTCCGGTTTTGCAGGTTGCGGTGGCCCTTGGTGATCAGGTGCCAGGGCGTGACGGGGCCCAGCTGAAATTCTCGCAGGCTGTCTTCACGCCAGTGGTAGCCCAAGTCTAAGGCCTGACGTAGGGGCGTTGGGTTGGCTTTGAGGCGTTTGGCGTCGCCATAGTCCACCAATTGGAAACTCAACATCCCCACGGGTTGATTGACGGCCACGCGCAGGTTAACGGTGGGTTTGCCGTCGAGCACCAGGTCATGCTCTAAGCCGGCCGACTTGAAAATCAAACGGTGGTTGGCCATGGCGTTGTGTTTATCGCCTAACAGGTCGGCCTGCCAGTCGTCGATGTGGTGGGTGTAGTGTTCAAACTGTTTAACGGGCAACTGGTCGCTAAAGCTGATGGCCCCGGTTCCCGGCGTAGCCACGGGCGCGTCGATCAGTTCGCCTTCGCGTAGGGTAAAGCGGCGTTGTGGGTTAGTCGGGGCGTCCCAGTCGTCGAAGGCTTGCCAGCGTTCCGGTTGCGTGTTGTCCTGGATGATCACGTTGGGCAAGAGCGTGTCGGCCTGGTTGTCCACGCCCAGGAGCTCGTGGGTCAACCAGAGATTGACGATGTCGGTGTAGTCGATGGACCGAAAGGCGTTGATGTAAATGTGTTGGCCCTGATGCAGGATCAACTTCTTGGTGACGGGTAAGTCGCGGACCGCGTTCCATAAATTATTCACGTTGCGGGGTTTGACGTTCCAGTCGTTGAGACCGTGGACCAACAGGAGGTCGGCCTTGATGTCTTGGGCGTGTTTCAGGTAGTTACGGGCGTCCCAGAAACGGTTGTAGTTCCCGGTGGTCCGGTCTTGGTCGTGGGTGATCTGGGCCAACGCGGCCTGCCATTTGCCCTGAAGCTTGTGGTAGGCGCCGGCCTGTTGTTGGCGACTGAAGACCTCTTCGGCCAAGACGTCGGCGTCTTCACCGGGGAAGCCCCCCGGTGCGATCACTAGCCCACCGTCGCGGTAGTAGTCGTACCAACTGGAAATGGCGGCTTCACTGATGACGGTCTTTAAGCCCTGAACCCCGGTAGTGGCGGCGGCCGTCGACAGGGTCCCCAGGTAGGAGCGCCCGGTCATGGCAATGGCTTGGTTGGACCACCACGCGGCAATCGCCGTCGTGGCCGCGCGGGTCGTGAAGGCCGTGCGGTTACCGGCCAGCCACTCGATCACGGCGGTGGTCGAAATGGTTTCGTCGGGGTCCCCGGTGGTCCGTAACCCGTCGGAGTCCTTGGTCCCGATTCCGGCGGCGTAGGCCACGGCAAACCCGCGGGCCAAGAAGTAATCGTTCAGCGTGTAGGATTGCTCGCGCGCGAAGTGTTCTTCGGCGGTGCGCGTCGTCGCCGTCACGGGCCGTGGGGCGGGAACCGCGGAGGGCGTCTCCGGTGCGGTCACGTCGGCTAACGTCCGCTGTACGGGTTGCTTGGGGGTCAACGGCACATTGACGTTATGGGTCAGTGCCTCGCCCTCGGCGTCGTTGGTGCCCTGGTTGTAGGGACTCGACGTGAAGAGTACGGGGACCTTAAGTCCGTCGGCGGTTTCGGCCGGGCGTAAGACCTCGACCTTTAACAGGTCACGTTGCCCGTCGTGATCGGTGTCCTGAGAACTTTCCACGTAAACCACGTCGCGCAACAGCTCGCTGGTGTCGAAGACCGCTTGGGCCTTACCATTAAAGAGGAGCGGCTTGGTAACGCTGGCGTCGTGGTAGAACGGTACGAAATAGCCGTGGGTGGTCAGTTGGTCCAAGAACGTCTGCCCGGTCTTGGTGTGGGTAGCCAGCAGCAGGTACCAGGCCTGTTTGAGTTCGGCCAGGGTGAAGTCGGCCCCGGCATGGGAACTGACGGGGAGTTGGATCTTAGTCATGGCGGCTAACGGATCGGTCAAGTCGAAGTCGCGACCGACCGCAAAGTTCAACCGTTGGAGCGCTAAGTTGTAAAAGACCGTGACCGGCACGTTATCGTGAGTGGCCAGGAAAGTCGCCGCGTCGGTATCGGGCGTTGCTAGCAAGTCAGCCAACTGGGCCTCGACACTACTGGCAGCCGGAAACTCGGGCCAACTCTTGGCGTAAAAGGCCTTGAGGAGCGCGCTGGGCGTGGTGAGGGCTTCCGTGGTGTCGTCTAAGAAACGAATTTGGTGCAATTCGTCTAGCGCCTGTGTCGGCGTGGTGGGACGAATCGCAAATTGATGATTACGCATAAAATCGCCTACCTTAACCTAAAAGTGTTTGTGTGACTAGTTTATAACAATGATGGTTGTTCCACGCAGGTGGATGGTGGGTTTTGTCGGTGAGTAGCCGTTCAGAGCTTACGCTTGGTCGTTGAGCCGACTGTGGCGTAAGCCGTAAGTCAGGTAGATCACCAGTCCCAAGGCAAACCAGATGGTGGACGCAATCCACGTTTCGGCGGGCAACTGCAGCATCATGTAGAAGCACAGGAGTCCCGAAATAATTGGCAATACCGGGTAGAAGGGTACCTTGAAGCCCGTGTTTTTCGGCATTTCTGGCAGGTGTCGTAAGCGAATGATGCCGAAGGACACGAACAGAAAGGCGACCAAAGTCCCGATGTTGACCAGGTTGGTCAGTTGATCCAGGGGCACGAAGCCTCCCAGAATGGCGATGACCACCGTGACCACGGCCAGACTGTGCTTGGGCGTTCCCGTTTGGCTGTCGATCTTCCCCAAGAACTTGGGTAACAGCCCGTCACGGCCGACCGAGTAAATCAGACGCGACGAACTGTAGATCATGGTGACCATCATGGTGAACATACCGGCCAGTGCCCCTAACGAGATGATCCCGGAAGTCCAGTTCTGGTGGACCAGGGTCAACGCAAAGGCCACGGGGTCGGCCACGTTTAACTTGGTGTAGGTGACCATCCCGGTCAAGACGATGGCCACTAACATGTAGAGAACGGTGGCAACGACCAGCGTCCCGATGATCCCGATGGGCATGTTCCGCCGGGGATTCTTAACTTCGGCCGCCGAAGAGGAGACCACGTCAAACCCTAAGTAAGCGAAGAAAACGGTCGCGGCTCCGCGGCGAATCCCGGCGGCCCCGAACGGTGCGAAGGGGTGCCAGTTCTCGGGCCGAACGTAAAACGCGCCGACCACGACGAATAAAATAATAATGGCAATTTTGACGATGACGATGGCGTTGTTGATCCGCATGGATTCGCGCATCCCCCGATTCAACAGCCAACTGATGAAGAAGACCACCAGGATGGCGACCAGGTTGCCGTAGGTGCCGTGCGCTGGATCGAAGGGTCCGGCGATGGCCGTGGGGATGGTCAGGTGAAAGCCGGCCACGAACGATTTGAAGTAGGCCCCAAAGGCGTTGGCCACGGCGGCCACGGCTAAGACGTATTCGAGAATCAACGCCCAGCCTAAGACCCAACCGATGATTTCGCCGAAGACCAGGTTCCCGTAGGAGTAGGCCGATCCGGCAACGGGCAGCACGGAGGCAAATTCCGCGTAACACATGGCGGCGGTGGAACAGACGATGGCGGCCAGAAGGAAGGAAAGCACGATTCCGGGACCGCTGTACTGCGCGGCGATGGTCCCGGGGAGAATGAAGATCCCGGTCCCGATGACCGCACCAATCCCTAAGGACATGAGATCCTTAGCGGACATGGTTTTGGCAAAATGTTTGTCGCTGCTGAGATAACTATCGAGTTTCTCGCGGCGGAAGAGACGTGAAATAGCCATAAAAGGCCCCCTTGAAATAGTTGATATCTTGGCTAAGTGTACCCTAGAATTAAATTAAAAGTCAATGAGAGTTCGGCCGGTCAACGGCGAAAATTCGGCTTTTTGCCCGTCTCATTTTTGAAAACCGAGCGGGAAGGCTATTCGGGTGCTGCGGATTCCGTTATAATAAGGGTTTGCCATAGTGAATCGGTCCCGCGAAACCAAACCGTTGACGGAACCCACCACGCAGAATTAGCCTTAAACTAAATAAACAGCGGGTCGTACCCGCAAATGAGCCAAAATAATCAAGGAGGTCGGTTTAATGATTACCGAAAATGCCAGTGGAGCGGTCGTTTACCAAATCAAGGACGGCCAACCCCAATACCTACTACTAAAGAGTGCCACCAGTGACTTCTGGGGCTTTCCTAAGGGACACGTGGAAGGGGCCGAGACGGACCTCGAAACGGCGCACCGGGAGATTCAAGAAGAGACCCAACTGGACGTGACCGTGGATCCCGAATTTCACGTGGTCCTCGACTACGATATGCAGAATGGTCACCATAAGCACGTGGTCTTGTATACCGCTAAGGTGGCTAACGACGTCACGATTACCCGGCAGAAGGTCGAAATTAGTGACTTCGGGTGGTTCCCGTACAGCGAAGCGCGGGCAACGCTCAGCTATGCTAATCTCCAGGGCGCTCTCGATCAGGCCCACGCTTACTTAACGGCGGGTGCCCTATGACGCCAAAAGTCTTAGTGATCACCGGCGCCACGGGGACGGGGAAGACCACGGTCCAGCGCTATCTGGCGCAAAACTACCCGGTTACCCGGATTGTCACCCACACCACCCGCCCCCCACGTGCCGGGGAGGTCAACGGCCGTGACTACTATTTCGAAACCGATGAGTCGTTCGCGCGCAACCACTATCTCGAATCCGTGGTCTACGCGGGCTACCACTACGGCTCCTCGCGGGAGGGCATCGCCGAGGGATTCAAACGCGCCCCGTTTCCGGCCATCGTGTTGGATACCAAAGGGGCCATCACCTACGCGCAAACCCTGGGGGACCAAGCCGTGGTGATTTTCCTAACGGTCAGCGACACGGGCCAACTTCAGGGCCGCTTATCGGCGCGGGGGGATAACGCCACCATGTTGAAGCAACGGTTGGCCAGTCCGGAGTACCGGCGGGATCTGACCATGCCGTTAGCCTTACGTGGTCGGGCCATCGAGCTGAACAACGATCATTGGCAACAAACGCAACTGAAACTCGACGATTTGATGGCCCGGTTGACCGCCGAATAGGCGCGGTGGGCCGGCAGTTGCGTTTCTTAGGAAGTATGCTAAACTAACAGGGAATTCGGACTAATTATAAGGAGGCCGTCCATCATGGCAGAATCATTGACCGCCGCTGTGGCGATTTTAAAAAAGAACAAGTTAAAGCTCACCAAACAACGGCACGCGCTCTTATCGTTCCTACTGACCAATCAGGGTCACTACACGGACGTCGTGAACGTCGACGCCTATATGCGGACCGAATTTCCGGGGATGAGTCACAACACGGTTTACCGCAACCTCAAGGAATTTGAAGAGGTCGGCATCGTGGAACAAAACACGGAACAGGAACGGGCGCGAGTGAAGTACCAGTGTGATTTTCACCACCAGCATCACCACCACTTCATCTGCCAGAACTGTGGCAAGGTCACGGAACTGCAGATGTGCCCGCTAGACTTCTTCACCGACCAGCTTCCCGGTTGTGACGTGACGGGGCATAGCTTTGAGCTGTACGGGCTGTGCGCCGAATGCAAGGCTGCGGGCGTGACGGAAGCGACCTTAGTCAAAAATTAAAGGAATTTTGAGAAAGTTTTCACCTAACCATGAGATAATGGGCTCAACGAGTTAGGCATAAGGAGGAATCAGACATGGCGTACCGCACACCACCGTTTATCACGCCATTCGCAATTTTATCGATGGCATTGGCACTCGGGGCCACCAACGTGGTGACCAACAGCGTGACGAAGACCAACGAAGGCGCTAGTCGCGTGTCCACGACCAGTTCATCGTTATCGGGACAGTTCTCGGATAGTTCCGATAAGAAGAAGCCGAGTGACGATAGTAGTAAAAAGGATAAGAGCTCGGATTCTTCTGACAGTAGCAGTAAGGACAAGGCCTCTTCTGCCGATAGTTCCTCGACGGATACGCAAAGTTCATCGGCGGATAACACGTCGGAATCCGGGGATGACACCACTACGACTACGGGCAACACCAGTACGGGTGGGACCACCACGTCCAAGAAGAAGTCGTCGAGTTCCACCACGACCACGGGGAACACCAACAGCACCATGGACGACGATACCACAACGGGCAACGACACCACGTCGGATACCACGGGAACGACCGGTACCACGACCAATAACGCCACGACGACGCAAGGAACCACCGATGATGGTGGGACCACGGACGGTGGCAATTAAGCCAGAAAGGGGGACCGAAGATGTTAAGCTTTCTTGATATGGTGAACCATTACTTGGGGTACGTGAACGTCAGCGTTAAGCTCAAAAACCGGATCTATACGGTACTGGGCCTGCTGGGGGACTTCTACCTCTTTTACATCGCGGTGCGCTATCTGCAAAACGGCCATCCATTCTGGGGTCTATTGATCTTACTGGTGGCCATCATCTTGCTGTACTTCGCATTTTTGAACGGGGTCTACTACTTTACCAAAAAGAAGGCGCCGTTTGATATTTCGCCCAAGATCGAAAAATTATTGGGGACGAAGCCTAAAGACGCCGAAGCGACCCAACCGCGGCGCAATAGTCTCGGCCGTAACATTCCGGCGAACGGCTATTTCGACGAGAAGAAGATTCTTCCCGGCAAACTGATGGCGACCCCGGTACAGCAACAAAACGTCCAAAACCTGGCGACCCAACTTCAGCAAAACCGGCTCTTGCGGCTGGACTACTCTGGCTTGGGCGACCGGGAAATCATGGAACAGGTGCAAAAGGACGGCAAGCCGGTTTACGCTTCCGGTCCCGGCGTACTGATTCCGTACTTCGAAATGCAAAATGAAGATAACCACCTGGTGGTCTACGCGGGCTTGAACCAAGCCGACAAGCAGCCCGTGGGGACGGTCAGCACGGTGGGCCTACAAAACGTGAACGACGTACGCGACCAATTCAAGCTGTACCTGGCCAACGCAACGCTGGTCGGCGGACCGTTCAAGGTCGTTGGGCGGACCACGTTGATTGAACAGGACAACGACTTCGCGGTCGCCGTGCAACTGGCGTACAAGCACCAAGCGGAAGACCAACCCACCACGACTGCGCGAACCGGTCAAACCCCGGCCACGACCACGACCCGGCGCCAACGGTACGACCAACAGGCCACGTCATCAGCAGCGTCTACTACGGATGACGAACCCATGACGCGGCGGTCACGCTACCACCATTAAATTGAATCGTTTGACTTAAAGTTCTGGCTGCGGCCAGAACTTTTTTTGACCAGTCATCACCGGGCAAAAACGGTTGGTAGGTAACTCTTTTGAGGGGATAACGACTTTGGCAAGGACGGGGCGAACGAGGTAATGTTTTTGACCGGCCTATTCTTTTGGTTTAAACTTTAATTTAGACCCTGCAAATGTTCAAAAATTTGAGGAGCAGTAGGTACCACAATAACCTTAGTGGTGGGGCTACGGACCAACCGTCCGGAGCCCCAACCTATTCTAGTGGAGGGAAAAATATGTCAATGATTGAATTCCACAACGTGGAGAAGTATTACGGCGACTTTCACGCGTTGCATAATATCAACTTAACCATCGAGGCCGGTGAGACCGTCGTGCTGATCGGGCCATCCGGTTCCGGAAAGTCGACACTGATTCGTTCGGTGAACGGGTTGGAACGGATTCGTGAGGGTAAGCTGATCGTTAACGGCCAAGACCTCGCCAACCCGAAGACCGATATCAACCGGATTCGCAAGAACGTGGGGATGGTGTTCCAACACTTTAACCTGTACGCCAATAAGACGATTCTGGAAAACATCATGTTGGCGCCTCGAATCGTGCTACACCGCGACGAGGAAGAAAACAAGAAGGTCGCGATGGAAATGCTCGACCGGGTGGGTCTGGCCGACCAAGCCCCTAAGATGCCCGCGCAATTATCCGGGGGGCAGCAGCAACGAATCGCCATTGCGCGGTCGTTAGCCATGAAACCCAAGTGTCTGTTGTTTGACGAACCTACCAGTGCGCTGGATCCGGAAATGGTCGACGATGTCTTGAACATCATGAAGACCATCGCCCGAGACTCCAGTATGACGTCGCTAGTCGTGACCCACGAAATGGGCTTCGCACGCGAAGTGGCCAACCGGGTGATTTTCATGGCCGATGGGCGGATCCTCGAAGACGATTCCAAGGACCAATTCTTTAACGGTGAACCGACCAACGAACGGGCCCGTCAATTCTTAAGCAAGATTTTGCATTAATCAGGGAGGGACACGCTTATGAAAAAATTAATGCGGCGCCTGGGCCTGGTTGTTGCTCTGCTGGCCCTCACCGTGGTCGTCAGTTCTTGTGGGTCCAAACCGTTGTCATCCCGGAACGTGTTAAAGGTTGATCAACAGTCCAAGACCATTACCTGGGGGGTCAAGGCCGATACGCGGCTGTTTGGGCTACTCGATACTAAGGACGGCAAGATCAAGGGGTTTGAAATCGACCTTGCCAAGGCCATCACGAAACAAATGCTGGGTTCTAAGGGGAAGGCTAAATTCATTCAGGTGACGAGTTCGACGCGGATGCCAATGTTGAAAAACGGGAACATCGACGCGATTATTGCCACCATGACCAATACGCCGGAACGGCGCAAACAGGTCGCATTTAGCAATACTTACTTCTACGCCGGCCAGTCGTTACTGGTCAAAAAGGGCAGTAGGATTAAAAACGTTAAGGATCTTAATCAACAAAAGGGCACGGTCCTGGGGGTCGTGGGTTCGGACTCCGTGGAAAACGTGGCTAAAGTCGCACCAAACGCCAAGGTCTTACAATTGACCGACTACGCCCAGGCCATGACGGCCCTGAAATCGGGACAAGGTCAGGCGCTGACCACCGATAACGGGATTCTTTACGGGATGTCCGTTCAAAATCCGGACTACGTGGTCACCGGCGGCACGTTCGTTTCCGAACCGTACGGGATTGCCGTGGACAAGACCCAAACGCCGTTCCGCCAAGGCATCAACCAGGCGATTGCGGAGTTGCGGGCTAACGGCCAATACCAGAAGATCCTGCACAAGTGGTTCCACAACGTCAAAGGCTTTGATTACGAGGAGGCGGCTCAAGAATGATTCATATTTTTCAAGCTTACGGTGGCACCCTCCTTTACGGGTTGGGCCAAACGCTGTTATGTAGTGTGATTGCACTGATCTTTAGTTTGATTATTGGGACCTTCTTCGCCTTGCTCGAAGAATCGCCGAATAAGTTCGCCCGGGGAGTGGCCCGGGTCTACATCGAAGTCTTCCGGAACATCCCGTTGCTGGTGATTACCATGTTCTTCTACGTGGTGATTCCGCTGTACGTCTTAAAGATGAACGGGTTTACCGCCGGCACCATTGGGTTAACGCTCTACACCTCGGCATTTATCGCCGAAACCGTGCGGGCGGGGATTCAATCCGTCGACCCTGGCCAGATGGAAGGGGCCCGCTCCAACGGGTTGACCTTCTGGCAGTCGATGCGCTACATCGTCTTGCCCCAAGCCTTCCGGTACGTGATTCCGCCACTGGGTAACCAGTTCGTGAACCTGGTCAAGAATTCGTCGACCTTAGCCTTCGTGGGTGGGTTCGACCTGATGTACCAGGGGAACTCGATCGCCTCGAGTTCGCTGGAGACCATGGCGGCCTATTCCGCCGTTGGGGTCCTTTACCTGATCATCACCATGCCGATCAGTTACTACATGCGCTACTTGGAAAAGCGTTTAGCTTAGGGGAGGATTAAACCATGCTGAATAATTTTATTGCCGCATACTCCCCGGATAACTTACGCTACCTGTTCGGTGGCCTGGGGATCACCATCTTGGTATCGGTGGCCTCCATCATCGGGAGTTTCATTATTGGCGCCATCTTAGGGGTCATCCGCTACGTTAAGATCAAGTATTTTTCCGCGATTGTCGGGTTTGTGATCGACGTGATTCGGAACCTACCGTTAATTTTGATTCTGTTCTTTATCTACTTTGGTCTGCCGAACCTGGGGGTCAAACCTGAGGTGATTCCGGCCGCCATTCTGGCCATGACGATCTTTGAATCCGCCATGTTGGCCGAAATCGTGCGGTCGGGGATTCAGGCCGTGGATCCCGGCCAGATGGAAGGGGCCCGGGCCAACGGGTTGACCTACTGGCAGGGATTGTGGCACATCGTGTTGCCCCAGGCCATGGTCAAGATGATTCCGGCGATTGTGAGTCAGTTCATCTCGCTGGTCAAGGATACCTCGTTAGCGACCATCATCTTGTTGCCAGAAATGCTGTACCGGTCGCAAATCATTTACGGGCAAAACACCAACTACATCATTCCGATGTTCGTGGCGATTGCGTTGCTGTACTTCATCGTCTGCTACGCGTTGTCCGTACTCGCTCGGTACCTCGAAAAGCGTCAGGCGTAACTAAGGGATTTAACGACTTAGCAATTAAACCGGAACCAGTCTTGATGATTGGTTCCGGTTTTTTTGCGGCGGCAGTCGCACCCACAATGGGCGGTGAAAACGCCCTATATAATAGAAGAAAACGCTTACAAAAAACAAGCTTAATTGTCGATTGACCCGGAAGTTTCAACGTTTGGCGGTCACCAAAAAGGACCCGCGATTTACCGCGGGCCCTGGTTATTTTGAACGAGAATCGGTGCAATCAGCCTAGTCTTCACTCGGCGCATCGGTTACCACGTACTGTCTGAAGCGGTTGAAATCGGCCTGGGGCAGTTCCACGCGCATGGCAGTTCCCGTGGCCTGGTAGTCCGTGCTGAGGACGTTCGCGTGGTCGTTTAGGTAGGCCACCACGTCACCGGCGTCAAACGGAATCAAGAAGTTGGCCGTCACGTAATTGTGGAAGACCTTTTCCTTCATGGTCTGGACCAACATATCGATGGACGCGTCGTCTTTGGCCGAGAGAATCAGTTGGTCGCCCGCTCGACTAGGGTAGGTGGCCGAAGTCAGGTCCGCCTTGTTGAAGACCGTGATCATCGGCACGTCGGTCACGCCAATCTCCTGTAAGGTCTTTTCCGTGGTGGCCATCATGGCCTCACGGTTGACGTCGGCGTAATCGACCACTTGGACTAACAGGTCGGCGTTGGCCGCTTCGGCTAACGTCGAACGGAAGGCCTTGACCAGGTTAGTGGGTAACTGGCTGACGAAGCCGACCGTGTCACTCAATAAGAGCTTCTTTTGGTCGGGGAAAATCAGTTGCCGGACACTGGTGTCCAGGGTCGCGAACAGCATGTTCTTGACGAACACCTGCTTGTCTTCGTTCTTGCCGAAGCGTTGGACTAAGGCGTTCATCAGCGTGGACTTACCGGCGTTGGTGTAGCCGACCAGGGCCACTGACGGTAACTGGTTGCGTTCACGTTGGGCGCGCTGCGTCTCGGCGGCCTGGTTGATTTCCTTTAGTTCATGGTTAACGTGGTTGATCGACCGTTGGATGGTCCGCCGACTCATTTCGGTCTGGGATTCCCCGGCCCCCCGGTTGGTGAAGCCACCGCCACCGCCGCTCCCGGTCTGTTGGTCTAACCGTTGCGAGGCGCTGGTGTGCAGCCGCGGTAACTGGTACTGCAGCATGGCCAGTTGGACCTGTAACTTGGCTTCCCGGGACTGGGCCCGGTTGGCGAAGATTTCTAAAATCAAGCCGGTCCGGTCGATGATCCGGGCCTTGGTGCCGGCTTCGAGGTTTCGAATTTGGCTAGGGGTCAGCTCATCGTTGACCACGATGGTATCGACCCCGTCGTCAGCGACGATGGTGGCCAGTTCTTCCACCTTCCCGGTCCCGAAGTAGGTGCCGGGATTCGGCTTACTTAAGGCCTGTTGCACCTGTTCGACCACGGTCATGTTGTTGGCTTCGACCAGGGCGTCCAGTTCGGCCATGGCGTAGTCGAACGTGGCCTGTCCCGAGTTAAGGCCAATCGTAATGACGGGTGTTGCTGGTGTTTCATCCATATGCTCACGCTCCTCATTATACTTATGGGCTCAGTATACCATGCACTGGACCTTTCGGGGGGAATGTGGGTTAGGATACCTTACAAGATTAGAGGATAATGTTGATTCTCATCGAATTCCAATCTACGATGGCCTCAACGTCGTTAAGAGAGACGTGAGGGGAGTTGAGTCGCAATGAAATTATCAGCAATGGCCAAATTGGGGACTGTGGCCACACTCGCAACAATGTTATTGGCTGCCTGCGGAAATGGCGCCTCACCAGCTAAGTCGAGCACAGCTCAGGCCAAGAACCAAACGTTGACCTGGATGGAAAGTTCATCACTGACCAGCATGGACAACTCACTGGCCACCGATATTATTTCGGCCGAAACGTTGAATAACACCGGTGCCGGTCTGTTGAAGTTTGGGGCGGGCAACAAGACCTACCCGTCAGTCGCAACCCGGTATACCAAGTCGAAGGATGGGAAAACCTACACCTTCTACCTACGGAAGTCCAAGTGGAGTAACGGGCAACCGGTAACCGCTAAGGACTTCGTCTACGGGTGGCAACGGACCGTTAATCCTAAGACCGGATCGCAGTATTCTTACCTGTACGCGGATATCAAGAACGACACCGCCATTTCGAAGGGTAAGGAGCCAGCTAGCGACCTTGGGGTGAAGGCGGAAGGAAACTATAAACTGGTGGTTAACTTGGTTCACCCAATCAGTTACTTCCCAACCCTAGTGGCCCAGGTTAGCTTCTTCCCGCAAAATAAGTCGGTCGTGCAAAAGTACGGCAAGGCCTATGCGGCCAACGCGCAAAATAACGTGTACAACGGGCCGTTTAAACTGACTTACTGGACCGGGACGTCGGATAACTGGACGTTGACCAAGAACCCGAGTTACTGGGACGCTAAGGGGGTTAAACTCCATCAACTGAAGTTTAGCGCTGTCAAGGATCCGCAAACCGCGTTGAGCCAGTATCAAAGCGGTAAGCTGGACGCCATTTACCTGACGGGACAACAACCACGGAATTTGAAGTCCAATCCAGGTTACCGGTCCTTGACTAGTGCCCGGGCGGCCTACGTGGAAATGAACGAGAAACACGATTCATTGATGCGCAACACCAAGGCACGGCAAGCGTTGTCCTTAGCCATCAACCGGACCCAATTTACCAAGAAGGTCATGGCCGATGGGTCGATCCCCGCAACGGGAATCGTCACCAAGGGACTGGCGACCTACAAGGGCAAGGACTTCGCGACCGAAGCCACGGATCCAAGTGCTACGGCGTATGACCAAGCCAAGGCGAAGAAGCTGTGGGCCGAAGCGTTGAAGGAGACCGGGCGGAAGAGTTACAACATGACCTTGATGTCCGATGATACGCCAGTGGGCAAGAGTACGACCGAATACCTGCAAAGTGAATGGAGCAAGCTGCCTGGCCTGAAGGTCACCAACCAAAACATTCCGTACAAGACGCGGCTCGCGCGGTCGGCTGCGGGACAATTTGACGTCGTCGTTTCCCTGTGGGGCGCCGACTTCCCAGATCCAATCACCGACCTGCAACTGTTTACGTCGGGGAACACCTACAACAACGGTAAGTGGTCCAACAAGGCCTACGATAGCCTGATCAATAAGGTCACGACGACCGATGCCAACAACCCAGACAAGCGGTGGAACGAAATGGTTTCTGCGCAAAAGATCCTCTTGCAAAACGAAGGGATCATCCCGTTGTACCAAGGCGGCAAGCCACAATTGCTGAAGTCGAAGGTCAAGGACGTTGTGTACTACCCAATTGGGGCTAACTGGGACTTTAGTCACGCCTACATCTCGAAGTGAGGTCGCGGACAGACTAACTCTTAAAATTTGATGATAAATGAGAAACGGGACCAATCCGGCGATTGGCCCCGTTTTTTTGGCATGTCCGCCAATTAAATTAATTAAAAATTAAAAAATACTATTGATTCTCATCGTTTTATCATTTATGATGATGACATGCTGTATTGTTGATGGGTACATATTAGAGGGGTTGAAAGATATGAGGGTAACTTCGTTTATTAAGTTAGGGACTGTCGCCACGCTCTCGACGATTTTATTAGCGGCGTGTGGGAGTTCCTCCAGTAGTTCTAAACAGGCTAAGGACCAGACCTTGACCTGGATGGAAAGTTCGTCACTCTCGTCGATGGACAATTCGTTAGCCACCGACATCATTTCGGCGGAGACGCTGAATAACACGGGTCAGGGGCTCTTACAGTTCGGCAAGAACAACAAGACCTACCCGGCCGTGGCGAAGAGCTATACGACGTCTAAGGACGGGAAAACGTACACGTTTAACCTGCGGAAGTCGAATTGGAGTAACGGTGATCCCGTGACCGCCAAGGACTTCGTTTATGGTTGGCAACGGACGGTCAATCCTAAGACCGCGTCGCAGTATGCTTACCTGTACGCGGACGTGAAAAACGCTAACGCCATCATGAACGGGAAGAAGGCCGTCTCCACGTTAGGGGTTCAGGCCAAGGGCAAGTACAAGGTCGTCGTGCACCTGACGCACGCGGTCAGCTACTTCCCAACGTTGGTCGCTCAGGTCAGTTTCTTCCCACAAAACCAAAAAGTCGTGCAAAAGTACGGCAAGAAGTACGCCAACAACGCCCAGAACAACGTTTATAACGGGCCATTCAAGTTAACTTCCTGGACTGGGACGTCGGATAACTGGACCTTAAGCAAGAACCCGAAGTACTGGGATGCCAAATCCGTGAAGCTGCAACACATCAAGTTTAGCGCCATCAAGGACCCGCAAACCGCGTTAAGTCAGTACCAAAGCGGCAAGATGGACGCCATCTACCTGAGTGGGCAACAACCACGAAACTACAAGAACAACAAGGATTACCGGTCACTGACCAGTTCGCGGGCGGCTTACGTGGAAATGAACCAGAAGTCCGACTCGATGATGAAAAACGTCAAGGCCCGGCAAGCCTTATCACTGGCCATCAACCGGAGTCAGTTTACCAACAAGGTCTTAGCCGATGGGTCCACGCCGGCCACGGGAATCGTGACCAAGAAACTGGCCTTACGCGACGGCAAGGACTTTGCGGACCAAGCCACGGTCAAGTCCGCCACGGACTACAACCTGACCAAGGCCAAGCAACTCTGGAAGCAGGCCCTAAAGGAAACCGGCCGTAAGAGCTACAACCTGACGCTGATGGCCGATGATACGCCGGTCGCCAAGAGTACCACCGAATACCTGCAAAGTCAGTGGAGCAAGCTCTCCGGCATCAAGGTCACGAACCAAAACATTCCGTACAAGACGCGGTTATCCCGTTCGGCCAACCAACAATTCAACGTGGTCGTGAGTCTCTGGGGCGCCGATTTCCCTGACCCGATCACCGACTTACAGTTGTTCACGTCGGATAACTCATACAACAACGGGAAGTGGAAGTCCGCCGCTTACGACAAGCTGATCAAGGAAGCCACGGACACCAACGCCAACAAGCCGGCAGCCCGGTGGCAGAACATGGTGGACGCCCAGAAGGTCCTGTTGAAGGATGAGGGGATCATCCCATTGTACCAAGGGGGCAAGCCACAGCTGGTCAAGTCGAAGGTCAAGAACGTGGTCTACTACTCGGTGGGTGCCAACTGGGACTTTAGTAAGGCCTACATCGCCAAATAATCCCACCTTAAGTCAATTTAGCGACAGCTTAAATCCGTGGGGTCCTAACGGGGCCGCACGGATTTAGTTTGTCTGCTTAACCGTTTATGAGTTTTTAAGGTGAATTTACTAATTTTGCAAGTGATATTTATTCAATTTTAGAATGAATTCCCCCGCAAAAGACAGTTAATTAATCAATTACGCTTAATTTAAAATCCTGATTAGACGGCATTTATAACGGTTTACTAAAAATAAATTAGATATTCCTATTGATTTTAATGGTTTTCTAATATACACTAGGGCTAATCAAATTTGAGGTGTTAGTTTTTGTTCCATGACCAACTAAGAGGGGTTGAATAAGTGATGAAGATCAATTCAGCAGTCAAGTTAGGGACGGTTGCCACGTTTGCCGCAATCTTATTAGCGGCGTGTGGGAGCTCGTCCAGTAGTAACAGTGGTGCCAGTGAGGCGAAGGACCAAACCTTAAACTGGATGGAGTCCTCGGCGTTACCATCGATGGATATTTCCACGGCGACCGACGTGGTTTCCGGTGAAACCCTGAACAACACCAACGAAGGGTTACTCCGGATGGGGAAGAACAGTAAGACGCATCCCGGGGTCGCCAAGAGCTATTCCAAATCCAAGGACGGGAAAACGTATACCTTTAATTTACGGAAGTCCAAGTGGAGTAACGGGGACCCCGTTACCGCTAAAGATTTCGTTTATTCCTGGCAACGCACCGTTAATCCCAAGACCGCTTCGCAATACGCTTACTTGTTCGCTCAGGTGAAGAACGCCAACGCCATCATGAACAACAAGAAGCCAGTTTCCAGCTTAGGAATCAAGGCGGACGGCAACTACAAGGTTGTGGTCACGTTGACCAAGGCGACGAACTACTTCCCAGCCTTGGTTGCTAACCCGACCTTCTACCCGCAAGATAAAAAGATCGTGCAAAAGTACGGCAAGAAGTACGCGGCCAACGCCCAAAGTAACGTTTACAACGGCCCATTCAAGTTAACTTACTGGACCGGGACGTCAGACAACTGGACGTTAAGCAAGAACAGCAACTACTGGAACGCTAAGAACGTCAAGCTGAAGAAGATCAACTTCAAGACCATGAAGGATCCACAAACCGCCTTGAGTCAATATCAAAGTGGTAAGTTGGACGCTACTTACCTGAGTGGTCAACAACCAAAGAACTACAAGAACGATAAGCAGTACGTGGTTCGTAAGGGGGCTTCAACCTTCTACATTGAAATGAACGAAAAGAAGGATGCCATCTTTAAGAACGTTAACGCCCGGAAGGCCTTATCCTTGGCCATCAACCGGAACCAATTCGTCAACAAGGTCTTACAAGACGGGTCCACGGTGCCATCCGGTTACGTGGCTGATGGGTTAGTTTCTTACAAGGGCACGGACTTCGCCAAGGCCGCTAAGACCAGCGAAGGCACGGCTTACAACTTAGCTGAAGCCAAGACCTTATGGAAGAAAGCCTTGAAGGAAACTGGCAAGTCCAACGTGTCTCTGACCTTGATGGCCGATGATACGCCAGCCGGCAAGAACGCGACCGAATACGTTCAGAGTCAATGGGCTAAGTTACCTGGTTTGAAGGTTACGAACAGCAACTTACCATTTAAGACCCGGTTGAGCCGATCACAAAACGGCCAATTCGATGTCGTGGTTTCTGGCTGGGGCGCTGACTTCGCCGATCCAATTTCCTTCTTGTCACTGTTCACTTCTGGTAACTCGTACAACAACGGGAAGTGGAAGTCCACGACTTACGACAAGGACATCGACAAGGCCAACAACCAAGATGCCAACAACGAATCCGCTCGGTGGAACGATTTGATCGATGCCGAAAAGACGTTGATGAACGAACAAGGGATCATCCCAATCTATCAACAAGCTAAGCCACAACTGGTCAAGTCCAACGTCAAGGGAGTTATCTACTTCCCAACCGGCGCTAACTGGGACTTCAGTAAGACTTACATCTCCAAGTAACGCATGCGTTATCGAAGCTCGCCGCTCGATCGTCGACCGGCGAGCTTCCTTAATCCCAATAGTGAATAATCGGGGGTGAAAATCAGTCATTTCCTGTATATGGTATGCAGAAAAGGCAAATTAAATACAATTAAAATGTGACACCAGATTTTAATTTTTAATTTCAAATGTTGATATATCAGTGTTTCTATCCGAGTAAACTGAATAAATTAAATACAACCATTGATTTTAATTGTTTTCTAATATACAATTGGAACCATCAAATTTGAGGTTGTCAATTTATTTGGCACAACTAGGATAGAGGTTGGATTTTCAATGAGGATCAATTCAGCAGTCAAGTTAGGGACGGTGGCCACGTTTGCCGCCATTGTGTTGGCAGCGTGTGGCTCGTCGAGTTCGAGTAGTACTAGCGCGGCGAAGGGCCAAACCCTAAATTGGATGGAAGCGTCCGCACTCCCATCAATGGATATTTCGAAGGCGACCGATCAGGTTTCGGGGGAAACCATGAACAACACGGGTGAAGGGCTCTTGCGGATTGGCAAGAACAACAAGCTAACGCCCGGTGTCGCTAAGAGTTACAGCAAATCGAAGGATGGGACCGTCTATACCTTTAATCTGCGGAAGTCGAAGTGGAGTAACGGGGATCCCGTTACGGCTCAAAACTTCGTGTACTCTTGGCAACGAACGGTGAACCCTAAGACGGCATCGCAATACGCGTACCTGTTGTCTCCGGTCAAGAACGCCGACGCCATTTCCAAGGGGAAGCAACCCGTCTCGGCCTTAGGGATTAAGGCCCAGGGCAAGTATAAGGTCGTGGTCACGTTGACCAAGGCGACCGCTTACTTCCCGTCCCTCGTGGCGAGCCCAACCTTCTTCCCACAGAACGCTTCTGTGGCCAAGAAGTACGGCAGCAAGTACGCGACGACTGCTCAGGCTAACGTTTACAACGGACCATTCAAGCTGACTTACTGGACCGGGACTTCCGATAACTGGTCGATGAGTAAGAATGCTAACTACTGGAACGCCAAGAATGTTAAACTGAAGAAGATTAATTTCAAGACGATGAAGGATCCTCAAACGGCCTTGAGTCAGTACCAAAGCGGTAAGTTAGACGCCACTTATTTGAGTGGCCAACAACCCAAGAATTACAAGAACAGTAAGGAATACGTAGAACGGAAGTCAGCCGGAACCTTCTACTTGGAACTGAACGAAAAGAAGGATTCCATGCTGCGTAACAAGCACGCTCGGCAAGCCTTATCCATGGCCATCAACCGGAACCAATTCATCAACAAGGTCTTAGAAGACGGTTCTACGCCGGCCAAGGGTGTGGTTGCCACAGGCTTAGCTTCCTACAAGGGTAAAGATTTCACCGACGTGGCGAACGTCAAGTCCGCTTCAACGCAGAACTTAACGCAAGCGAAGAAGTTGTGGAAGCAAGCCTTGAAGGAAACTGGCCGGAAGAGCTATTCGTTGACCTTTATGGCCGACGATACGCCAGCCGGTAAGAACGCGGCCGAATTCATCCAGAGTCAATGGGCCAAGTTACCGAACCTGAAGGTCACGAACCAGAACTTACCATTCAAGACGCGGTTAAGCCGCTCGCAAAATGGTCAATTCGACGTGGTGGCTACGGCTTGGGGCGCTGACTTCCCCGATCCAATTTCCTTCCTGCAATTGTTCACGTCCGACAACGCGTACAACAACGGGAAATGGAAGTCTGCAGCTTACGACAAAGACATCGCGAACGCTAACGGCAAGGATGCCAACAACGAGAGCGCTCGGTGGAACGACATGGTCAACGCCCAAAAGACGTTGCTGAACGACCAAGGGGTCATTCCGTTCTATCAACAAGGGAAAGCGCAACTGGTTAAGTCCAACGTCAAGGGCTTGATCTACTTCCCAACCGGCGCAAACTGGGACTTCAGTAAGACTTACATCGCCAAGTAATTGACGACTCATGCACAAGGTTTCTGCTTATGAGCCGGGCGACCGACTTATAAGCTTTATCGGGGAGTAAGGATCAACCGCCGTTGGTCCTTACTCTTCGATGTTATAGCAATCATTTATCATCTTGTTGTTTTTTAATGGTTTTTATTAAGTTGTGGAACTTATATGGTAACGAATAAGTCTACTGATTGAGAGGTAAACAAATGGCAAAATACCTAGCAAAGCGGATCTTCTACTTGATCCTGACCTTATTCATCGTGATTACCGTAACGTTTTTCCTGATGAAGCTGCTTCCCGGGACGCCATTGACCAACCAAGCCAAGCTGTCCAAGAGCCAAATTGCGTTGATTTACAAGCAATACGGGTTGGATAAGCCGGTTTGGCAGCAATACGTGCTGTACCTGGCCGGGGCAGTGAAGGGGAACTTCGGGACGTCATTCCAATTCAGTGACCAACCGGTGTCCTACCTGATTTCCAGTCGGATCGAACCCTCCTTGCAGATTGGGCTGCAAGCCATCATCGTGGGGGTCATCGTGGGGATCATCATCGGGGCGTTTGGCGCGATGAAGCAAAACAGTTGGGTCGACACGTCGGCAACGGTGGTTTCTATCTTAGGGATCTCCATTCCTTCCTTCGTGTTGGCGGTCTTGTTGCAGTACTACCTGGGGTTAAAACTTGGGTGGTTCCCAATTGCCGAATGGGGCGGCTTTAGTTATACCGTGTTACCAACCTTAGCGTTGGCCGCGGCACCGTTAGCCGAATCCGCCCGATTCGTGCGAACCGAAATGGTCGATGTGTTGAGTTCGGACTACATTGAATTAGCGAAGGCCAAGGGGCTCAGTCGGATGGGCGTGATTTACCATCACGCGTTGCGGAACAGTTTGATTCCGTTGATCACCATCGTGGGGCCGTTAGCCGTGAACATCATGACCGGGTCGATGGTTGTGGAAAACATCTTCTCGATTCCCGGGATTGGGGAACAATTTGTGAAGTCCGTCTTGACCAACGACTACCCAACCATCATGGGGCTGACGATCGTCTACTCCTTCATGTTGTGTGTCGTGCTGCTGATTACCGATATCCTTTACGGAATCGTTGATCCGCGGATTCGGATTACAGGAAAGGCTAACTAGGAGGTAAATAAATGGCAGATACAGTAAAACTCCCAGAAGATAGCTTTAAGCCGATGACGCCGGCCGAACGGCAAGCGCTCGACAGTGAAAAAATTGCTGCCCCATCGCTGACGTTCCGCCAAGATGCTTGGCGTCGACTGAAGAAAAACAAGGGGGCCTGGGTGTCCCTCATCGTTTTAGGAATCATCTTTATCATGGCTTTCGGGTCATTGGTCGTGTCACCGCATAACCCCAACGCCGTCAACCCGTCGTATGCCAACTTACCGTCCAAGATTCCGGGCGTGGGCATTAACGGTTTCAACGGGACGCTGGTTCAAGCGGGCCAACGGGTCGACGCCTACAAGCAAGCGGGCGCCAGTGCCGGGACCTACTACATCATGGGGACCGACTACTTGGGCCGGGACCTGTTCTCCCGGGTTCTTTACGGGACACGGATCTCTTTGATCATTGCGTTAGTTGCCACGTTATTTGATTTGACCATCGGGGTAACTTACGGGATGATTTCCGGCTGGAAGGGTGGTCGAGTCGACACCATCATGCAGCGGATCATCGAAATTATTTTGTCCATTCCTAACCTGGTCGTCATCGTCCTGTTGATTTTGATCTTAAAACCCGGGATGACCTCGATCATTATCGCCATCGCGCTGACGTCGTGGGTCAACATGGCCCGGCTGGTCCGAGCGCAGACGTTAGAGTTAAAGGAGCAGGAATTCATCCTAGCGGCCAGAACCTTGGGGGAAAGTTCGATGAAGATTTCCTTCAAGCACTTGTTGCCGAACCTATCGAGTGTGATCATCATTAACACGATGTTCACCATTCCGAACGCCATCTTCTTCGAAGCCACCTTGTCCTACATCGGGATCGGGATTTCGTCACCTCAGGCTTCGCTAGGGACGTTGTTGAACGATGGGCAAAAGAACTTCCAGTTCTTGCCGTATCAGATGTGGTGGCCCGCGTTGATTCTCTCCATTATCATGTTAGCCTTTAACCTCTTGGGTGATGGGCTGCGGGACGCCTTTGATCCACGGACGAAAGAGTAGGTGAATGCACGTCATGGATAACGAAAAAGATATTTTGGAAGTCCGGAACTTACAGGTTGACTTTAAGACCTACGCCGGGGACGTTAAAGCGATTCGGAACGTTAGCTTTGACCTGCGGAAGGGTGAAACGTTAGCCATCGTGGGGGAATCTGGTTCTGGGAAGTCCGTTACCACGCGGACCATTATGGGGTTAAACGCCTCGAATGCCCGGATTACCAGTGGGTCCATCATGTACAAGGGCCAGGACTTATTAAAGAAATCGGAAAAAGAAATGCAAGCCATTCGGGGCCAAGACATTGCCGAAATTTTCCAAGATCCGATGACTTCGTTGGATCCCACCATGCGGATTGGCCGGCAAATCGCCGAACCGCTGATGATCCACAAGGGCATGAAGAAGGAAAAGGCCTTAAAGCAGGCCCTCGAAATGATGAAGTTGGTCGGCATTACCGATGCCGAAAACCGGATGAACGACTATCCGCACCAATTTTCAGGGGGGATGCGCCAACGGATCGTGATTGCGATTGCTTTGGTCAACTACCCAGAAGTGCTGATCGCCGATGAACCAACCACCGCGTTGGACGTGACGATTCAGGCACAAATTCTGAACCTGATGAAGGAATTGCAAGACAAGATTTCGACGTCGATCATCTTTATCACGCATGACTTGGGTGTCGTGGCCGGTATGGCCGACCGGGTCGCCGTCATGTACGCCGGGAAGATCGTCGAATACGGGACCGTGGACGAAATCTTCTACAACCCGAAGCACCCGTACACTTGGGGCCTGTTAAGTTCAATGCCAACGCTGGATACCAAGGGTGACGAATTGCCATCCATTCCCGGGACGCCACCGGACCTGCTGGATCCGCCAACCGGTGATGCCTTTGCGGCCCGGAACCAGTACGCCTTAAAGATCGATACGGAAAAGGAGCCGCCGTTCTTCAAGGTTTCCGATACGCACTACGCGGCGACCTGGTTACTCCATCCGGATGCCCCGAAGGTCACGCCACCGGCGCAAATCGTGGCGCGGCAAAAGCAATACGCCAAGATGCAAAAAGACTTATTGGCGCAACAACAACATCACGGACCCGTTGAAGAAGAGGAGGAACAGCAATAATGGACTACGAAAATGCCGAAAAAATCCTCGAGGTCAAGCACCTCAAGCAATACTTCAACGTGGGTAAAGCCGATGAAGTTCGCGCGGTCGATGACATTTCCTTTGACATCTACAAGGGGGAAACCTTTGGGTTAGTCGGGGAATCCGGTTCGGGGAAAACCACGACCGGCCGGGCCATCATTCACTTGTACGAACCTACGTCCGGCGAAATCTTGTTTGACGGCAAGAACGTCGACAACTTTACCAGTAAGGAAGATCGTCATAAGTTCCATCAAGACATGCAAATGATTTTCCAAGACCCTTACGCGTCACTCAATCCGCGGATGAAGGTCAAGGATATCGTGGCGGAAGGTATCGACATCAACCATTTGGCGAAAGACGATGCCGACCGGACTAACCAGGTGGAAACGTTGCTGGAAACCGTGGGTCTGAACAAGGACCACTCCAGTCGTTACCCGCACGAATTCTCCGGGGGGCAACGGCAACGGATCGGGATCGCCCGGGCGTTAGCCGTCCACCCCAAGTTCGTGATCGCCGATGAACCAATCTCCGCGTTGGACGTGTCGATTCAGGCCCAAGTGGTCAACTTGATGAAGAAGTTGCAACGGGAGCAGGATTTAACTTACCTGTTCATCGCGCACGATTTGTCGATGGTCAAGTACATTTCCGACCGCATCGGGGTCATGCACTACGGGCGGATGTTGGAAATTGCCGACGCCGACGAAATCTACGCACACCCGCTCCACGACTACACCAAGAGCCTTCTGTCGGCCGTGCCCGTACCGGATCCCGAATTCGAACGGACGCGTCAAGAGATTCACTACGACGCCAAGAACGAAAACGACGGCAAGGAACGGCACTTGGTCGAAATCGCTCCCCATCACTATGTGCGGGCGGCGGATGATGAAATCGAGATGTACAAGCAACGGGCGCACGAAGCCTCGTTGATTAAAGATTAGTCTCCTGTGAGGGACGCAAAAGGGCTTGCCAAGCGGCAAGCCCTTTTTGTACGGTTAAATTTTGAGGAGGTCCCGGGCGTGGGTCCCGGACCAACGAAAAACGCCACCCCTACACTGATTGGTAGCGGTGACGTTTAGTTTAAGTTAATCTTCTAAGGTTTTGGTCACGGCTTTAGTCGCCGTTTTGGCTGCGGACCGGCGCTGAACGGCGCCCAGAATAGCCCGAGCGATGGGCCCGACAATCAAGAGTTGCAGTGGCAGGGCCATGAACAGGTTAAAGATCCAGGTGTGCAAGTAGGTCAGCACGGGGTTGGCCCCGAAGTTTTGGGTCACGACCATCCCGAACAGTGACATCAAAGTCACCATCCCGGCCACCATCAGACACGAGATGGTCAGGGCGATGCGGATTTGTTTTTGTTTCATGTAGTCGTTAATGATGAAGTGGAAAAAGAGGTATTTGACACCGGGGCCGATAATCCCCAGGTCACAGATGGCGGCGACCAGTAACGCTAACGGGTAGCCGACCAGGACCTCTCTGAGATAATGGGCCGTGAAGCCATCGGTTAAGGCAATGTTGTAACCCGCCATGACCAGGACCATCAGGCCGGCCATCACAGCGGTAAATAGTAATTCTTCTTTGAAATTTTTAGGCATAGGTTGCTCCTTGGTTGAATTTCCCACGAGCAACTACCTTACCATACCTGTCAAAATTTCGTAAGTCTTTTTTTAGGCTAGGGGATGCACGTCTTCAATCAGAAGGTGGACTTGACGTTCTTGAATCGCCCAATTGTGGTCGATGAAGGCGTACTGGTCGTCGTAACGCACGCTGTAGTCGGTCAAGACTTGGTCCTTGACCACCTTGACTTGCGCGTACAGGACCCCGCTGGCCGTATTCTTGTCGGCGTCTAAGGTGATCAGGTGCGGGCCGTTTAAGGTAAAGACCGTGTCCACGGCTTGAGCCTGTTGGGTGAATAAGGTTTTGAGTGCGGGCCGGCCGGTGGCTTCGGCAACCACGGTATCCTGCCGGGTGACCCGATAAGTTCCGTTGGCGGCCAGTAAGTCGAGTTGCTGATCGATTTTACGTTCATCGCCCAACACGGCCCACTGGTTGACTAACCGGTCCAAGATGAGATTACTTTCTGCTTCACCATACGTCATAAGTTAAAACGCTCCTTTTTGGTCTTTAGGTTCTATTAAACCACCAACTTTGGGTGCTGTCAGCAGGCGTCCCCCGATTAGGGTCGGATTCGGGTCAACGGCCTAGCGTCTGGGTCAACACGGCCAGCACCTGTTGTTGGGCGGGCGTCAGCACGTGGGTGGTCCGGTAGACGATACTGGCGATAAATTCGGGTTGCTCGTCGTCCGTTAAGGTCAAGCGCACCATGTCGTTGCGGTGTTGATCGGCGATACTGGTCAGAAAGGTGATGCCCACGTTGGCGGCCACCAGGTTCATGATGACGTGGGTGTCGTTGGCTCGGTAGACCACGTCGGGCCGAAAGTGGTTGCGACGGGTCAGTTGGTTAAAGGCGGCGTTGTGCACGAAGTCGTCCGTAAAGAGGATGAAGTGTTCGTGGCGCAGGTCGCTAAAGGCAATGTGGTGGCGGTTAGCCAGGGGATGCTGGCGGGAGACGAAGATGGTGAAGGGCTGGCGGTCGAATTCCTGGGCCAGGAGCTGCTGGTAAGACAACTGCGCCGTGGACCCCAGTAACGCGATGTCGGCCTCACCGTTGCGCAGGGCCTGCCGCAGGGTCACCGAACCACCCTCGATGGTACGAATGTTCTCTAGCTGCTGGTGGGCCTGCAACTGAGCGGCGATTTGCGGAAAATAGTGCGTCTCGATGATGGGAGGCAGGGCCAAGACGGTCTGCTGCTGGGTCAGGCGGGTAATCTCCTGACGGGCCACCGTCAGTTCGTTGAGAATCGCTTCGGCGTGCGTCAACAGTTGCTGGCCGGTGGCGGTGACGGTCAGCTGGTTGTGGACCCGGTCGCGTTGAATCAGCTTAGTGCCGTAATCGGCCTCCAGCCGCTTCAGGGCCATGGTGATGGTCGGTTGGGTCACATGAAAATAATCGGCGACTTTGGAAAAACTTTTTTGGCGAATTAATTGATAAAAATAAGCTAGGTCTCTAGTGTTCATTTTAAATCCCTCTAATTCAGCGTTAGTAGCTCTATTATAAAATATATTTATGTAACGGTCGAGAATTGACTATAAGATTTCTCGGCGACTATAGTAGGGCTTGTGAAATCGAACGAACGGAGGACTTACAAATGCCACAAGCAGATGAAATCTTAAATAATCCATTTTTAAATAAAGGAACGGCGTTCACTCAGGCTGAACGCCAGACTCTCGGCTTGGTCGGAACGTTACCGAGTCAGGTCCAGACCATTGACGAACAAGCGCAACAGGCCTACCTGCAGTTTCAGAACCGGCCAACCAATTTGGCCAAGCGGCTGTACCTGATGGACCTCTTCAACGAGAACCGGACCCTGTTCTTCCACTTGATGGGCGAACACGTGGCGGAGTTCATGCCCATCGTGTACGATCCTACGGTATCCGACTCGATCGAATCCTACAGCCACCTGTTCAAGGACCCGCAGGACGCCGCGTTTATCTCGGTCGATGCGCCCGATGATATCGAAGCCACGTTACGCAACGCCGCGAACGGTCGGGATATTCGGCTGATCGTGGTGACCGACGCCGAGGGAATCCTGGGGATCGGCGACTGGGGCGTCGATGGGGTCGACATTGCTGTGGGCAAACTAATGGTCTACACGGCCGCAGCGGGCATCAACCCAGCACAGGTCTTGGCCGTCAGCATTGACGCCGGGACCAACAACCAAAAACTGTTAAACGACCCGCTTTACCTGGGCAACCGCCACGCGCGGGTGACCGGAGACGCTTACTACGCGGTCATCGATCGGTTCGTTCAGGCCGAACAAAAGCTCTTTCCCGACGCGCTCCTTCACTGGGAGGACTTCGGCCGGGATCACGCCAAGGTCATCTTGGATAAGTACAAGGATCGCTTGGCGACCTTTAACGACGATATTCAGGGGACCGGAATGGTGGTCTTAGCCGGGGTCTTAGGCGCCATGAACATCGCTCACGAAAATATCCAAGACCAGAAGTTCATGGTCTTTGGTGCCGGGACCGCCGGCATGGGCATCGCTAGTCAGATTCTAGACGAGTTGACCCGGACCGGGTTGTCCGTAGCGGCCGCCAAGCAACGCATCTACGCCGTGGATAAGCAGGGACTGTTGTTCAACGACACGCCGGACCTGACCGCCGCGCAACGCGAGTTTACCCGTGACCGGTCGGAATTTCGCCAGGCGGACGCCTTGACGACGCTGACCGCGGCGGTCAAGGCCGTTCACCCGACCGTGCTGATTGGGACCTCCACCCAACCAGGGGCCTTCACCGAAGAAATCGTGAAGGACATGGCGGCCCACACGTCACGGCCCGTGATTTTTCCGCTGTCCAACCCGACCAAGTTAGCGGAGGCGAAGGCCGCGGACCTGATCGCGTGGACGAGCGGCCGCGCCTTAGTGGCGACCGGGATTCCGACGCCGGACGTGACGTATCGGGGCGTGACCTACCAGATTGGACAGGGCAATAACGCTTTGATGTACCCGGGGTTAGGCTTCGGGTTGATGGCAGCGACGGCCAAGGTTTTGAACGGCGAGACCTTGTCGGCGGCGTGCCACGCCTTAGGGGGCCTCGTGGACACCACCCAACCGGGCGCCGCGGTCTTACCCCCGGTCAGCCAGATTACGGCGTTTTCCCAAACCATCGCCGAGGTCGTGGCTCAAAGCGTCCTCGACCAGCAGTTGAACCGCGAACCCATTACCGATGCTAAGCAAGCGGTCGCGGCCATGAAATGGGTCCCGGAATACTAGGCTCAGTGGTCGGCAATTGTAACACGTTTCACACCAGAGAATAGAAGAGAAGCAACGTCCGGTAGCGGACACACCTCAGTGATGAAAGTGTGACCGCGACAAGAAGATTTTCTTGTTTTTACCGCGAGGTTGGTTAGTAACGGTCGTTTCCTGCGGGAGACGGCCGTTTTTGCGTGGTCGGCGCGTGAAACTGATTTTAGGCTAGCGTTAAGCATGGTGAAGGGTTCATAAAGTTTCAGGTGTTTCTTAATATTGTTTTGACCTTATCTTCACGACTTTCACAAATTCCACTCGCATACTGGATTCTAATTTAGCAACCCAGCAGAAAGGCGATGGTGAGATGTTACAAGATTCTGAAACGGTGACCACCCAGGTGACGGACGAGCAACTGGACGCGGCGCTGGCGGCGGGGGCGACCTACTTTGCGACCCAACCGACCACCCAATACGACCGGTGTGAACACCTCTTGGCGTTGGCCCAACTCTTCGACGATCAGGCCGCCGAACTGGCGACCCAGGCGGCCCACGACATGCACAAGTTATTTGCGGAGGGGCAACAGGAGGCCCACGCCGCCGCGGCCATTCTGCGGTACTACGCCAACCACGGGCCAGCCTTTTTGACCCCCAAACCCTACGTTTACGGGCCACACGATGCGCCCGCCCAATTAGAGTACGCCCCGTTAGGCATCGTGCTGGCGGTGGAACCCTGGAACTTCCCGTACACTCAGGTCATCCGGGTGCTGGCCCCCAACTACCTCGCGGGGAACCCGGTCCTCTTGAAACCGGCGCGTCAGGTCGCGGGCTGTGCCGCGGCGTTAGAGGACTTGGCTCAAGCGGCGGGGATTCCCGCGGGGGCCTTTGTCAGCCTGCCGTTGACCCACGACCAGGTCGCCCAAGCGATTGCCGACGACCGGGTCCAGGGTGTGGCCGTCACGGGGTCACCCGCGGTCGGTCGGCACTTGGCGAGTCTGGCCGGCCAGGCCTTGAAGAAGTGCACCCTGGAATTAGGGGGGAGCGACGCCTGTGTGATTCTAGACGACGCCGACTTGGCCACGGCGATTCCGGCCATGGCGACCTCACGCTTACGTAACGCCGGGCAGACCTGTACCTCGGCCAAACGCTTCATCGTTCACCGCGACGTGGCCGACCAGGTGATTGGGGGATTGAAGACGATCTTCGAAGCCCAATTGATTGGCGACCCCTTAGATCCGGCGACCACCCTGGCACCTTTGGCGTCCGTTGCGGGCCAAACGCACCTGAGTGAACAGGTAAACCGCGCATTAGAGCACGGGGCCACGGCCCTGATCCCCGGCGGCGCGGTGCCGGGGGGGACTGGTTTTCGCCCAACGCTATTGACGGATTTAGCGCCGACTAACCCCGCCACCCAAGAAGAATTTTTCGGGCCCGTCGCGCAACTGTACGTGGTGGATTCCGACGACCAAGCCGTGACGGTCGCTAATCAAACACCGTTTGGCTTGGCCGGAAGTATCTTTTCCGGTGACCACCAGCGCGCCCAACGCCTCGCGAGTCGACTGGCGACCGGCCAGGTCTTTATTAACCAGGGGTCTAGTGGCATTCCCGAGTTACCGTTTGGTGGGATCAAGCAGTCCGGTTACGGGCGCGAGATGAGCGACCTGGGCATCCTGGAATTTATGAACGCGAAGATTGTGGTCTTGCCCGCCTAAGGAGGTGCTGCGATGGAAACCGAATCACTAACCAAGCCGCGACCGACCGCCACCAACTTTCCCCGGACCACCACGCTACGCAACAAGTTGGGGTATGCGTTAGGCGACGTCGGCAATAACTTTTTGTTCGATATGGGCCAACTGTACTTATTGAAATACTACACGGACGTTTTGCAGTTACCGTCCGCATTAGCCGGAACGGTCTTTCTGGTCGCCAAGATCTGGGACGCCTTCATGGACATGGGGGTCGGGACCTGGATCGATAACCGGCAGAACATTGGTCCACGGGGGAAATACCGGCCGTTTCTATTATGGGCGGCGATTCCGTTGGCCTTATTGTTAATTGCGAATTTTTCCATTCCCAATTTTTCGGTGACCGGCAAAATGTTGTGGGCCTACCTAGCCTACATGGTCTTTGGGACCTGTTATAGCATCTCCAACGTGCCGTTCGGGTCGATGATCCCGACCATGACGAGAAACAGTCAGGAACGAGCGGAGTTGGCGTCGTTTCGGCAGGCCGGGTCCAACTTAGGGCTGATGCTGGCGACCATCGGGTTTATGCCGATTGTGAACCTGCTCCCCACGGATAAAAGCGGCTACCTGGTCGCCGTGGTGGGGTTTGCCGTGATTGGGGTCTTGTGTCAGTGGGGGGCCTACGCCAACATTCGTGAGGTCTACACCCAGCCGGCCAAGCCCAAGGCCACCAAGGCCGACATTCAAAAGAGTTTCCGGGCGCTACTGAAGAACCGGCCGCTGGTCACGCTGTGCTTGGTGAACCTCTTTACCTTCTCGGCGTTTAACCTCAAATTGACGGTCCAGGTCTACTATTGCCAATACATCCTCAAGGACACCACCGCTGAATCCTGGTTGGGCGTCTTTAGTATCGGGATGGTCTTCGTGGCCGTGGCGCTGGTGCCGTTATTGACCAAGATTTTCGATAAGAAGACCGTCTACGTGCTGGGGTGCCTGATCTGGGCCGTGGCCGACATCTTAGGCTTCTTCTTTGCCAACAGTACGGTGATGTTGGTGATCCTGACCAGCATCGCGTACCTGGGGGATGGCTTTACCAGCGCGCTGAACTGGGCGTTGGTCTCCGATTGTGTGGAATATGGCGAGTGGCAAAGCGGGATTCGTTCGGAAGGCATGGTCTATTCGGCGTTTACCTACTTCCGGAAGTTGTCTCAGGCCATTGCGGGCTTCGTACCCGGCCTGGTATTGACCTGGGTCGGCTACGTGCCGAACCAAACGCAAACGGCCACGGCGCTACTCGGGATTCGTGGGTTGATGTTCTTCTATTCGGCGGGGATGGCGATTTTGACCATCGTGGTCATGCACTACCTCTACCCGCTGACCGAAGCCCGCTACCGGCAGGTCTTAACGGACCTGATTCACCGCCGTCAAGCGGCTCCAACCCCGGTCCCGGTCAATCATTAACGGAAAAATTATGCCCGAAAGTCATCGGAAAGGAAGCGGCTTTAAATGAAATACTTTTTAGACAGTGCCAAGTTGGACGAAATCGAGTTAGCCTACCGCGACTACGGTATCGACGGGGTGACCACCAACCCCAAACACATCAAAAATAGTGGCGAATCCTTCGAGACCGTGGTTCAGCAACTGGCCGAGTTTGCGGCCGATAAACCCGACTTTCCCATCTCCGTGGAGGTCAACCCCCACCTGACGACCAGTGACGAGATGGTCACCATGGCCCACCAGCTGCACGCCCAATCCGACAATTTTGTGATCAAGATTCCCTGCACGCCGGCCGGCTTAGTGGCCGCGCGGCAACTGGAGGAGCAGGGCGTTCGCACCAACGTGACGCTGGTCTTCTCTGCGGCGCAGGCGCTGTGGCCGGCGCACTTCCACGCCAAATACGTCTCGCCGTTCGTGAACTGGCAGGAAATCACCGGCCAAGACGGGCTACAAACGGTCCAAGAGATTGCTAAAATCTATCAGAACTACGGGAGCGAGACCGAGATCATCGTGGCGGCGGTGCAGTCTGGCCGGCAACTGGTCAACGCGGCGTTGACCGGGGCCGACATCGTCACCGCCGGGCTGGGCGTCTACCAGACCAGTTTTACCCACCCGTATACGGACGTCGGTCTGCAGCGGTTCCAAGCCGCCTGGGACCAGACCGCCAAGGAGGTGTAGCCGATGACCATCGTTTATCTTCCCGTCGTGCGCCGTAAATTTGACGCCGAACTGGCACAACAACGCTTTACGGCGACCCAAGCGGCACTCCAGCTAGCGGTTCCCAATCTGGTCAGCCCGGCGGCCCCATTAGGGGAACCCGCCGAATTACTAGCGTTTATCGAAACGCTCGACCAGGAACCCACGGCACTGATTGTGCAACAGTTGACCTTTACCGGCCAGGAGTTTATCGACGAACTCATCAGCCGTTATGCGGTGCCCGTTTTATTGTTGGCCGAAGAGGAACCTAGCGTTCATGGTTGGTTGCACCTTAACGCGCTGACCGGGCTGTTGAGCACGGCCAACGCCTTACACACCCACGGGTTACCCTACCAGCAGTACCTGGGTGGGGTGGACACCCCGCAAGGTGCTCAGGTGGTGCGGCAATTCGTCAGCTCGGTGCAGGCCTATCAGGCGGTTCACCACCTCACGTTGGGGGTCGTGAGCGATCATCCGACCGGTTTTGATTTCTCCGGGACCGTACCGTGGGCCTTGACCCAGACGTTTGGCGTGCAATTGAAGCACTATTCGATCGACCAGGCCTTCGCGGCGGCCGAGCAGTTGGCGCCGGCGGACTACGCTCCACAACTCGAGTATGCCCGCCAGCACCTGCACGGTTTGGAGGCCGAAGACCCGCGCGCCATCAAGATGGCCCAGTACCTGACCGTCATGCACCAAAAAATTGACCAGGACCACCTGGGGGCTTTGGCCTCGCGGTGTTGGCCGGACTTCTTCGATAAATTCGATAGTGCCCCCGGAGGTGTCTTCTCGCAACTGACGGCGCAACTCACGCCGGTGGCCGAGGAAGGCGATATTCACGGGGCCGTATCGATGGCGGTGCTCCAGGCGTTGACCGGCAATACCGCGCCGGCCTTTCTGGGCGATGTCACCCGCTTAGATCCGACGGACAATACGGTGACCCTGTGGCACGACTACGGGGCCTATCAGCTGTGTAACCCCGATTATCCGGCCACCGCGGGCGTCCATCCCAACCGTCACGTGGGCGTCAGTGTCGACGGGGCGTTGAAACCCGGGCCGGTCACACTTCTGCGGGTACACTGGGACCAGCAGGGTTACCGACTCCTAAGTCTCACGGGCCGAGCGTTGGCCGTTGAGCCCCAATTCAACGGGGTCTCGGGCAAAGTGCAGGTCACTTTACCGGTCACGCAACTGTTAGACCGGTTAGCCCAGAGCGGGGCCGAATCCCACTTTGCGTTGATTTATGGGGATTACGCGCCGGCCATCACCTGGTTAGGGCGGTGGCTAGGCGTTCCCGTCACGACTTTAGATCAGGAGGGATAGGATGCAAATCACGTTAGATCACGATCGGTTGACCCTACAAGACTTGGACGTGGAAGATGATTGGCAACTCAATTGGATGGAACAGTCTCCCGCAATCTTGCACAGCACGGTCACCCAACCCGCCATCGCGGTGGGGGAGGGCCGTAGTCACGTCACCATGGACCGCGGGAACTTTCAGCTGACCGACACACCCCAGTCCAAGATTGGCCTACCCTGGGTCCGGCGCTTGACCCAGGCCAGCAACACCGTGCAGTTTGAACTGGCGCCCACGCCGAGTAGTCCGAGTTATTTACGGCTCAACCTACACTACCGGGATGCGGGCTGGCACCTGGACTTTACCCCGTTAGCCGGCCAACTGAATCGATTTTGGTGCCGCTTGTTAGCACAGCCCACGGATCGATTTTACGGGGGTGGGGAACAGTTTAGCGCCTTTGACTTGGCGGGGCGGCAATTTCCGATTTGGACTTCCGAACCGGGGGTGGGGCGCAATAAGCAAACGGCGGTGACCCAGGCCGCCGACCGGGCCAACGGTGGGGGTGGCGATTACTACACCACCAACTATCCACAGGCGACCTACCTAACCAGTCGACACCAGCTCGTGCATTTGGCCACCACGGCTTACGCGGTGTTGGATTTTCGTGATCAACGGTTCACCGAATTGTCCGCCTGGGCGATCCCGGCCGGACTGTGGTTGGGAACGGCACCGACTTTGGCCGACACCGTCAAACTGACCAAGGCCTGGTTTGGCACGCAACCGAGTTTACCGGATTGGCTGGTGGACGGCGTGGTCTTAGGGTTACAGGGTGGAACCACTAAAGTCACTCAGCAGGTGACCCAGGCCCAACAAGCCGGAGTCCGTCTCGCGGGGGTGTGGACCCAGGACTGGGTCGGCCCGTTGACCACCAGTTTTGGGCAACGACTCCACTGGGACTGGCACCTCGATTCGCAAATCTATCCGGGCTGGTCCGCGCAGGTCAAGCGGTGGCGCCAACGGGGGATTCACTATCTGGGATACGTCAATCCGTATCTGATTGACGACGGGCCACTGTTTCAAACGGCCGCCGAGCAGCAGTATTTAGTCCGTACGGCCGCGGACCAGCCCTACCTGGTCGACTTTGGCGAATTTAATTGCGGGATGGTCGACCTCCTGAATCCGGCGGCCTACCGCTGGTACGTCGGCGTACTGGCCGACCGGTTGGTGGCCGGTGGCATGAGCGGGTGGATGGCCGATTTCGGGGAATACTTACCCGCCGACGCCCACCTCTTCGGTAAGGCCGATCCGCTGACGGCCCATAACCGCTGGCCGGTCCTCTGGGCCAAGCTGAATCACGATGTGTTGCAGGCGACCGGGACCACCGGCGAAGTCGTCCCGTTCTTTCGGTCTGGTGGGGCGGGCACCCAGCGCTACGCCCCGTTACTGTGGGCGGGTGATCAGAGCAGTGATTGGAGCGTTGACGACGGGTTACCCGCGGCCCTAACGGGGATGCTGACGGCGGGGCTGACCGGGAATGGCTTGACCCATAGCGACATTGGCGGGTACACCAGCTTGTACGGCGTGCACCGTAGCAAGGAACTCTGGTTACGGTGGTTGGAATTAGCGGCCTTTACACCGGTGATGCGCACCCACGAGGGCAACCGGCCGGCCGAGAATTTTCAGCCCGGTCAGGACACCGCCACGTTGCGCCAATTAGCGCGCATGACGCGACTCCATCACCGCTTAGGGCCCTACCTCCGCCGGGTCATGCAGGAGAATACGGTGACGGGGCTCCCCGTGATGCGTCCGGTGATGCTGAGCGACGAGAACGATCCCGAGCTGTGGCAGGAACACACTAGTTTTACCCTGGGGCCCGACCTGTTGGTGGCCCCGGTCTTGACGCCGAAAACGCTCAGTCGGACCGTCCGGTTGCCGGCGGGCAAGTGGGTGCATCTCTGGAGTGGCCGCCAGTACACCGGCCACCAAACCTTGACGGTGGTCGCTCCGGTAGGCCAGCCGCCGGTCTTTTACCGGGCGGGGTGTGCGGACCGACGGCTATTTCAAGACTTGCTGGCTTTCGCCTAGGTTGCCCGTGATCAGTCGGTCTTAGACAATTTGAGAAAGTTACTAAAATAGCGACGCCTCGCGATTTGCGAGACGCCGCTATTTGTGAACCGGTCAGGTTTAGTTGAGCTTGCCGGTAGTATTGTTGTAGTAATCGACCCGGTAACGACCGTCCGTCACGGTCAGCTTGGTGATGCTGCCGTTTTCAACGGGAACGGAGATGTCGATTTTTTTATTGAACTTGGAGACGATGCTCCGAATGGTGGTGCTGTGCGAGGCAATCAAGACCTTGTCGCCATCGCTAGCGGCCGCCATTACCCGGTCTAGGGCTGGTTGTACCCGGGCCCAGAATTCTTCGTTGTTCTCGGCGTCGTGGTAGGGGTCTTGGGCCTTGAACATGTCCTTAGTTTTTTCGATGGTCAGTTCGCGGATCATCGCGTTAAAGGAGTTCAGGCCGACCGGTGAGCCCACGGCGTGCCAGGTGAAGCCGGAGTCCAGGCCTTCGTAGTAACCGAAGTTTTCTTCGCGGAACCCGACCTCGGTCTGCAGCGCAGCGGGGGTCAACGTCTGGTTGGCGGCCAAGATGTGCTTCGCCGTGGTTTGGGCCCGGTTAGTGTCGCTGGCGTACGCGGCGGCAAAGGGAATCTTAGCCAATCGCGCCCCGGCATTGTCCGCGTCGGCGATCCCCTTGTCGGTCAGTGGTGAATCGGACCACCCTTGGATCCGGAAATACTTGTTCAGGTAGGTTTGGCCGTGACGGACCAAATAAAGTTCAACTGTCGCCATCAAATCTCTCCTTCTCTATCAAACGATACGTCCCATTCTAACATAGTCCTAGTTCAAAATTCCTAACTCCCGTCTGATTTCCCGGGCAGTTTCGGGACTACTGGTAAAAATGAGTCGGTCGTTAAACTTTAAGGTGGTGGCGCCAGTCGGGCGGATAAAGTGGCGGTCCCGGAAGATTTGACTGATGGTGATGTTACCAATAAACGGCAACTGTCGAATCGCCTGGTCGGTGTAACGCCGGTTGCGCAGGGTGACTTCGTAGACCGTGGTGGCCGAGGACGTCAGTAGTTGCGAGGTGGCCGGCGTTTCAATCAGGCTCCGTAGCATGGCGATGTTGACGTTGGGGGTGTCGAAGACCTCGATACCCAGCTCGTTGAGTTCGTCTTCGCGGGCGTCCAGAACGTTGCGGTCCTCGAACCGCGCAATCACCCGGGAGACCCCGTAAGCCTTGGCTGCCTTGGCGAGCTGGTAGTTCTTGGTCGCGTTGAAGTGGCCCAGGACCACGATGTCGGCGTCAAAGGCGTCCTGCTGCTCCACGTCGGCGGGTTCCAAGGTGTCGAGCAATTCGACGGGCGCTTCGGAATTGTAGGTGCGGTAGTTGGCGGCCTTGTCGGTGTACATGGTGATGGTGTACCAGCCCTTGGCTAGTTGCTGGGCGACCGGGACGGTCCAGAGATTGGTGCCGATAAAGTGGACGGTGGTCTGCTTGAGGTCTTCGGCTTCGGCCGCGTAGCTCAGGTTAAAGACCAGGGGGCCCAGGACACAGGTCAAAATAGCGGCCAGCAGGAAGGCGCCGGATTGCTGAGAGGTGACGGCGTGCATGGTCTTAGCGACCTGTAAGACGGCCAGCACCATGGTGATGGTGACGCTGGAAATGGCGGTCCCGGCCAGCGCGTTTTTGCGGTGGAACCGTAAGCGTAAAATGGCGTAAACGGCGACTTTAGCCAGCAAATAAGCCACGAAGAAGGCCGGAATGAGCAGTAACGTGGCCGGTTGGGCCAGCAGCTGCCGCAGGTTGAGGTCGGCCCCACTCATCATGAAGAAGATGGGGATGAAAAAGCCATAACCGATCCCGTCGAGGCGCACCTTGGTGTCCTCGTGGGGTTGCAGGAGTTTCATCACGATCCCGGCGACGAAGGCCCCCAGAATGCCCTCGGCCCCCACGGATTCGGCGATGACCACCAGGCTAAAGATCAGGAAGAAGGCCAGGCGAATATCCAATTGCGTGGTCGATTTGTTGATGCGTTCGTAGAAGTTAAAGAACGGTTTGAACCGCAAGAAAAGGATGCCGGCGGCCAGGAAAATCAAGAGCAGCAACCATAACGACTGGCTATTGCTCCCGAAGATGGATGCGTAGAGGGTCAGGGCGAACAACGGCACGATTTCCCCCAGAGCGGCGATCAAGAGAATCGTTTGGCCGAACGGTTTACTCAGGAGTTCTTTTTCCTTGAGCGTGGCGATCACGATGCCCAGCGAAATGGTCATAAAGATGATGGCCGCGAGCCAGGCATCCTTGAACAGGCCTAACCAGACGCAGGCCCAGCCCAAGAGGAGGGCCAAGACGACGATGCTGGCGTAGCTGGTCACGGCCAGAAAGACCGGTGAGTATTTCGGCGCCTGGCTCGCCACCTTGGCCGCAAGGGGGGTCTGCGGGACCCGCCGGCGGTTGAAGAGGCTAAAGTCGATTTCCATCCCACTTAAAAACAGCAAAAAGATGACCCCGGTATTAGAGAGTAAGGTCAGCGTGGTGTTGCTGTGCACCAGGTTGAAGGCGCTGGGGCCCAGCAGAATCCCCACCAGGATTTCCACCACGGCGGTTGGTAAGATACTTAGCCGTAACCAAGCCATGGTTAAGGGCGTCACTAGCGCCGCTGTTAAAATGATTAATAGTGATAATTGATCCATCAAAGCCACCCCCGAAATGTTAGGTCCATTATAGCAAAAAAATCGATAAAATCTGTGTGGGGGCTTGCGGGCAGAATCCTTTATTTGTCGCGGAAATAAGTGTAATATGGTTAGGCGAATTATGACAAATTGACGGTTACTGTGTCCAGGTTTAGCGAGGAGGAATTCTATTGGCAGACTCAATTAAAGCCCAAGAGCAAAAACATTTGGATATGGTCGTTGCCAAGATCAAGGTCGCCCAAGCGGCGGCGAAGAAACGAATCGACGTGGCCGAGAGTGATGAAGCGGGGATTCGGAAGAACTTTGTCAACGATCTACGGCTCAAGACGGACAGCTACGAAGGCATCATGGAAACGGCGCTGTCTGTGCGCCAACAGCAACAGATGCTGGCCGAACGCCAGAATAGCTGGCAACACGCCACCACGGAATTAAGTACGTTAAAACGATTAGAAAAACGGGCTTACTTCGCCCGCATTGATTTTCAGGAAAGTCCCACGGCCAAGCCGGAGACCATTTATATCGGTCTGGGCTCGTTTTCCGACACGCCCGACCATTTCTTGATCTATGACTGGCGGGCCCCCATCTCCAGTATCTACTACGACGGGGAATTAGGCGCGGTCAGCTACCAGACGCCGGATGGTCAGCAGACCGTCGACGTGCAATTAAAGCGGCAGTTTCAAATCGAAGACGGCAGTATCATCACCCTCTACGATACCGACCAGACCGTGACCGACCAGATGCTCTTGTCGGCGTTGAGTGAACACTCCGACACCCACATGAAGAGTATCGTGACCACGATTCAAAAGGAACAAAACCAGATCATCCGCGACACCAAGTCCGACCTCCTCTTCGTGCAGGGGGCGGCGGGGTCCGGCAAGACGGCGGCGATTCTACAACGGGTGGCCTTCCTGCTGTACCGTTACCGCGGTAAGTTGAACGCCGGGCAAGTCATCTTGTTTTCGCCCAACCAACTCTTTAACGACTACATCGACCAGGTGCTGCCAGAATTAGGGGAACACAACATGGTCCAGATGACGTATTACCAGTACGCGGGACGCCGGTTACCGAAGATTAAGATTGAAACGCTGGCCCAGCGCTTCGCCGAGACCAACACGCCGGTCCAAAAACGGATCAACGCCTTAAAGGGGAGCTTAGCCTTCTTCAACGCGGTGACCGGGTACGCCGACCACCTGGAACAACGCGACATGGTCTTTCGTAACATCGTGTTCCAGGGGAAGGTCTTCATCCCGAAGGAAAAGATCCAAGAAATCTACTACAGCTTTAACCGCAACTACCACCTCGGCAACCGGCTGCAGGCGACCAAGGAGGCCCTGATTCGCATCCTGAACCGCCGCATTTCCAGTGAAATGAAGAGTAAGTGGGTCGAAGAGACCATTCAGGACCTGAGCAAAGAACAGTTGGACACCCTCTACGGCGATCATCCCCGTGAGTTCGATTCCGCCGACAAGGAATTTCAATTCTTGGCGCGGCGGGTGGTCATGAGCTCACTGGAACCCGTTCGTAAGGCCATCGTCCGGGCCCGGTTCTTAAGCATCAACAACCAGTACGTCCACATGTTGCGGCAGATGCCGGAGCGCCTAGACCTGGCCCATTACCAGCTGACCTTAGCGGATTGGCAGGCGAGTGTGGATGCCACGGTGGCGGCCTTACGGGACCATCAGATGCAGTTGCTCGATACCACGCCGTACCTGTACCTGTACGATAAGATGGCCGGCAAGGCGGGCGAACGCGACATGCGCTACGTTTTCTTGGACGAAATCCAAGACTACAACGCCTTTCAGTTGGCCTTCTTGAAGGCGACCTTCCCGCGGGCGCGCTTCACCATGCTGGGGGACCTGAACCAGGCCATCTTTACCAAGGAAAACAGCCATACGTTGCTTCACGAACTCAGCACCATGTTTGACCCGGACAAGACCCGGGTGGTCCAGCTCACGCGGTCGTACCGCTCGACGCAACAGGTGACCGACTTTACCAAACACATCTTGAAGAACGGTGAAGCGGTGACCTCGTTTGCCCGGGAAGGCGAACTCCCGACGATTACCGTGGCGCCCGACGAGACGGCGGCGTTGGCCCGGGTCAAGGCGGAACTGCAACGGAACGCGGCCGACCACGAGACCACGGCCATCATCGGCAAGGACCTGGCGGATTGCCGGCACCTGACCGACGTCTTGAAGGCCGACGGGGTGGCGGTCACGCTGATCCAGTCGGAAAATCAACGGTTGGCCCCGGGGGTCATCGTGGTGCCGTCCTTCCTAGCTAAGGGACTGGAATTCGACGCCGTGATCGTCTGGGAAGCCTCGCAGAGCCGTTACAGTGCCGACGACGAACGGCAGTTGCTCTACACGATTTGCTCCCGAGCAATGCACCGGTTGAGCCTGGTGGCCATCGACCAATTGTCGCCACTGCTCAGTGCGGTCCCGGCCAACGAATTTGAGTTGGTTCAGGCCGAACAAACCGAATAACCACACCAATGAAAAGGGTTTAGGAGATTTTCTCCTGAGCCCTTTTTTTCGGTCAGAATGCGGTATAATGGGGGGTAAATTTGCCCAAAGCCGGGACCGGGAATTTCTCCGCTGGTGGGGCAAGTGAACTTAACTTTGCGAGGTGTCTTCATGAGTGATCCCATTAACTACAACGCGTTTTCCAGAGACCAGTGGAAGGCGTTCGCTAACGCCGCTACGTTACCGTTGACGCAGGAGAGTCTGCGCCAGATCAAGGCGTTTAACGACCGTATCTCTTTGCAGGACGTGCAGGATATTTACATTCCGTTGATTCACCTGTTACGGCTGCAGTACGAACACTACCAGCTTTTACAAAAGGATAAGGCGACCTTCCTACACCAGCACCCCCGCCGGGTCCCGTTCATCATCGGCATCGCCGGAAGTGTGGCGGTCGGCAAGAGTACTGCCGCGCGGTTATTAGAGGTCCTGTTGAACCACTACTTAAAGGACCAACGGATTCAGCTGATCACCACCGACGGCTTTTTGTACAGTAATCAGGAACTCAAGCAACGCAACTTGATGGCGCGAAAGGGGTTCCCGGAAAGCTACGACATGTCCGCTTTGATCCACTTCTTAAACGCGGTCAAGGGGGGCCAGTCGTTGATCAAGGCGCCGGTATATTCACACAAGGTCTACGACATCGTGCCCGACCAGTTCGAATACATCGTGCACCCCGACATCCTGATCGTCGAGGGCATCAACACGCTCCAACTGCCGACCAACGAACAAATCTACGTCAGCGATTTCACGGACTTCTCCATTTACGTTGACGCCGATCCATCGTTGATCGAGACCTGGTTTTTAGAACGGTTCGAGTTGTTATTGGAGACGGCCTTTCAAGACCCGACCAACTACTATTACCCCTACGCGATTGGCGACCACGACCAGGCGATTGCGAAGAGCCGCCAGGTCTGGCACGACATCGATTTAAAGAACTTAGAGGAGTATATCTTACCCACCCGCAACCGGGCGGATATGATCATTCATAAGACCTTCCATCACCGCATCGACCGGTTGCTATTGCGGAAATACTAGGGGGATGACACGATGTTACGAGACGCCACGGTGGTGGATGCCGACGCAGTAGCCATGTTGGTACTGCACGAACTGGAACGCCGGCAGTTACGCCAATTGCGCCGGGTCAGTAAGGAACAACTCTCACAGTTGTTGTTCGTGGGCTACCACCAACCGGACTTTCGCTACGGCTTCCCGCAGGCGCGGGTGTACCAGAACCAGGGCGTCGCGGTGGGGGTCGCGTACGGTTATCCGGCGGCGCGCGAAACGCAACTGGATAACCAGTGGACTGCGTTGTTTGAACGCCTGCAGGTCACGGCACCACAAGTCCCGGTGATTCGGCCGCACGCGCTGGCCGACGAGTGGTACCTGGATCTGCTAACGGTCAATCCGCGCTATGCCCACAAGACCTACCAGCAACGGTGGTTCGATGAATGGCTGATGGGGGACGTCCTGCACCGGGCCCGGATGAGTGGGGCGCGGTACGTGGGACTCGACGTGCGCCCGGGCAGCCCGTTAGCCACCCTAGCGGCGCAATTTGGTTTCGTGGGCACCCAGTGGCGGTCGTTTGACCGGCGCGCGTTGCTGCATCTGCGGTACAAGCTCACGGCGGAAATTAAGAATTGACCCGTGTTTGAAAAGCCGGTATGATAAGGGCAGTGTTTTTTTAGCATACAGAAGAAAGGGTGAATGGCTTGGCAAACGTTGATCTGTCTAAATTCGACAAAATCATCGTCTTAGACTTCGGGAGTCAGTACAATCAACTGATTACCCGCCGGATCCGGGACTTAGGCGTTTACTCCGAGCTCAAAGCGCACACTATGAGTGCCGCGGAGATCAAAGCTTGGGGACCTAAGGGGATCATCTTTTCCGGAGGACCAAATAGTGTCTACGATGACGACGCTTTAGAGGTCGATCCAGAAATCTTTAACCTGGGGATTCCGATTTTAGGAATCTGCTACGGGATGCAGCTGATGGCCCACAACTTACCAGGAGGCAAGGTCGAATCCGCCGATAACCGTGAATACGGTCGCGCAGACATCCAAGTGTTGTCTGACGAGGCTCGGTTATTCAAGGATACGCCCAAGACCCAAACGGTTTGGATGAGCCACGGGGACTTAGTCACTCAGGTGCCGGACGGGTTCGACCGCGTGGCCACGAGTGAAAACTGCCCGATTTCGGCCATGCAAAACGTGGACCGTCAATTCTACGGGATTCAGTTCCACGCGGAAGTGCGTAACACGGAATATGGGAACCAGATTCTGAAGCACTTTGCGTTCGATGTTTGTGGCGCGCAAGCTAACTGGTCGATGAACGACTTCATCGACTTACAGATCGAACAGATCCGTAAGACCGTCGGCAACAAGCGCGTCCTGCTGGGCTTATCCGGCGGGGTGGACTCTTCCGTGGTCGGCGTGCTGCTGCACAAGGCCATTGGCAACCAACTGACTAGTATCTTCGTCGACCACGGCTTGCTCCGTAAAGGGGAAGCCAAACAGGTGATGGACAGTCTGGAAGGTAAATTTGGGTTGAACATCGTCAAGGTGGACGCCCAAGACCGCTTCTTGAAGAAGTTGGCTGGCGTGACGGAACCGGAAAAGAAACGGAAGATCATCGGTAACGAGTTCATTCAGGTCTTTAACGACGAAGCACAAAAGCTCGACGGCATCGACTTTCTGGCCCAAGGCACGTTGTATACCGACGTGATCGAAAGTGGGACGGATACGGCGCAGACCATTAAGTCCCACCATAACGTGGGCGGGTTGCCGGAAGACATGCACTTCCAGCTGATCGAACCACTGCGGTCGCTGTTCAAGGATGAAGCCCGTGATTTGGGTGAGAAGTTGGGGATGCCGAGCGACTTAGTCTGGCGGCAACCGTTCCCTGGCCCTGGTTTGGGGATTCGGGTATTGGGTGAAATCACCCCCGAAAAGCTCCAAATCGTGCGGGACAGTGATTTAATCTTACGCGAAGAAATTAAAAAGGCCGGCTTGGACCGCGATATTTGGCAATACTTTACCGTGCTGCCCAACATCAAGTCCGTCGGTGTGATGGGTGACGGCCGGACCTACGACTATGCTGTCGGTATCCGGGCCGTAACGTCGATCGATGGGATGACGGCGGACTTTGCGCACATTCCGTGGGACGTCTTGCAAGAGATTTCCGTACGGATCGTTAACGAAGTCAAGCACGTGAACCGTATCCTGTACGATGTCACGAGTAAGCCGCCTTCGACGATTGAGTGGGAATAAGCTTCCTGCTCGGTAAATCTAAAGGAGTCACGTTGAGTTAATCAGCGTGGCTCCTTTTTTATGGTGCTAGGCAACGTAGCGGTTACCAAATTGCTTTGATGGCTGAATACAGAAGAACAGGAGAACCAGGGTGCCTACCAGAGGAATCAGGTGGAGAACCAGATGAGTGCCACTTAGCCCGATATCGTGGAGTCGGCGGGCCTCAGCCGTTAGGCCAGCGATGAGGAAGAAGGCGAGATAAATGACGAGGATGATCAGTACCCAGCCGACGTAACTATCACCGCTTTCTAGTTCCAGTTTTTCGTTAAGGCCGAAAAGTAGGGCGAAGACAATGCCGCTCAGCGAATGAATAGTTAGCACGTAAAGTTTTGACCACCAAAAGTCAGCGCGTCCCAGTCGTTTGTTGAGCTTAAAGCTGTCTCGGAAGTAAAGTAATCCGGAGTCTAGCAACTCCGGATGAGCCGTTTCGTTGTATGGGACATCAGTAGGTGGCAGAGTAGCGGCGTCTAAGGATTGACCGGCACTACAAAATGAGCAAAAGCGGGCCATTTTGGGGACCGGATGACCACAGCGATGACAAAATTTAGTAGAGGTTTCCAAAGTGAGTTCACTCCTTTTAGTGATGTTGATGGGACAAGGTAACTATCCGCGAACTTGGGCCAAAAATTCTAGGAAATGGAAAAAAGAAATATTAAGAATATTATAAAACGTTATTGGTGTTTACCATATTTTATAGACAATGTATTGGTGATAACTTATTATATGCATAATTAAAATAACGCATAGCCAACCAAGAAAGGTGGATTCCGCCATGTTAACCCAACGTTTGCGTCCCCTCATGCAACTGATCAGTCTCTTAACAGCAACCTTGTTACTGTTATGGACGTTTCCCCTCACGGTAACGGCCGCTGCTGTGATTCCGACGCCGCACTGGGGGAGTTGGGAAACCAAGACGATCACCTATCATTATGCCGGATCGTCGGCGTACTACCGCAAGGTTTGGCAAAACGCGGCGCGACAATGGAATCAGACGGGAACGGTCCGCCTTAAGTCGGTGAAGACGGCGCAAAGGGCGCACGTCGTCGTTCGGGTGAATACGAAAAAGACGGGCTACACCGGACTGACGCATTCGCGGTACCACGCCCAACGACCGGTCCATAAGATTGTGGGGGCCAAGGCCAGCCTGAATCACAAGATTTTGGCGAAACATCGCTATACACAAAAGCAACGAGCAAACGTGGCGGCGCACGAGTTTGGCCACGTTCTAGGATTGGGACACTCTAAGTGCAAAAAGAGTGTGATGCACGCAACGAACCGGTATGCCGTGGTCAACCGCCAAGATCGGTTAGCCATTAAACGGGCGTATCGCAAACGACGATAATCAAACAGACGAGTTTGGGACATAACTCGAATTCTATAAGAAAACAGGAAGGAAATTCTCGATT
>NZ_AZDW01000033.1 GCF_001434115.1 Levilactobacillus zymae DSM 19395
TTGAAAAACATGAAAACTGACGACTTTTTTGGAAGGTATGAATAATTCAGGATTTAGAAGGATTGTTAATTAATACAACAGTCTCTCTTTCTAAAATATAAAATTCTGAGTCTAATGAATATATTCTTCCATCATCATCCGTATAAAAATGCGAAATTCCAGATAGATTAAACTTTTTACCTTTGACTTTATCGTAATATTTATCTAGAACCTCTATAGCCACGTCGGGTATTTCTGAAACTAATTCGCCAATTTCTCTTTCAAAAATATTAGCAATAATTTTTTGATGCTTTTTAATGGCCTCAGAAATAATAATATTTCCATCCTTTAAAGAAGGCATTGCATCTATCGCTGCTATATTATCAGAAACATAATTCTTCTGATGCTTTTGTTTGATGAAATCTACTAGAATATCTTTTCTCGCTGATGCAATAAATATTCTTTTTTCTTTCATTTTTCCATTTTTTGAAGAACGATGATATAACCGCTTATATGTTACTTTACTTAAAGGAATCTGATTATGTTCCAATAAATTACGCAATATAATTACAAATCGAAATTCTTCAAACTGATAGCTTTCATTAATTAACCCCTTATTATGGGTTCGTACATTATTTATAAATACTGAACTCTTTAAAAGGTAATCTATTAGCACTGATTCGTAATCCCAAACCATTTTCTGCATTACAATGCTATCTATTTTTTTAGTATCGTGTTTCGTTTTTTTTATAAAGTACGCATACTTATGCTGTGAAATAACAACATATTTGTATAATCGTCGTAATTCGTCTATCAGCATTACTACAGGAAATAACTTCTTCGCATCGTTAAATTCTTGCATACTCATAGGAACACATTTAATTATCTGCGTCCTACTTCTTCCCTCAAATGCGAACATCTCATTGTTAAATCTCTCAGGTCTTTTATTATCCAATGCTCATCCACCCATTCACAGTAATTCCTGACTAAATAACCACATCACTTATGATACGGACTTCCCTCATTAATCATAAACGCCCGGTACACCTGCTCCGTCAACACCAACCGCATCAACTGGTGGGGCAACGTGAACCGGCCAAAGGAAATCTGCGTGTTTGCACGCTTCAAGACTTCCGGCGCCAGCCCCAGCGAGCCACCAATCACGAAGGTTAAATCCGAGTGGCCGTACGTGGTCAGGTCCTTAATTTCTTTGGCAAACTCCTCCGAGGAGCGTTCCTTGCCCAGAATGGCCAACGCAAAGACGTATTCGCGGTCCTTAATCTTCTCCAAGATCCGGTCGCCTTCCGCCTGCATGACCTGGTCCATCTGCGCCTGGGAGAGACTCTCCGGGGCCTTCTCGTCCGGGACCTCCACAATCGAAAACTTACAGAAGCGGGAGAGTCGCTTGGCGTACTCCGCGATGCCCTGCTTAAAATACTTCTCCTTTAACTTACCTACCACCACAAACTTGATGTTCATAACGTCCTCCAATTTCAGTTATCCACAGGTGCATAAAATTCTACGCTCCCGGAACCGACTACTTTACGGTTGATTATACCCCGAATCTCACCACCCCGGCAAATCCCCTTCATGGCCGTTACCAGCCGTTTTCTAGATACCCCCCAGGGTAGATTGAAAGCACCATTATCAGGGGCTTTCCCCTGAATCCATAATCCAATCGTCCCCCGATGTTTCACATGAAACATTCCCGTTCAGCCACCCAACTCCACGTCATCGGCCCGTACCACGTTCCGTAACCCGCCTTTATTCCCCCATCCCTGCAAAAACGGGTGACTCACGGCAATCCCACCGTCCGTCACCCGTTTTTTTCTATGTTCCATCAATAATTCCGCTCAAAATATGCAGTAATTCAGCTACTTTCGTCCCACTCCCCCGAATTCAACGGTCACGACACGCTCCAATGCTCCCATCAGCCAGCACCAAACCGTCACTTCCGTGTCCTCGACACTCAACCGCCCACCTCTCCCAACCAGCCCGACTTATTCACAAAGTTATCCACAGGTTCGATCGTCAAAATGCCAGATATAGGGGGTCGAAAATTTTCCCACCCCCACATCTATTTCTTTTTAATTTGTCAATCCTTTTCGACTTATCCACAGTTATCCACAGAAACGTATGTTTGTTCGCACAATCCGCATCCCCTGTCCCATCAACGTTTCGGCCAACAGTGTTCACAATCAGTCATACTTATCCCCACGCTTTTCGTCAGCCTGTGGATAACTTAATAACCGCTACCATCCTTAGTTTTCCACTATTTCTAATTTTCCCGCCAAGTTTGTGAATCGAATTATCCACAAGTTATCCACAGGATTTCCACCACTTTTTTTCGACCTGAATTACCCCCATCTATCCCCCTTTTTCGTTCGGAGTGGCGACGGTCCCATCCGGCTTGCACCGCTTCCAACCATTCTAAATTTTCGGCTTTTCCGGCCATGCAAAAAGCGGACCCCACTCTGCGTGAGGTCCGCTTCTATTGACGTTAAGTTTTAGCTTTCCGAGTTAGCCGTGGTCGACGAACTCTTCAGTTGGGACGACGTTTCTGTTAATTTCACGGTCGTGGTCTTCTTCTTACCGTTGTGGTAATAAGTCATCGAGACCGAATCGTTCAACTTGTACTTGTACAACAGGTCCCGCAGCGTGGACTGGCCGCTGATCTTGTGGCCACCCAGTTCGGTGATGACGTCGTACTTAGTCAACCCCGCCTTCTTAGCCGGCGAGTCGGACGTGGTACTCATGACCACGACCCCGGCGTCGACACTAGACGGCAATTTCAGGATTGATTTCTGTTGGGACGACGAAACGTTGGCTAAGTCGACGTAGGTAATCCCCAGCGCCGGCCGCACCACTTTGCCCTTCTTGACCAGTTGGTTGATGATGTTGACCACTTCGTTCGACGGAATGGCAAAACCCATCCCCTCGACGCTGGTTCCCGAAGTGTCGCTGGCAATCTTCGAGGACGTAATCCCGATGACCTGGCCACCGACGTTGATCAGCGCCCCACCGGAGTTCCCGGGGTTGATGGCGGCATCGGTCTGGATAACCGTGGCGTTCCCGGTTTGGGTGCCGGCCGAATTGGTGGTCTCAATCGTCCGCTTCTTGGCGGAGACGATTCCTTCCGTCAGTGAGGTCGCGTACTGGCTGCCTAGCGGTGACCCGATGGCCAAGGCGGTCTCGCCGACCTTGATCTTATCCGAGTCGCCAAACGAGGCAATGGTCTTTAACGACGACCCGTTGACCTTCAACACGGCCAGGTCGGTCACGGAATCTTTCCCGACCAACTTCGCCTGGAGTTGTTGGCCACTACTGGTGACCACCCGCAGCGCCGAAGACCCCGACACCACGTGGTTGTTAGTCACGATGTAAGCGGTGTTGCCGCTCTTCTTGTAGACCACCCCGGACCCTTCGGAGGCCTCTTCCAAAGCGGACTTCGACGTCGATCCCGACGACGAACTCTGCCCGAAGAGTTCCCCTAACGTGCCACTACTACTGCTTTGTTTTTGTAAATTAATCACGGACACCATGGCACCCTTGACCTGGTTAAAGGCCTTGGTGGCTTGGGTGTTCACGTTGACCGTCACGTTCGACGTCTTGGTGTTACCCGTCTTGTTGGAGCCCGCGGGCACCGCCGTCGAGGTGACGCCGCTATTATTGAGGTAATTCATGCCCCCGTAAGCGACGCCCCCACCTAACAGTCCGGCAATTGCCGCCGTCACGGCCACCTTGGTCATGGTCACTTGACCACGCTTCCGGGGTTGCGGCGTTGGCTCCGGCGTCGGTTGTGATTGATCGTTAAATTGGTTTTGCGTGTTGTTATTGTTATTATCAGCCATCGTCTTTGCGCGTCTGCGCTAACCCTCCTCATATTCTGATCACACCAGCCGTGGGCCCTGGTCGTTTTACGTGATGATTGGCTCACTGGCCGTCCCGGCAACGCTGTGTTACTTGCCCGGATTCATCGGCGAAACGCCGGTCTCCTTGCTGGTCATCTAAAATTTTATACCCCCTATTTTAGCGGGCGAGTGTGAATTTTTTGCGATGAAAGTTCGTGGAAGTCCTTAAAGTTTTAGATGGCTTCCAGCGGGGTGGCCTCTTCGGGATTGGTATCGATCAGCTTGAAGTCGTCGCCCACCCCGAAGTCCTTGTTTTCCATCATCGAAGCCACGGTCAAATGACACAGCGACTTCATATTGTTGTGCAGGCTGCGGTGCCCCAGGTAGATCTTCTTGGTGCGGTTACCCAGCACATCCATCAACACATCGGCGCCTTCCTCATTGGACAGGTGCCCCTTGTCGCCTAAAATCCGTTGCTTCAACGGCCACGAATAGTCACCCATCCGCAGCATCTCGACGTCGTGGTTGCATTCCAGCAGATAGGCGTCGGCGTCCTTGATGACGCCCTCCACGTGTTCGGACACGTAGCCGGTATCCGTCAAGATCACGAAGGTCTTGCCGTGGTAGTGCAACGCGTAAAACTGGGGTTCGGCGGCGTCATGGGAGACCGAGAAACTCTCCACGTCGATGTCGCCAAAGGTTTGGACCGTGTCCGGCGCAAACAAATGCTTTTGCGCTAAATCGACCTTACCGATGCGTGGCGCCATCGCGTCCCAGGTGCCCTGGTTGGCGTAGACGTTTAGTTGTTCGTAGCGGCGGGCCAGAATCCCCACGGCCTTGCGGTGATCCGTGTGTTCGTGGGTCACCAATAACGCGTTGACGTCGGTCAGGCTCCGGTCGATATCGCCCATCAGTTTTTCAATTTTCTTACCACTTAAGCCTGCATCAATCAGCAGGCGTTCGTTGGGACTTTCCACATAACAAACGTTGCCCGTGCTGCCACTGGACAAAATGCTGATGCGTAAGTCGTCTACTTGTTGCGTACTCACTTTATCTAACCCTCTCTTGACCTAATACCGCTATAATACCGCATTCCGGGACGCTTGTAACGCGTTTTACGTGACCGTGACCGACCACCACGCTGCCAACCACCATCCCAGCGGCCCCCTTACGCCAATTAACCGGTGACTCGCAAAATAATTCCTTCAAATTTTACCGAATTTTTTTCACGGTGACAAGCGGGAATCATGGTTAACTGACCGTCACCTTAACCGGCGGCCACGCCATAAAATCCAGCCAGCCGTTAGTCCACCGACTTACCCGTGAGCAACTCAACCGATGGCTGCCTTAACATGCTCCGTGAGCTGGAGGGTCAAAATGGGCCGGAAGCTGCCAGTTTCCACTCTAATAAAAAAGGCGACCATCACTGGCCGCCTTTGTCTCACTAACTTAACTACTGGTCGTGCTCCCGCTGACCGTCTTGACGTTGCTATCCGAAGTCAGGATGGTTCCCGTAAAGGCGTTCACGCGTTTGAGCTGTAAGACCCCCGCGTTGTTTCCGCTGGTGGCCTTGACCGCGATGACCCAGGTCGGGATGTACACGCTACTGTTCTTCAAGGTAAAGTACCGCGTGTACGCCAACTTGGTCCACACGACCTTGGTGTTGTTTTGAATCTGGTTATATTGATAGAGCCCAATCAACGCCTTGCGTTCCGAAATCGTCTCGGTCTTTTCCCGCAACGTCTTCACGTCGGTCAGATACCCCTGCGTGTAGCCGGTCACGGTCCCGTCGTTAGTCAGGCTGAACCGCAACTGCCCGTACCGTGAATAGATCTGCCCGTCGGCCACCCGCTGCGTGTAGACCACCGTATTGCGGCTCGACAATTGCGCGTTGTACTGGTAGCTGGCCCCGTTTAAAATCAGGGCACTGTTACTGACCACGGTATCCATGACCTTGTTCGGGTGCTGGGTATCCACGTTGGTGATGGGCGTCTTGAATGTCGCGGTGATCAGCCCCTCGTCGTAGCGCACGGTCTGGTCCGTCAGACTGGTCAGGCTGGCCTTGAGCCGCGTGGCACTGTTGGTCGTGGAGATGTAGTACCCCTCGCTACTTTGCTTGGAGGGCGTTTTAAACGTAATGTTGTCTGCCCGCATCTCCTTCACAATCGTGGTATCACTGTCGGCCGAGCGGCTCGAGGCCGCATCCGACTGGCTAGTGGTATCGCGTTGAAAGGCCGCAAACAGGAAAATATCGATGGCGATAAAGGCGACTAAAAACAACCACTCAATGCGCCGAAAATCCATGCCGGACCGTCCCTCCTTGCCTGCCTATTTTAGTAGCTGGGTATAGTTCTTCCAGCTGCCGTTGTAGTATACGTACCAGGTCGGCGTCAGGTCGACCACTTTGTCGGAAGCCGACGAGGTGGCCCACTGGTAGCCCAGCTGAATACTGCTAATCTTTTTCTTACTATACCCGGCCGAACTCAGCTGGTCAATCACGGCTTGGGTGCCCGGTAACGTCACCGACCGTTTGTCGTTCGGGACTGGGACCTGCAGACTGTACAGCGAAAAATTGTACCGCCGCACACCCTGTGAAAGCAGCTGAATCCGTGCCGCGCCGTAGTTACTCTGGTTAAAAATCGGGAACCCTTCAACGAAACTGCGGTAGATCATGGTCCGTTTGGACGGACTGTACCCGTAGTAACGCAGGTTTTCCATGGGAATCCCCACCGATTTGACGGCCTTGTAGCTGGTAGTCAACTGTTGGCCGAAGCTCAGCGACGTCTGCAGAGCGCTGTAATCTTCAAACAGGGCCATGCCCAGCTTGTTGTAGATGGTCAGCTGCCGCGACGTGCCATCGCTATAGATGGTATTATCCTTGTTCTTCTTGGCCGTCACGTTGGTCGATTCCCCGTTGTTTAACAGCCGCGTGGTGAAGTAGTCCGATGACTGCTGGTTCACCAGGTAACTGTATGACGGCACCGTGACCCGACTGGTGACGTAAGCCATCGCCGTATCGTTGAGCCACTGCATCTTCACGTTGATCCGAAAGAGATTTTCCTTCAAGATCTTCCGTAGAGCAGACACATCGGGTTGCCGCACCCGGACCTTATAAACGGTCTGTTTGCGGTCATCCAGCAGGTACAGGGCCGGCTGGTCGCCCAGTGACACCATGATGCGGGAGAACTGGGTCGAGGTACGACTCAACTTACTGCCAAACACCGTGTTGAAGGTTTTGACGTCGACGGGACTGGCGTACGACAGTAACAGGCTATCCTTTTGTTGCAGGTAACCCATATATTTGGCGTGCGTCACCCCGCTGACCCGTGTGAGCCGGCCCAGTTTCCACTTGGAGAGGGCCTCGCGTAACTCGGTAGTCAGGTTGATCTTCCGGTTATTCAAGAGTTCTTGATTGCCGTTCGCGTCGGTCGACACCACCTGCGTGGGTAAAAACACGTCGCGTTGTGGCCGGGCGTTAATCTCGGTAGTCTGCGCGTTGGAACTGCGTTGCCGGTTATGCTCGTACTGGGCCGGATTGGTCCAAATCAACGCCGAAAAGGTAATACTGACCGCGACCGCCACGGTTAATCCCAGCGGTAACAGGATTTTAGTTATCTTCATCCCAGAGATCCTCCTCTTCGTACGGCTTGTAAGGTAAGGAAATGTAGAACGTCGAGCCGCGACCTTCGCGACTATCGACCCAAATCCGGCCGCCTAACATTTGGACAACTTCCCGGGAAATAGCTAACCCTAACCCCGTTCCACCTTGGGCCCGTGAACGGGCTTTATCGACCCGGTAGAACCGGTCGAAGATCCGTGGAATATCGGCCCGCGGAATCCCCAGGCCTTGGTCAGACACGCTTAAAATCACGTTGTTATGCGTCTCCAGGAGCCGGCAGGTAATCACCCCACCGTCCGGGGAATACTTGATGGCGTTGTTCATCAAGTTATCCAGCACCTGCGTGAACCGGTCGGTATCGATTTCGACCCACAAGTCGCGCTTGGTAAACTCGCGTTTGATGGTGTAGGTCTTCTCCGGATGATCGTCTTGCTTGATCATCATATCGAACCGGTCCAGGACGTAGTTATAGAGCTCGTTTAAATTGACCATTTCCAGATCCAGCTTCTGCGTCCCGGAGTCCATCCGCGACAGCGTCAGCAGGTCGTTGATCATCCGGATCATCCGGTCGGTTTCTTCCTGGGTGACCTTCAAGAAATCAGGAGCCACCTTGGGATCCTTCCAGGCCCCTTCGGACAACGCTTCGATGTACGAACGCACACTGGTCAGCGGCGTCCGCAGCTCGTGAGACACGTTGGACACGAATTGCTTACGGTCTTGGTCGATTTTTTGTTGTTCGGTGACATCATGGAGGACGCACACGATTCCGGAAATAAAACCGGATTCGCGCTGAATCAAGGAGAAGTAGGCCTGTAAAATCAGGTCGTGTCCCTTGGTCGAAAAGTCCAGCACGAGGTCATCGGGATCTTCGAGTAGTTCGCGCAAGGTGTAGTCTTGCCGAATCGCCAAAAGATCCAAGATGGACTTGCCAACCGCATCGTCGCTGTCGGTGTCCAAGAAGCTGCTGGCCGTTTCGTTGATGATCGTGACGTTCCCGCGTCGGTCTGTGGCAATGACCCCATCCGTCATGTGAGCCATCACGGAGTCCAACCGCCGCCGTTCCGATTCCGTGGATTCTTGAGCCTCTTCGACCCGCACGGACAGGTTATTGACGGCACTGGCCAATTGACCCAGCTCATCGTTACCGTAGACGTGCACGTGGCCGGAGTAGTCCCCCCGGGCGATACGCAACGTCTGCTTCTTCATTTCATCGATGGGCCGGGTAATTGCCCGGGAAATAATAATCGCCATGACCAGTCCTAAAATGATGGCCACGAACGTCGCCGACACGTAAATCAGCGTAATCTGGTTAATGTTTTGGTAGACGGAGTCCAGACTCGCCCGCATATAAATGACCCCGACTAAATCACTGTTGTTGCCCTGGGTCCGAATGATCCGGGTAATCGTGGTGTAGTAGCGGCTATTATTCTGCGAGTTATAGGTCGTCCGGACCACGTCGCGGTTGTTGTAAATCGAATTTTTAATATCACTATCGGTGGTCTTCTGCCCGACAATCCCCTGGTTATCCACCTCGTTAGTGCCCCGGATGGTCCCCTTGTTGTCGATCACCCGAATCTGGGCGTTGTTGGTGTTAGTGATTTCGGACAGCGTCGACTTGATCTGCTTGTCTGACTTGGTGGTATTGGTGCCCGCCAATTCATCAGATAAGCGGTTCACGATGTAGGTCTGGACCACCTGTTGTGCCTTGAACGTGTTCAGGTTTTGGTGTTCCAGTTGCCGCACGAAGACGGCCCCGACGATTTCCAACGTCAGTAGCAGCAGTAACGCAAAGACCAACGCGATTTTAAAATGAATCGATTGAAAGAATCTAATTTTGCTATTCACGAAGTTACATGCTCCTCCGCCAAAGATTTAGCGTTACCGCCAGCTTAAGCCTGATCGGAATCAGGGTTGCGCAGATAGTACCCCACGCCACGGCGCGTGACCAACCAAGTGGGATGCGAAGGACTGTCCTCAATTTTTTCTCGTAGTCGCCGCACCGTCACGTCGACGGTCCGCACGTCACCGAAGTAATCGTAGCCCCAAACCGTCTGGAGCAGGTGTTCACGGGTCATGACTTGGCCGATGTGTTGGGCCAGGTAGTGCAAGAGTTCGAACTCCCGGTGGGTCAATTCAATGTTGGCGCCACGCTTAGACACGGAGTAAGCCTCGGGGTGAATCGTCAAATCCCCGATTTCGATGTCTTGGTTTTCGGGTTCTTCGGGTTGGGCGTGCGCCGCGGTGTTTTGTCGCCGCAAGTTCGCCTTGACCCGGGCAACTAATTCCCGGTTAGAGAACGGCTTGGTAACGTAGTCGTCGGCCCCTAATTCCAGGCCTAGAACCTTATCTAATTCGGAGTCCTTGGCCGTGACCATGATGATGGGCATGTCGTGCTTCTTCCGGATTTCCCGGGCGACTTCCAGGCCGTCCACCTTTGGCAGCATCAGGTCCAAGATCACCAGATCCGGGGTGTTTTCTTCAACGTGTTGCAGGGCCGCTTCGCCGTCGTAAGCGACATCGACTTCGTAGCCTTCCTTTTCTAGGCTAAACTTCATGATATCTGAAATGGGCTTCTCGTCGTCGACTACTAGAATTTTTTTGGCCATAATTAAAAATTTCCTCCTTAAGGAAAAAAGACAGATCAATCCGATAATTGCAGGATTATCGGCAGGTCAACCACTGGATGTCACAAAACCATCGTCAGTGGGACCACTCCATTAAGTTGTTGCAAGTTACTCTCGTTTAAAGTCAAGGAATATGGGGCCACCACCAGGATGACCCGCGTGAATCTCAAGAGCGCCGTTCGTCCCGATAAACTTCCGGGTAACGAATTCATTCGGGCGCTACTTGAATTATAACACATCCGGCAGCTGGTTTCAGGGCTGCTCCATCACGGCTTTAAGCTGCCCTTAATTTAAAATTTCCCAGGAAATACTCCGATCACCCTAATCCAGAAGATGATTGTTGCTGTTATTGACACTCGAAATAAACTATTTTATAGGCAATTAATTAATCTTTTATCGAATCTGCGGGCTGGTGACACGAGATCAAACCGTTAAATTCAGGATTTAATCTACTCCATCACCCTATAATTTAAAAAAATCCAAATTTAGGCCAAATTTTTTGACAAAAAGGATTGCGTCCCCTTAGCTGACATGCTATGATAGTTCTCGTCGAAAAGATATGGGCAGTTAGCTCAGCTGGCAGAGCAACGGACTCTTAATCCGTGGGTCCAGGGTTCGATCCCCTGACTGCCCATCATATCTTTACCATTAATCAGCTCGTACGAAGAATTGACTTCGTGCCTGCTGATTTTTTTATGGCCGTCGTTAGGCCCGATTGTATAAAAATCAACTTTTTTCAAAAAAAGCTTGCATCACCCCCGGCAAACATGATATGATTATTTTCGTTGAAAAGATATGGGCAGTTAGCTCAGCTGGCAGAGCAACGGACTCTTAATCCGTGGGTCCAGGGTTCGATCCCCTGACTGCCCATCATATCGAAAACCGCTATCAACGATGATGGCGGTTTTTTTTGTGTCCCGAGTATTTATCCATTTTAAGAATGCTTATTCACTCGCCGCACCGGTCCTCGCCGACTGGTGCTTTTTGACTAACTGCATAAAAAGGCGGCGCCGACTCACTGGTCGTCACCGCCTTGCCCACACACTTGATTTAAAAGTTTACTTCCAATAAGCGTACTTGTATTGCGCGTCGCTCATCATGGTGTACTTCAATCCACCGACCTGCTTGGAGACCAGGTGCGCCTTCGCCTGTTGATACAGCGGCACCAAGCCGGCCTGCTGGGTCACGTAGGTATCGGCTTCCTTCATTAAATTCCACCGTTGTTGCGTGGTGTATTTGGCCGTATTGTCGATTTCACTCATTAAATTGGTGAAATGGGCGTTGTCCCACTTGGTGAAGTTGACGGAACTGGTCCCGTCAGCCATTTGTAAGAAGTCTGCGGGATCCCGCCAGTCGGTGGTCCAGCCGTCCAAGTCGATATCGTAATTACCTTGCGAACCCTTGTTGATCTGTTGGGCCAGTGGCAAAGCCTTGATGGAAATGGTCAGGCCCGGCATGTACTTTTGCGCCTGTTGTTGCAGGTATTGGGCCACGTGTTGTTGTTCGTCCGTGTCGGCCGTCAGAAGTTCCAGGTTTGCCTTCTTAATCCCCAATTCCTTTTTGGCTTGGGTCCACAGGGCCGTGGCCTTCTTAGGATTGTAACTGACCAAGTTGCCGACTTCCTTGGCGAAGTCCTCGCCGGTCTGCGGGTCGTTCCCGTCGCCGGTCGGAATCAGACTCTTGGCGGCCTGCGACCCGTCCTGCAACACGTTATTGGTGACCTGGTTCCGGTTCACGATGTACGAGAAGGCCTGCCGTACCTTGGTGTTATGCGTCACGGTCCGCTTGTCGTTAAATTCGAGGAACCGCATCGAACTGTTCAACGTGGTGGTCATTTCCGGGTTCTTGGCGTTTTGCTTGATGTATTGGCCGGTCAGGTAAGTTTCTTGAACCTTGCCCGACTTGAACAGGTTGACCGCCGTGCCGGCATCCTTGACGACCTGCACGCTGACCTTCGGGATCTGGACGTTCTTAGCGTTCCAGTAATGGTCGTTCTTCACGTAGGTCCAACTGTCACTGTTTCCGCTCCAACCGACCAACTTGTAGGCCCCTTCGGACATGGTCTTCGCGGCCGAGGTGCCGTAGTGACTGCCATACTTCTTGAAAAGGTCCGTCTTCATCGGGTATTCAGCCGTGGCCAGAATATCGGGCAACCAGGGTTGCGGCTTGGACAGGGTCAACTGCAACGTGTTGGCGTTGAGCGCCTTGACGCCTAACTTGCTGGGATCTAACTTGCCACTCTGGACGGCGGCGTAGTTCTTCAAATACTTCAGCTTGTTGGCGACTTGGGACTTAGACTTAGGATTGACCTGCCAATCAAACGAGGTCACGAAGTCCTGGGCGGTCACGGGGTCACCGTTTTGCCACTTGGCGTTCTTTTTGATCTTAAAGGTATAAACGGTGCCGTTTTGCGTGGGCTTGACCACCTTTTCGGCGACCCCGGCCACGACCTTACCGTTCTTATCCAGGGTGTACAGGCCCTCTTCGGTCTGCGCAATCATACTGGAACTGTTGACGTCCCCGGAAATGGCCGGGTCCGCCGTGGCGGGATTACCCACCAACGTGACGCCCAACGTGGCATCCTTACTCTTGCTCTGCGCCTGCGTGGTCCCACAACCGGCCAGGCCCACAATGGCCAGTAACCCTAAACTTAATCCTAATCCCATCATTTGTTTGTTCATCGTCATCGCTCCTTAATCGCCAAAAAAACGCACCCGTCCTCGTTGACCCGTTCCGGTCAACAAGGGCGAATGCGTCGCGGTACCACCTTGTTTTTTCACTCAATGCACTCCTCAAAAGTGCGCGTGGGGTAACGACCACGGTTCGGTCACGGCTACTAGGAATTCACCGTGACGATGTCCAGATGCGCTTCACGGGGGTTCGCGGGTTCGGCTGTCAGCTCTCCGAACTTGCTGGGCGGCTCCGCCCCGTTACTCTTCTCGACTTGCTCTTTGCTTTTTATTTATATATAAAGTATCACCATTCATTTTAAGCGTCAAGTATTTTATAAACATTCATTTTAGTGCATAAATTCTGAATATTCGCGTAAAAAAACGACGACCCCTTATTCGCGTAGGGTCGCCGTTTTGTATAAAAGCTATTTTATGGCAAATTAATCGACTTATTTTCCATCATATTCATTAGTGATGATACGGATGCTGGTGCTGATACGTCATGGTAGTGGTTTCGCGACTGACCGTCTTCCCCGCTTGACTAGTAGTCGTCTGCGTCTTCATCTCCACGTGACCGTGATGCCCACTTGAATCGGTCAACTGGACCGCCGTTTGGCCCGACGTCGGCTGGACTACCGAGTCCGTCACGGTCGACTGGTTCTGCGCGGTATGGGTTCCCCACAGGAAAAACCCCGCGACCAGACCCAGTAACAGTCCGCTCATTCCCCGGATAATTTTTTTCATGTTCATTCCCCTAATAACAATATTCCGATGCTCTAAGGATATTATACACCCAATCAATACTATTTTATTTATAAAGTTCGACGCGGTGCTGATTACCCGTAATCACTAAGACGTTGACCCCCAGGACAATCAGGTTAGCCACCGCCGCCACGATGAACAGTGCCGTATAGGACACGTAGTCGATGACCAGGCCCCCAAACAGCGGTCCTAGTGCCCGGCCCATTGAAGCCCAGGCGTTGGCCATCCCCTGATACTTGCCCTTGACCACGGTCGGCGTCAGACTGTTGACAATCGCCGGGATGGCGGGAAAGGCCGTGGCCTCACCCATGGTCAAGATCACCATGGCAATTACGAAGTGCAGGTAGTCCTTGGCAAAAATCAGGGTGACAAACGACAACGCCACGAAAACGATGCCGGCGTACACCTGCAGATACAGGTTGGTGAAGAAGTTAGACAACCAATTTAACAATGCCTGGAACACCACAATCAGCGTGGCGTTGATGGTCCATAACAGACTGTAGTCGCGCATCAGGATGCCCATTCCGGTCATGTAGACGGACAGGTTGGAGTTCCATTGTTCGTACATGATCCAGATGATGACCAGCGAAATGAAGAAGGTCCCCATGATGTAGCGGTTGGCCTTGGGTAAGGTCACCGTTTGGGTCTCCTTTTCGCGGACCTGCCGGTGCATCACGGCCGGCACGTGGTAGGTACTGAGGACCACCACCATGAAGGCCACGAACAGGCTGGCCGCAATGCTGAACAGCAAGGTGATACTGATGCTGTAGACGAACCCGACCATCGCGGTCCCGATGACAATCCCGAAGTTTTGGGCGAAATACAACATATTAAAAATGTAGCGCCCGTCGCGACTGTGGATCGTGGTCCCCAGCGAGTTGACCATGGTCAGCGTCCAACCCGAGGAAAACCCTAAGAAGAGTAACGCAATCGGAAAGGCCGGCCAACCGTGGCTGAAGACCAGCACCAGCATGGTCGCTAACGACACGCCGACCCCACCGATGGTCAGGTAAAAAGGATTCAGGCGGTCGAACATGCGGCCCCCGATGACGCTGCCAATCACGTTGGCTAAGGAATAAAATAGTAAGATCACGCCGACCTGGGTCAAGGAAATGCCCAGATGGTTATGTAGGTAGATGGTCGTGAGTGGCCAGATAAAACTCATGCCGACACTACTGAAGAGTTCCCCCAGCAGTAGCCAGCGCAGCCGAATTTCTCGCATCTGATAGCCTCCCCTTCGGATAGTAATAGTGATTCAAATTTAACCCCGCTAGCGGCCGGAGACCACTTCCGGTCCCGCGTTCAAATTAAATTTAAATGAGATTCAGATTAAGACCCATTCTATCACGGGAGCCCACCTCCCGACCAGTCACCCTCAGGATTGATTTTCACATGACGCTTCCCTACACTAGGAGTTATAAAGGAGGTAAGTGACCCATGACGACACTTTTGATTGACGGGTCTTCGCGACCCCACAGTAATTCCGCCGCATTTGGCGAACGCCTGCTGGTGGGGATTCCCCACCAAACCCTGCACCTCGCGGACGCGCACCTCAACTTTGAACGCGATACCCGCGAGACCGACCAGCCCCAGGGCGATGCCAGCGACGACTACGCCCAACTCTTTGCGCAATTTCAGGCCGCTGACACCATCGTGTTGAGCACACCGGTCTACTGGTACAACATGAGCGGGCAGCTAAAGGTCTTCATTGACCGCTGGTTCGACAGCTTCAGTCACGGCGTATCGTTTGCCGGTAAACGCCTCTGTCTCTTGATTGTGGGCGCCGACGATCCGGTACATAAGGCCCAACCAATCATCGAACAGTCGGTCAAGTTGTCCTGTGACTGGCTCAAAATGACCTTCATGGGCACCGCCACGGCCGTTGCGGACCTTCCCGGCGACGTTGCCAAGCTTCCGGTCTTACCAGCCGACGCCCAGAAACTCCGCCAGATTTTAACCCTTACTACCAATTAAAAGGAGAAACCGCCATGCGTTATCAACTCACCACCCCGTCACCGTTAGGACCTCTGACCCTGTTAGGCGACGACCAAGCCCTCTACGGTCTCTGGTTTGCCGACCAGCAACACTTTGGCGCCGACTACGACCTAACCGCCATTCCCACCGGCAGTACCGCGCCGCTCACCCTGGCGTTAGACTGGTTGCGTGCCTACTTCGACGGCCAGGCACCCTCGCCGTTCGACCTGCCGCTCCAACCGGAAGTCACCGACTTTCGGGCTCGGGTCTTACAGGGCTTGACCCAGATTCCCTACGGCCAAACGGTGACCTACCAACAGCTTGCCGACCAATTGGGCCAGCCCACCGCGGTCCGCGCGGTCGGCGGCGCCGTGGGCCACAACCCGTTGTCCATCGTCATCCCTTGTCACCGCGTGCTCGGTCGTCACGGAGAACTGACCGGTTACGCCGGCGGCCTCGACCGCAAGATCGCGCTATTGACCCTGGAAGGTCACGACGCGGCGACGTTAACTCGTTAATTTGCAAAAAGCGCCACGGAGACTCACGGGTCTTCGCGGCGCTTTAATTTTAGTCCTTAAATTGAATTTTGACGTAATCGCGGTACAGCGGTAACCGGTCCATCAGTTCCTGGTGGGTCCCGTGGCCGCTGACCTGCCCGTGGTCGATGAAGTAGATGTTATCGGCATCCACGATGGTGCTCAGCCGGTGGGCGATAATCAGCGTGGTCCGGACCCGCATCAGTTGGCCCAGCGCCTTTTGTACCATGGCCTCGGATTCGGAATCCAGACTAGCCGTGGCCTCGTCGAGCATCAAGATCTTAGGGTCACGCAGAAACGCCCGCGCAATCGCCAAACGTTGACGTTGTCCGCCACTGACCTTGACGCCCCGTTCGCCCACCTGAGTATCCAGGCCCGCTGGCATGTCGTGAACGAATTGGTCGGCATAGGCCAGGTGCAAGACGTGCCAGAGTTGCTCGTCGGTAAAGTCCTGGGCCAAGCCGTAGGTCAGATTGTGGCGAATCGTGCCGGCCATGATGGCGGAGTCCTGGCTGACGTACCCGATTTGGGAACGCCAATCCGTGAGACTCAGGTCGTTGACGTCCTGGTCGTCCAGCAAGACCTTCCCGGCGGTCGGTTGGTAGTAGCGTTCTAACAGACCAAAGATGGTCGATTTTCCCCCACCGGAAGGTCCGGCAAAGGCCACCACCGTGTTGGGCTTGGCTTCGATGTCGATGTCGTGTAGCACGGGTTGGCCGTTGTCTTCGTAGGCGAAGTCCACGTGTTGCAAGCGTAACGTGTGGTCGGTAACGGGTTGGGTCGTCCCGACCGTCAAGGCTTCCTCGGGTTCGTTCAGTAGGTCGCGGACCCGTTCAGTCGAGCCGTTAGCCTTGGACAAGTCGGTGAAGAACCGCGCCAGCATGCCGGCGGGACCCACGATTTGGAACAGGTACATCAGAAACGACACCAACGTCCCCATGCTCATCGACCCGTCGGCCACCCGAGCCGCGGCGTAGACCAGCACGCCGACAAACAACGCCAACATGCCGGCCGTCATGATTGGGCTCGCGATGGAATCGTACACGGCTTCCTTGAGGCCGATACGGTAGAGCTGCTTGATTTGAGCAAAACCGGTTTGGGTTTCGTAGGCTTCGGCATTGGACGACTTGACCAGGCGAATCTCACTCAACGTATCGTTGGTGCTCCCGCTAAAGGTGGCCAGCGCGTCTTGACGCTGGCGGCCGACCTTACTACTCAGCCGCATCACCGGTAACATGATGGCCATCAGTAACGGTAAGGCGATAAACATGATGGCCGTCATCTTCCAGTCCATCAACGCCATGATGACCAAGGCGCCTAACAACTGGAGTAGCGACGTGACCATCTGGGGAAACGAATTGGCCAGTAGATTCTTGATCTGCGTCGAATCGTTGACTAGCCGGGAGGTCATCTCCCCGGTCTTGACGCTGTCGAAGTAGCTGACCCGCAGCCGAACCAGCTTTTGCCACAAGGTCTTCCGCAGGTTAGCGACCACGTTTTCGCCAAAGATCCCCAGCAAGGCCCCGGAAAGAGCGCTGATCAGGGCGCTCAGAACGAACAGGCCGATGATCAGGCCCAGTAGACCTTGATTGATGCCGTGACTGAAGCCGTTGATCAAAGTTTGGGCAAACTTCGGGGCGGCCAGTTGTGCGCCGGTGGCAACCAGGCCTAGGGCCAAGCCCACCCAGAGTTGCCAATATTTCGGTTGCGTTTGTCGAATCAGGTGTAAAAATGCTTTCAGGTTAAATTTCCCGGCGGACCGGGTTGGCGCCGTGCGCGGCGCGGTGACGCGACGTTCCATGTTAAATCCCCTCTAACTTGGTTAAGTTTAATGGTTGATGGCGGCGTGGTCGGCGCGAGCGAGTCGCTGACCGGCTGCTTAACTTCAACTGCATGGCCATTATCTTAACCCTTTAGTTAGATAAATACAACTAAAACTAACTATTTTTCTAACTAATTTACGAAAAATACGCGGCAACCCGGGTGGTGCTGGGGTTACCGCGTGGGATAAATTAATCTTCGCTTGTAATGGACTTCAATATATCAGATCGTTCTTTGACGCTTAACTCTAACACACCGGATAAACCTAAGACGTGAACAGCATTCTTATAGCAATCTATATCCTCAAACATGCTACACAAAAGTTCTTTAGAAACTGGTTGTGGTAACTTCATTTGAATAGAAGAATCGTACTGATAATAGACGATTTTCTCCCTAGACGTATCAAAATAGATTTTCTCATTTCCATATGAAAAAAGTTCTACAGACATCGTCTCAGTAGATAGGAACTTTCCATTTATATTATAGAAATTAAAATCTGGGTCGACGATTAATTGCTTTAAATCGTCATTATTTTCCTTGGCTAATTTGTATACCTGATTAGCCATTTGAGATGTCTGATAATTAATTTCCTTATTAAGCGGTGTAATAGTTTGCCGATATTCTTCTATGTTCACAACTAACTCACTCCCCCGATATGCTTAAAGAACAACTTTAAGTCGTTATCCCTAAGTTTACAGTACTCCAGTACCGTTAGGATAGTATTACTCAAAAGTTATCTATAATCTATTCAATCCATGAACATCCAAAAATTTTTATGAATTTTATCTAGTGAAAAATTGAAGACCATGCTACGTTGCCACTAAAATAATCGTAATTTCGATTAGTCTATGCACAGCCTGGAGGCGATCAGGGGCTCAGCCAGCGAAATTATTCTAGGTCGGGTTATTTTCCCGACCTAGAATAAGGCCAATCTTCAAGACTCGTGATTTTTACGAGGCTTGAAGTTGTGCCCGCAAGCGTTCCAGCCCCCGAGCGCCGGAGGGCGACCAGTTTTATCCCCATTAGCACTACGGTTCGTCTACTACAACTTCTAATTTTTGGCCAAAGAAAAACCATCGCTCGGGGAAAGCGATGGTCATCGGAGTAGGGGTAACGTCATTAAAATGACGTTAACTATTTTTTCATTATTCCAGGGGAGGAGGAGTACATGAAAAAAGATTGTTAATCTTTGGTAGAAGCAACCGATTGGTTAACTTCTATGTTGTATATATTAGCTGGTAAATATGACGAAAGTGTGAACTTTCTAGCACATCCGTATGAATTTTAGCAAATTTGCTGATAAAATCTCAGATTTTGGGTCAGTTTACACTTATCCGGATGAATTATTCCGCTAAATAAAAGCAGGTGAGCCCCGGCTTGACGCCGACTCACCTGCTTGAGCTTATCCCTGTCCGTCTGGCACGTAGGCCACGGATGAGAATTTATTGAAGGACTTGACGAAAAGCAATTTGACCGTGCCCCGCGGACCCGACCGGTTCTTTTCGATAATGACTTCGACTTCCCCCACGTCTTCGTTACCCTCTTCGCGGGGATCGCTGTCGTTATTGTCCTCATCGCCGCCTTCACGTTCGTAATAATCGTCCCGGTACAGGAACGACACGATGTCGGCATCTTGTTCGATCGACCCGGATTCCCGAATATCGGACAACACCGGTCGCTTATCTTGCCGCTGTTCCACGCCCCGTGACAACTGCGAAAGCGCGATGACGGGCACGTGCAATTCTTTGGCTAACTTCTTGAGTTGCCGTGAAATATCGGACACTTCTTGTTGCCGACTTTCGTGATTGGTTCCTTCAATCAGTTGCAGGTAATCAATCACAATCAAGCCTAGGTTTTGCTTTTCCTTGGCTAACCGCCGACACTTAGCCCGAATTTCGGTAATCTTGTTCCCGGCCGTGTCATCGATGTAGATGCTGGCCTTGGACAGACTACCCATGGCCATCACCAGGTTGTTCCACTCGTCTTCGGTCAATTGCCCGGTCCGCAAATGGTTGGCGTCGATGGAGCCTTCCGCACACAACATCCGGTTGACCAACGATTCGGCACTCATTTCCAGACTAAAAATAGCGACGGTCTTATCGGTCCGGGTCCCCACGTTTTGCGCGATGTTCAGCGCAAAGGCGGTCTTTCCGACGGCCGGCCGTGCGGCGAGGATCATCAACTCATCGTCGTGTAGCCCGGTGGTCATCTTATCCAGTTCGGCGTACCCGGTGGAAAGCCCGGTAATCGCGTCTCCCTTTTCGGCCAATTCGTTGATGTCCTCGAAGGTCTGACTCAGGACTTCGCGAATCTGCTTAAAGCCGGATTGGCTCCGCATCTCGGCGACGTTCATGATGTCTTTTTCAGCGTTGTCCAAAATCTCGGTCACGTCGCCGTCTTGTTGATACCCCTGGGTGACGATGTTGGTCGCGGTCTGGATCAACCGCCGTAAGACCGCCTTATTTTGCACGATTTTAGCGTAGTAGGTGGCGTTGGCCGCGGTCGGCACGGAACCGGCCAGTTCGGCAATGTAGGTCACGCCGCCCACGTCATCTAATTGGTTCTTGGCGGTCAATAAATCCGTGATGGTCACGACGTCGATGGCTTCATCGCGGTCGTTTAAGTCCATCATGGCTTGAAAAATAATTTGATGTTCCCGGCGATAAAAATCCTCCGGGCTTAGGTATTCCAACGCATCCACCAACGCGTCGGTACTCAAAAAGATCGCCCCTAAGACGGCCTTTTCGGCTTCGAGGTTCTGTGGTGGTGTGTGGTCTGTTAGTGCACTATTGTCCATTCTTAATCCTCACTAACTCCTTAACTAAAACTTGGCGAATACCTCTCTTAACCCCCGCTACAATTCAACGAGCTTTAACCACTCGTCGAATAAACTAGCCCATCCAGGTTAATTAAAATCCTTTGTCTCGAATTTTTTCAACTTAACTTTGATATTTTTTACAACTGCTGTTGTCTATCAGAAATCAATCTTAACACATGCGTGGGAGCACGAAAAGACCGATGACCTGCCCACCATGAAACGCCCCACTCAAGATCCGTGCCAAGTGGGAACTTTGGTTAGAATTACACCGAGTCATGGGGGCAAAAACCGGTCCCCCAAAATCCAAAGATCTTGGGGGACCGGTTTTATATCAAGGGCTTAATGAAACCGCCCGTTTAACTTATTTTTGCTTTTGAGCCACGTGAACCCGAATCTTGGCGGTCACGTCGGCGTGTAATTTAACCGGCACGTTGGTGTAACCTAACGAGCGGATTGGTTCCGGCAACTCCACCTTGTGCTTGTCCAGCTTCAGGTTGAATTGCTTGTCTAGGGCTTGGACGATTTGCTTGCTGGGGATGGACCCGAACAACCGACCGTCATCGCCGGCCTTGGCGAGGATTTCGACCACCGTCTTGTCATCTTCCAAGTGGGTCTTCAGCTTGTTGGCTTCGGCTAAGGCTTCGGCTTCGCGCCGTTCTTCGGCCTTCCGTTCGGCGCTGAGTTGACTCATCGCGGATTGGTTGGCTTCCTTAGCAAGGCCCCGCTTGATCAAAAAGTTTTGCGCGTACCCGTCAGGCACGTTCTTAATTTCACCGCGTTTACCTTTTCCGCGGACGTCCTTGGTAAAAATCACTTTCACGTCGGTCACTCCTCAATAGTTCATAATTTTATCCTACGCCGAATCCCCGGTTAACGCAATTAACTACTTATCAGCGGTTTCCGGTTCATCGGCATGGTTCAGAATATCTAGTAATTGTTGTTTGACCTCGGCCACGGACTTGTCGGCAATCTGGGTCGCCGCGTTGGACAGGTGTCCCCCGCCGCCCATGGCTTCCATGGTCAGTTGCACGTTGATTCGGCCTAGCGACCGGGCGGAAATGCCGACCCGGCCGTCGTCTCTACGGGTCATCACAAACGACGCGTCGACGCCCGACATGTTCAACAGGTCGTCGGCGGCCTGCGCGGCGGTGACCGGATCGTAGGTCTGATCCTCTTCGCCGGCCACTAGGGCCATGTCTTCGTTGACGAACTCGACCAACTCAATCAGGTGGTTGCGTTGGAGGTAACTGTCGACGTTTTCCTTCATATATTGCTGCATCTCAATGGCGTCGGCCCCCGCAGAACGCAGGTAACTGGCGGCATCGAAGGTTCGCGTCCCGGTCCGTAACGAGAAGTGCTTGGTATCGACGAAGATCCCAGTGAGCATCGCCGTAGCTTCCACCTTGTTGATGGGTTCGCCTTCTTGAGACTGATATTCGAACATTTCGGTGATCAGTTCACAGGTCGAACTAGCATACGGCTCGATGTAGACCAGTAACGGATTTTCGGGGAATTCTTCGCCCCGCCGGTGATGGTCGAGGATCATCACGCGGTTTTCCATCCGGTGATACAGGTCCGGGGCAATCGTAATCGACGGCTTGGAGTGGTCGACCATGATCAACATGCTTTGGTCGGTGGCCTTTTCCAGCGCCTTTTCCGGCGAAATGATGGCCGCCGCGATGTCGGGGTAACCCTTCAAGTCATCCAATAACCGTTGAACGTCGGAGTGGACCATTTCCTGGTCCAGGACAATCCAACAGGTCTTGTTGTTCATCTTGGCGATCCGGCGAATCCCCAGGCAGGCCCCCAGCGAATCCATATCCGGTTGGGTGTGTCCCTGGACGAAAATCTGGTCGGACTCGTTCATCAGCTCTTGTAGGGCTTGCGAAATCATCCGGGCTCTGACCCGCGTCCGCTTCTCCATCGGGTTGGTCTTCCCACCATAGTAGCGGGCTTCCTGGTCGGCGGCCTTGACCACGACCTGGTCCCCGCCCCGGCCCAGCGCCAGGTCCAGATTGCTCTGGGCTTGGTCGGCTAGCTTGTTTAGGTTCGGGTCCCCGTAGGCAATCCCGATACTTAACGTTAAGGGGAAGTTTTGCTTCGACGTACTCTCCCGAATGGTGTCCAAAATCTTGAACTTATCGGCTTCAATCGCCGCTAGCGACTTGGCATAGGCTAAAATGAAGTAGTGGTCGTCGTCGAGTTGCTTCAAATACATATCGAACTGTTGAACCCACGATGATAATTCGTTGGTCACATAATTACGGAGGTTCGAAATGTCTTGGTCGGTCATTGATTGGGTAATTTCATCATAGTTATCCAAGAAGATCTGGCCAATGGCGATTTTCTCGTCGTCGTACTGCTCCTGAATCAGCTGGTAGTGCGTGATGTCGTAGAGGTACACGGCGTGAAAATCGGGTTGAACGTACATCGAAAACCGGTAGTCGCGCCACTTGACCGTGGTCAACGTTTCCGGTTTGGTGGTCGCCACCAATTTGGCTAGCTCAGCATCCACCGTATTCAACGACCGGCCTAACACGTTTTGGTCGTCAAAGTACCGTTGTAGGTAGGGGTTGAGCCATTCGACTTGGTTGCTGGTTCCCAGGATCATGACACCCGGCGGCATGCGAATCAACGACTCCTGCTCCCCCTGCTGAATCCGGTAGGAGAGGTCAGAGATGTACTGAGCGGTGTCGGCACCGATTTCCGCCATGGTGCTGAAGACGATAAGCATTCCAATGCCGACTAAGACTAAAATAACGATACCGAAGATCCAATTAAGTAGGAACGACAGGACTATCCCAAGAATGGCCAGACCAGCCGTCATGCTTGCGATCCCCCGGAGCCGCCGGTTCTGTAAGAACTCGGGGACGTTAGCTCGCGAAAATAGTTTGTGCATACTTACTCCTCATCTGATTCGTACAAAAAGTCTATCCGCGGCGGTATCACCCGGTCAAAAAGTGGTGAGCCTGACCGCACTAAAGAATACTTTCATTTTATCACAACCCCCGCCGTTCACAAAATTTGATTCTCGCTCAAATCCCGGTCTGACGCGGTTGCGCTGAACTTTAAATTTAGCCGTCTTCCGCCTTGACCTTGACGTCACGGCAACCCTTAGACTAGAACTTAAGCCACTCAGGAAGGTGATTTCAATGTCCTATTCGATTCAAGCCCTCGCCAAGCTGGCGGGACTCAGCCCACGAACCCTGCGGTATTACGACCAGATTGGCCTGTTACCGGCGCAGCGTAATCCCCAAAACGGTTACCGCGAGTACTCCGCGGCGCAGGTCGATCAACTCCAACGCATCCGGTACTGGCAGACCTTTGGCTTTACCCTAGCCGAAATCCAGGAACTATTGACCCAGCCCTTAGCGGACCAAGACGCGGCGTTGCGGCGTCAGCGGGAGGCTTTGCGAACCGAACAGACGCGCCTGACTAAGTTGCTCCAACAACTGGACCGCACGTTAGCGGCCCATCAAGGAGGTCCCCAAATGACCGATTCAGAAAAATTTGCCGCGTTTAAGCAGCAAGCCCTCACCACTAACGACCAGCAATACGGTGCCGAAGCCCGGCAACGTTACGGCCAGGCCGCCGTCACCGCCAGTCAGCAAAAGTTCGCCCACCTGAGTGCCGCCGATTACCAGGCCATGCAGGCGATTGAACAGCACTTGCTCACCGATTTAACCCAGGTGGCCCAGACCCAGGACACCACCGGGCCGACCGCCCAACGGATTTTTACGGCGCACAAAGACTGGCTATGTTTCACGTGGAACAATTACACGGCCGCGCAGCACCGGGGCTTGGCCCAACTCTACCGCGCCGATCCGCGTTTCCAGGCCTACTACGCCCGCAAGACCGGCCAGCCCAACGCCGGCGTGACTTTGGCCGCCATCATCGAGCACTTCACCGCCTAGCACGGAAGCGCCCGGCTTGTTTTCTGCGTTCAGCACGATAGAATGGGAATACAACGACTATGACCTGCTGAAAGGAAGTTAGCTGATGAGTGACCAAAATCTTTTGACCAACCGGCATTCCGCCCGGGACTTTAGCGACCGCCCCGTGGACTTGGAGACGTTAAAAGCCATCCTCTACACCGCCCAAGCCGCGCCGTCGTGGGAGAATACCCAACCCTGGAAGGCTTACCTGGCTTTGGGTGACGTGGTGCAGCGGATTCGCCAGCACCATTTCGAATTGGCCAGTCAGGGTACCAAGAGTTGGACCGAGGTCGTGCCCCCCAAGACCTGGGCGGCCACCCCGCAAGCCAATCTGGATGCTTGGCGGGCCAACATGTTGGCGTTCTTTTCTGATGAAGACCAGACCCGCTTCGTTAGCGGCCAAAAGCACCTCTTCAATGCGCCGGCTATCGTGTATTTGACCCTGCCGCGAGATGCTTCGGCCTATTCGGCTTACGACGTTGGGGCCTTCGGTTACGGCATCTTACTGGCCGCCGAAGCCCACGGGGTCAGTGGCGTGCCGGCCTACGAACTGGTCCGGTACCCCGCCGAAATTCGCCAAGAATTCGACATCCCCACCGACGAAGCCCTCTTCATGGGCATCGCACTGGGGTATCCTCAGGACAACCGGCTGAACCAATTACGACCTAAACGGGCTCCACTCGACAACGTCTTACAAGTCCGTCAATAAACGCAATTTTTCCGCAACGATCTGCTGATTGTTGCGGAATTTTTTAAACTCGTTTGACTTACGGCCAGCCGGGATTACCCGTTCAGTCGGAAATTAGTTTTCCAAAAAACGGTTGACATTTTTCAGTCGCCTCGCTAAACTAGCAATCATTAACAATCGATGAGAAAATTAAAAAGTTATGAAGAAGACTAGTAACGTGGCCTTGGGCGTTAAGCGATCCCGGTTTAGTGTGAGCGGGAACCCCAACATCACGTGAACTCCCTTCCGAACTGTCAGCTGAATTCTAGTAAGCCCGACCGGCCGCAGCCGTTATCCCTGCACTTGAATCGCGGTGTGGCCCCCACAGGACCTAGCCTGTGAGAAATTGCCTCTAGGAGCCGCCGTTCATGTTGAGAACCAACTAAGGTGGTACCGTGCAAAAACTTGCGCCCTTACGGAGAAACATTTTCCGTAAGGGCGCTTTTTGTCGTTTGCCACCGCATCGATTGCCATACACCTAGGAGGTCCTTGCCCATGCATCGTTCACTATTTATGATTCCCGCCGCCATTCTGATGGCGGTCACCTTAAGCGCCTGCGGCCAAGCCAACGGCCAGACCCAAAACAAGACGCTGAACGTCACCTTAGCCGATGAACCGGCGACGGCTGATCCGAATAAATCTACTGATACCAATAGTGGTAGCGTCATTTCTCAGACGATGGAAGGTCTCTACACCTATAGCAAATCCAACAAGATTATTCCCGGTGTCGCGACTAAAATCGTTAAACCGACTAATCACGGAAAGACTTACACGTTTACGCTTAAGAAAAACGCCAAATGGGCTAATGGCCAACAGGTCACGGCACAAGATTTCGTCACTTCCCTCCAACGAATGGCTAATCCTAAAACTAAGGCCCAATATGCCAGTCTTCTATCGGCCTTCAAAAACTACGATGCCGTTCAGCACGGCAAGATGGCCCCTTCAAAATTAGGCATCAAAGCCCTGAGTAAGACTAAACTCCAGATTCAACTGACCAAGGCTGTCCCGTACTTCAATAGTTTGGTGGCCAGTGACTATTACCCGCTGAATACCGCGACAGTAAAGAAGTACGGTGCCCAATACGGGACCAGCGCCGCTAAGACCATGAGTGACGGGCCATATAAACTGGTTGGTTGGACCGGCAGTAACTCCAGCTGGCACTACGTTAAAAATACCCATTACTGGAACGCCCAAAACGTCAAAATCAATAACGTAAAAGTCTCCGTCACCAAAGATGAGACGACAGCGGCCAACTTGTTTAAATCCGGTAAAATTCAAGAAACGACCGTTAGTGGCCAATACGTCCGGTCTAATGGCAACGAAAAGCAATTGAAGACTCACTTGCTGGGACGTATGAGTCTCTTGGTCTTCAACAGTAAACAAGCAAAGACAAGCTCCGAAAATCTGCGTCAAGCCGTTTCTTACGTGATCGACCGCAACCAGTTGGTCAACCATGTTTTGGGCGACGGATCAAAGGCGGCCACCAGTGCTATTCCTTACGGTGACCAGAAGAACCCGCAGACCGGCGAAGATATGACTAAAGAAGTGGGAAACCTGTTACCTCACGACGTAACCAAAGCTAAGGCTTACTGGCAAAAATATTTGAAGGAAACCGGTAAGTCCAAAGTCACTTTGAACATCCTGACCGACGACAGCGACGACGATAAACACGTGGGGACCTACATCCAATCCGTGATGGAAAAGAATTTCAAAGGGTTGACCGTTAATATCACCGCTCTGCCACACGCTCAACACGTGGCCCGCGACTTCGCCGAGAAGTTCGATATTAACTTGATTGGTTGGTCTACCAGCTGGCTGGATGCCGACGATTATCTGGAACTGGCCGCCAAAGGCAACTCCGTGAACTTCACTAATTGGAACGATACCCAGTACAACCAGCTTCTGCAAAGTGCCAACGCGCAAACTGGTATCGCACGCTACAACGGCTTAATTGCTGCTGATAAGTACCTGATGAGTGTAAAGGGCTACGTTCCCGTCTATCAACCGTCTGAAGCCAAACTGGTCAGTGACAAGGTTGGCGGTTTGACTTACTCATTGTTGAACGAAGCACACTATCAATACGCCTATTGGAAATAATGCGTCTAACCCCATTTGAGGAAGTGACCAATCCGTTCCACGCACCCCACCCCTTAACTTAAAAACTGGAGGAATGTCTTATGACGACTTTTTACAACTGCAATTTCTTTGATGGCACCACCGATCACAATACGGAAAATGCTTGGTTCACGGTTGACGACCACACTGGTCGCATCACTGCTCGGGGGACTGGAACTCCCACCAGTGCTGACCAACAAGTCGACTTTCACGGACAATACGTGATGCCCGGTTTCTTCAACGTCCATACCCACATCACTGCGGGCCCCGACACTCCCGATGGCTCGTACGGTCACACCGAAGCCGAATCAGCGGTCTTCGCTACACAAAACCTGCATCAATTACTCCAATCCGGCGTTACCTACATTCGTCAATGCGGTACCGAATATGACGTGGATATCGCCCTCAAACGAATGCAACAAGACGGTAAGTTGCCACACACCCCACACATGATGACTTCCGGAAAAGCCTTCTCTATGACGGGCGGTCACGGCGATTCACCTCATGGTGGTCACGCTGTCGATTCCCCAGATGAGATGCGTAAAGCCGTTCGGACGGCATTTAAGAACGGCGCCGAAAGCATCAAGGTCATGGCGACCGGGGGCGTGATGACCCCCAACGACTTCATGGAGGACCCGCAGCTTTCCGTGGCTGAAATGCACGTGGCCGTGGAGGAAGCCCACCACAAGCGGCGCATCGTTGCGGCCCACGCCGAAGGCAATCCCGGCATTCAAAACGCCATCGACGCCGGTGTTGACTCCATCGAACACGGTTTTTACGTCAACGAACAAGAAGCCCATCAAATGGTGGCCCAGGGAACTTACCTCACGCCAACGTTAATCGCTGAATGGGCGGCCGCTAAGGATGGCATCGGGGTGCTCCCTGCTTGGGAAATCAAAAAGGCTGAAGACGCCCTTGACGATACTTATGTCAACCTTTCCCGTGCCTTCCAGATTGGCGTTAAATTTACTTGTGGCACCGATGCCGGGACGCCCTTTAACGGATTCGATAAAACACCAGAGGAATTCGAAATGCTGACCAAAATTGGGATGACGCCCGCTCAGGCCTACCAGTGTTCGAGCATCAACTCCGCCAAACTCTTAGGCGTTGCTGACGACTACGGTACCCTTGAAGTGGGGAAGTTCGCCGACTTCCAGGTCCTAAAAGCCGATCCCGTCGCCGACGTCCACGCCGTCGTTCAAGCTGACAAGCAAGTCTACGTTGGCGGCCACCGTGAATTTTAACTAAATTTTCTCCTACGCGTCAGCGACCTCCTTCCCCTCGAAAAACGGTCGCTGGCGCGCTTTTTGGTCGAACCACTTCTTGATTTTATCGCCCAAAATACCGACAATAGTTTTCAATTTCGCGTTGACAATCCAAAAATCGGTGCTAAACTAGCAATTATTAACAATTGATTAGAACATTAAAAAGTGATGATGAAGTTCAGTAGTGTTGGTCACGACTGTTAGCGAACCCGGTCTAGTGCAAGCGGGTCAGCCACCCCAACATGAACATCCCTTCGGAGCCGTCCACCGAATTCAAGTAAGTGTTCAACCGGGAAGCATCCCGTTATCCGTGCAGTGAATCGCGAGGGTCGCTAGCGCTAAAAGCCTAGTTTAGCGTCGGCGTCTAGGCCCCTTGCCGTTCATGCTAAAGGCGACATTTTTGTCGCGAAAATTAAGGTGGTACCGTGCGAACTGCACCCTTATGGAAGATGTTTTTTTCCATGAGGGTGCTTTTTTTGTTCTCAAACCTTAGATCAATTGTGCTAGGAGGCTTTTCAATGACTCATAAAACTTGGTTAACCACCGCCGCTTTACTGGCCCTGGTCGCGTTAAGCGGCTGCGGCCAGGCATCCGGCCAAACTAAATCACAAGATAAAACTTTGAGCGTGACGCTGGCAAGCGAACCGGCCACGGCCGATCCCAACAAATCTACTGACACCAATAGCGGGAGCGTCATTTCACAAACGATGGAAGGCCTCTACACCTACAATAAGCAAGGCAAGGTCGTCGCAGGCGTTGCCACTAAAATGGTCAAACCTACTAATCAGGGAAAAACGTACACTTTTACCCTGAAGAAAAATGCTAAGTGGGCCAATGGGCAAGCCGTCACGGCTCAGGATTTTGTCACCTCTCTTCGCCGTTGGGTGGACCCAAAAACTAAAGCCCAATATGCCAGTCTCTTAAGCGCCTTTCAGAATTATGATGCTATTCAAAAGGGAAAACTTCCTGCCAGTAAATTAGGCGTTAAAGCATTAAGCAAGACTAAATTACAATTTCAGCTTTCCAAAGCAGTTCCCTATTTTGACGATTTAGTTGCTGGCTACTATCCTCTCAACACTGCTGCCGTCAAGAAATACGGACAAAAATATGGCACCAGCGCTGCCAAAACCGTCAGCAACGGCGCCTATAAGTTAGTCGGTTGGACTGGTAGCAATTCTTCTTGGACTTACGTCAAGAACCCACATTACTGGAATGCTGACAACGTTAAAATCAAACACGTCAAGGTCAGCGTCACCAAAGACGAAACAACAGCCGCTAATCTCTTCAAGAGTGGCAAGATTCAAGAGACCACCGTCAGTGGCGAATACGTCCGAGCCAACGCTAACGATTCACAGCTACACACCCATTTATTAGGACGACTCCAGTACTTATACGTGAATAGCAAAAAAACCAAAACCAGTTCCGAAAACTTACGCCAAGCCATTTCCTACGTCATGAATCGTTCCACATTAACGACCAAGGTACTTCAAGACGGCTCTAAACCCGCCTTAAGCGCCGTTCCTCGGGGGGACCAAGCGAATCCTAAAACTGGGCAGGATATGGCCGCTCAAGTCGGCAACTTACTCCCAACTGACGTCACTAAGGCGAAAGCTTATTGGCAGAAATATCTTAAGGAAACCGGCAAAAGTAAGGTCACTTTGAATCTATTAACCGATGATACTGACGACGATAAGCACGTGGGCACCTATCTACAATCCGTCATGCAGAAAAACTTTAAGGGTCTGACCGTCAACATCACGTCTATCCCCCATGCGCAACACGTCGCACGGGACTTCGCGGGAACCTTTGAATTAAACCTTACCGGTTGGTCCACCAGTTGGTTAGACGCTTCTGACTTCTTAAGCCTCGCCGCTAAAACCAACACCGTAAACTTCACTGGTTGGGACGACGAACAGTTCAACCAACTCCTAGACTCAGCCAATCAAAAGAGTGGCCTAGCGCGCTACAACGGATTAATGGCTGCCGACCAACGCTTAATGGCCGTTAAGGGCTATATTCCCGTTTACCAACCATCCGAAGCAAAATTAGTCTCTAAGGACGTTGGCGGTCTATCCTACTCCCTATTGCATGAAGCTCAGTATAAATACGCTTACTGGAAATAAGCATAGTTTCCGGGGACATCGAGGTGAATCTTCGTCCCCAATCTTTCCTATAAATTGATCACTTAATTCGCTTTATTATTTAGGAGGAACCTTTAATGACTAAAAAAACTTTCTTTAACTTTACCTTATTCGATGGTACTAATGATCAAAACGACGCTGACGCTTGGTTCACTGTTGATACCGAAACTGGTCGCTTAGTTAACCGTGGCCACGGTACTCCCGAAGCCACTGATGAACAAGTCGACTTAAACGGCCAATACGTGATGCCGGGATTCTTTAACGTTCATACGCACGTTTCTGCTAACCCATTAGCTTTAAATGGTAGCGACGATTCCGAATCCGAAACAGCTGTCTTTGCGTGGACCAACCTTCAATCTTTACTCAAGTCAGGGGTCACCTACGTTCGGGGATGTGGTAACGATTACGATGTCGATGTTAAACTGAAAAAGTTACAAAAATCCGGCCAACTGCCCCATACGCCCCACATGTTAACTTCTGGCAAGGCCTTTTCAATGACTGGGGGCCACGGTGATTCCCCTCACGGCGGTCACGCTGTTGATTCGCCTGACGAGATGCGGAAGGCAGTACGAACCGCCTTTAAGAACGGCGCTGAAAGTATCAAGGTTATGGCAACGGGGGGCGTGATGACGCCTAACGATTTCATGGAGGATGCTCAACTTTCAGTCGCTGAAATGCATGTCGCCGTTGAAGAAGCCCACCATAAGCGCCGGGTCGTGGCCGCCCACGCCGAAGGAAATCCTGGTATCCAAAATGCCTTAGATGCCGGTGTGGACTCCATCGAACACGGCTTCTACGTTAACGAACAAGAAGCCCATCAAATGGTTCAACAAGGAACCTACCTCACCCCTACGTTAATCGCTGAATGGGTGATCCCTGAATTTGGTAAGGGTGAATTACCTGACTGGGAAGTTAAGAAGGCTGCTGACGCGTTAGATGACACCTACGTCAATATGCGTCGTGCCTTTAAGTTAGGCGTTAAATTCACCTGCGGCACTGACGCCGGAACACCTTATAACGGGTTCGATAAAACGCCCGAAGAATTTGGTCTCCTCACCAAGTTAGGCATGACTCCCGCCCAAGCCTACCAATGCTCCAGCCTCAATTCCGCCCAACTGCTAGGGGTGGCGGACGACTACGGCACCCTAGAGGTCGGCAAGTTTGCCGATTTCCAGGTCTTAAAAAACGACCCCTTAGCCGATACCGCTAACGTGGTCCAGGCCGATAAACAAGTCTACCTCGGCGGCCACCGCGAATTCTAACCACTAAACCCGACCAGCTACTGGAAACTCCGGTAACTGGTCGGGCTTTTTTGGCTTAATTCAACTATTTTTGCGCGGCACGGGCACGACGGAACAATAACCACCCGTAGTACCCACCGACCAGGCCAATCACGCCGACCGCGCCCCAAATCGTCCGCGGGCCCCACAGCGTCTGCAGGAGCGCCGACACAATGGCACCACCCGTAAAGGCCGCCACCAATTCGAAATAGACCTTGCTGGTCACCAGTTGAGTCGGGTCACTACTCATGCTATACGCGGCGAGCGCACTGGTCGCCTTCTTGAGGTTGCCGGTCGAAAACACGTTATTATACCCGTGACCGGCGATGCTGCCAAAGGCCGTGGTCTGCATGGCCATCACCAGCGCCAACGGGGGCGTCACCATATAATTGGGCACACTAGCCGGTAAGGCCCCCACGACGCCACACACGACCAGTTCCGCCGCCAGGCTCAACAAGCGCCAGTAGTGGGACCGGGGGCGGATATGGTATTCCCAGACGCGGACCGCCATCACCCCCAGCATAAAGGCCAAGACGGTGGCCAGCTTGGTCAACACTCCCGGTAAATTTCGCTGGGCCACGTCGACGCTCAGAAAGATCAGGTTCCCGGTCTGCCCCGCGGCCAACACCCCACCACGTTGCACGAAGGTGTAAGCGTCGATGAAACCGCCAATAAAGGTCAGACCCAAGCCAATCTCGCGAAGCTGAAAAAGTTGTGCGTTCTGATACCGTTCCACGGCGAAGCCTCCCAGTTGTCTGATATCTCCAGCATAGGAAACTTGGCGGCCAAACGCAAGGTCCCGCGCTGGCCCCCGAACTATCTCTTCAATAGCGGTTTTAATGACTTGTTAACGCGCGAATTACCGCCTCAAAGTTATGCACAGAATTGTCCACAAATGTGGATAATTCGCGGAATATAGTGGAAAGTCAGGATTGTATGATTGCATGCAGTTATTTCACTAAACTAACTTTAAAATGTACCATTTATCAGACAAACGATTAGCAGCTTAGACTGCCCCACATTAGTCTGCATATTTAAACTCATCGCCACTAGATTTGGTAGTTTTACCCGAGTTATCCCCTAAATCTGGTAGTTATCCACCGTTTTCTGTGCATAACTCGTGAATTTTGGGGATAAAAAAACGACGCCCGATAAAAGGCGTCGTTTGGTATTACTAGTCTTCGCTGACGAATGGCATTAAGCCCATGATCCGTGAACGCTTGATAGCAATAGTTAACTTACGTTGGTTCTTGGCACTCGTACCAGTAACCCGGCGAGGTAAAATCTTGCCCCGTTCGGAAATGAATCGACGTAATAAGTCAGTGTCTTTGTAATCAATGTATTCGATGTGGTTGGCTGCGATGAAGTCAACCTTACGACGGCGACGGCCGCCACGACGTTGTCCTGCCATGGATAATTCCCTCCTCGTTTAGTGAGTTTTTAGAACGGTAAATCATCGTCGGAAATATCAATCGAGTCCCCAGTATTCGCAAACGGATCGTTGGCATTGCTACCATTGTTGCCGTTAGTGTTCTGGTTGTTCCCGGCCGGCGCACTTGAGGCGGGGTTCGAGTGGTTGTTCGCCTGCGGGCCATTGTTGGCGCCGCTGGTAAACGGATTGTTATTCTGAGTCTGATTATTCTGAGGTGCGTTATTCACAGGAGCGCCGTAATTGTTCCCACCTTGAGGCGCCGCGTTACGATTGCTCGAACGAGGTTCCAAGAAGGAAAAGTTTTCGACGACCACTTCGGTCACGTAGACCCGTTGGCCCTGCTGGTTTTCGTAGTTCCGGGTTTGGATACGGCCTTCGATGCCGACCAAGGACCCTTTATGCATGTATTGGGCAAAATTCTCCGCGGACTTGCGCCAAATCACACAACTAACGAAATCAGCTTCCCGCTCACCTTGCTGGTTGGTGAACCGCCGATCAACGGCCAACGTAAAAGTGGCAACAGCAGCACCGCCTTGGGTGTATCGTAAGTCAACGTCCCGTGTCAGTCGGCCAGTAAGTACTACTCGGTTGATCATTGCTGAATAACTCCTCTCAAATTAAAAGTTAAAGTTAGAATTAGTCTTCGCGCTTAACGATCATATGACGTAAGATATCGCCATTGATCTTGGATAAACGGTCGAATTCGTTCAAAGCTTCGTCATCGTTAGCGTTCAACGTGATAACGTGGTAGATACCTTCGTTGTAACCACCGATTTCGTAAGCAAAACGACGCTTTGACCAGTCTTTCGAACTGATGATTTCTGCACCGTTATCCGTAACGATCTTGTCAAAACGTTCTACCAAAGCAGTCTTAGCAGCGTCGTCAAGATCTGGACGAATGATGTAGGTAATTTCGTATTTCGTAGTTTCCATGAATCGTACACCTCCTTATGGACTTCAGGCCCCCGCCTCTTGTGCGGAAGCAAGGAGAGTCACTAGCGTAAGCCAGATACTCACAAGCTAGTAGTATAGCATAAAAATAATTGCAACGCAAATCGGGGCCGACCGACTGGGCGTGACTGACGATACACCGTTAACTCCGCACGCTTAGCCGGATTTTTTGGCCAACCAGAAATTAACGTTGAAAATCGTTCAAATCGAGGCGGAGTTGGACCCGTTGACTCGCCGTGGCAACCAACTGGTAGGCCACCTGGACGCTGCCCAAGAAATTGACCAACGCACTCAAATCTTGCAGGTGTTGCGGCGTCCAGGTCACCACGCCCTCGAAGGTCCGCCACGAGATATCCATCTGGGCGTGACTCCCCAGTAAAAACTGCAGGGCCGTCTTGATCTCCGTGACCCGCAGATTGGGGATCACTGGTGGCAAGGGCCGACAATCCACGTGGACCTGAAAGGATAAGATCTCCCCCTGCTCGTTTACCAAATCATTGGTGGTAAATCGTTGCTGCCACCGTCCTAATTGATCGAAGAACACGCAAAATTGGGCCACCCGGGTAATGTGTAAGGCTAAATCGATTTCTGCGCCCCGGGTCTGGGCATCCAAGACGGCCGCACTACCTAACGCGGCCACCGCCCACCGTTGAATCTCTGCCGGCGTCATACGCCTCGCCTCCTAATGGCCTCAGTGTAGCCAGCGACTACCGGCAGTGCAAGCGGGGAAAGCCTTTACATAATCAGATAAATATTTAATTGGTTATAACAACGCAAAAGATTGTGCCGGAAGCCCTTCTTGAACTGCCAGACGCGTTACGGTCCCGGCCGAAGGAACGCCGCTCACGGCGGCGGGAACGGCCACCACGTGACCCAACCCCACCAAGGCGCTGGTCACAATCAGCACGACTAATCGCCGCTTGGTGGTCAACGTTAAATTCGTCAATTTCATCGCTCACTTTCCTGATGACTGCCGTATTTTTCACTCGTTGCCCGTAGTCTACTGACCCGACCGGAAAAAGGCCACCCTCACCGGTCGGGCCACGCAATTTTGGACGGCTCGGCTTCCAATTTTAACCCGCGACCATCAAAAAAGCGTCACCCCCCGCGGGGCAACGCTCATTGTAACCAATTAACTTTAATTTTCAGTCGTAGAATCGTCGCTTGGCGCTGGCGTTGCGGTGGCATCAGTGGCGGGTGCCGCTGACTCAGCCTCGGCCGGAGCATCTTGGTCTTGGTCTTCCTTAGCGACCTTGGCCATGGTGGCGACCTTCGCGTCATCGTTCAAGCGAATCAGGTGGACCCCTAAGGTCGCCCGACCCGTTTCGGAAACGTCGGCAACGCTAAAGCGAATCATGACCCCTTTGTTGGTGATCAACATGATGTCTTCGTCACCAGCAACCGTGGTTAGTCCGGCTAACGGGCCGTTCTTGGCACTAACGTTCACCGTCTTGATTCCTTTACCGCCCCGACCCTTGATGGGGTATTCGGTGGCGGCAGTCTGCTTCCCGTAACCCTTTTCGGAAATCACAAAGACGTGATCCGTGGGTTTCAGGACACTGGCGCCAATCACGTAATCGTGGTCGCGCAGACGAATCCCGCGAACCCCGGTTGCCGAACGGCCCATCGACCGCACGTCGGCCGCCGCGAAACTAACCGCGTAACCCAGGTGCGTCCCGATGATCATGTTGGCGTCATCCTTGATGATGGCCACGTTCATGAGTTCGTCGCCGTCCTTGAGGTTTAACGCCTTCAGGCCGTTACTTCGGATGTTGGCGAATTCGTCCACCGGCGTACGCTTGACCGTCCCGTGCACCGTAGTGAAGAACAGATCACTATCGGCGTTTTGGCCCGGATTGGCCACGTTGATGACCGCTTGAACGTGCTCATCGGTGTTGATGCCCAACAGGTTGATGACCGGAATTCCCTTGGCCGAACGCCCGTATTCAGGGATTTCGTACCCCTTCATCCGGTAGACCTTCCCGGTGTTGGTGAAGAACAGGAGCATGTCGTGCGTCGATGTGGCGACTAAGTGTTCGATAAAGTCGTCTTCGTGCACACCCATGCCTTGAACCCCTTTGCCGCCCCGGTTTTGGGCCTTAAATTCGGTCGTAGGCAACCGCTTGATGTAGCCGTTGTGGGTCAAAGACACCACGACGTCTTCTTCGGCGATCAGGTCTTCGTCTTCCAAGCTCAAGACTTCGCCGACCATCAATTCGGTCCGACGCTTGTCGCCAAACTTGTTTTGGATGTCCAGCAGTTCTTGGTAGATGATCTCCTGTTGCCGTTCACGCGACGCCAAGATGGCCTTGTAATCGGTAATGGCCGCTTGTAAGTCCTTGTATTCCTTTTCGACCTTTTCGCGTTCCAAACCGGTCAGACGCACCAACCGCATGTCCAAAATGGCTTGCGATTGTTTGTCGGACAGGCTGAAGCGGGTAATCAATTCGTTCTTGGCGAGTTCGGCCGTCTGGGATTGACGAATGATCGTAATGATCTCGTCGATGTGGTCCAGCGCGATCCGCAACCCTTCCAGGATGTGGGCGCGGGCTTCGGCCTTCTTCAGGTCAAAGGCCGTCCGCCGTTGGATGACTTGCAGCTGGAAGTCCAGGTAGTGTTGCAGGATGGACTTCAGGCCCAAGACCTTCGGCGCGCCATCCACGATGGCCAGCATGTTGATCCCAAAGGACGTCTGCATCAGGGTCATCTTGTACAGGTTGTTCAAAATAACTTCGGCGCTGGCATCCCGGCGGACGTCGACCACGATGCGCATCCCGGTCCGGTCGGATTCATCGTTGACATCGGTGATGCCTTCGATCCGCTTATCACGGGCCAGTTCGGCGATCCGTTCGATCAACTTGGCCTTGTTGACCATGTACGGAATTTCGGTCGCCACGATGCGTTGCTTACCGTTCTTTTCTTCTTCGATGTCGACCTTAGCCCGTAAGGTAATGGTGCCCTTCCCGGTCTCGTAAGCCCGGCGAATAGCGGCCTTGCCCATCACGATTCCCCCGGTTGGGAAATCAGGACCCGGTAAGGCTTCCATTAAGTCGGCCAGCGTGGCATCGGGGTTCTTCATCAGGATGTGCAGCGCACTGATTACTTCCGTCAAGTTGTGCGGCGGAATGTTGGTGGCCATCCCCACGGCGATCCCGGACGCCCCGTTGACTAAGAGGTTCGGGAACCGGGACGGTAAGACCACCGGTTCGCGTTCACTGCCATCGTAGTTATCTTGATAATCGATCGTATCTTTGTTGATGTCGCGCAGCATTTCCAGCGCGATTTTACTCAACCGCGCTTCGGTATACCGCATGGCGGCGGCCCCGTCCCCATCGACGGAGCCGAAGTTCCCGTGACCGTCCACTAACATGTAGCGGTACGAGAAATCTTGGGCCATCCGCACCATGGATTCGTAAACCGCGGTATCCCCGTGGGGGTGATACTTCCCTAAAACGTCACCGACCACCCGGGCCGATTTCCGGAAGGGTTTGTCGGGCGTAATCCCCAGTTCGTGCATATCGTACAGGATCCGCCGGTGCACCGGCTTGAGTCCGTCCCGAACGTCGGGAAGGGCCCGGGCCACAATGACACTCATCGCGTAATCCAAGAAGGAACTGCGCATGGTTTGCGACAGGTCCACGTCGGTAATTCGCGTATGGGTCAAATCTTGATCAGCCAAATTTTTATCCTCCGTTCCTACTTCCGTGTGCCAACCGCCGAACTAAGCTCGACGGTCCTTCGTGTGCCGGTTAAACGTCCAGGTCGGCGAAGGTGGCGTTGTCTTCAATAAATTCACGCCGGGGCGCAACTTTGTCCCCCATCAGCATGCTGAAGACTTGATCGGCGTTGATGGCGTCGTTAGCGTCCACCCGTAAGAGTCGCCGGTTGTCCGGATTCATCGTGGTTTCCCACAATTGTTCCGCGTCCATTTCACCTAACCCTTTGTACCGTTGAATCTGCGGCTTCGGTGATGGGGAAAGTTGTCCCAAGACTTCCTTGAGTTCCTCTTCGGAATCAATGTAGCGTTGGTACTTCCCTTGCCGAATCCGGTACAGGGGCGGCTGGGCAATGTAGACGAAGCCCGCGTCCAGTAACGGCCGCATGTAACGGTAGATCAACGTTAACAACAGGGTCCGAATGTGGGCACCGTCGACATCGGCATCGGTCATGATGATTAACTTGTGGTAGTTGGCCTTGGCGACGTCAAAGTCGTCCCCGAAGCCGGTCCCCATGGCCGTGAACAGCGAGCGAATTTCTTCGTTGGCGAGGATCCGGTCCATCGAGGCCTTTTCCACGTTCAAAATCTTCCCCCGAATTGGGAGAATAGCTTGCGTCAACCGGGAGCGACCTTGCTTGGCCGACCCACCGGCGGAGTCCCCTTCGACGATGAAGAGTTCCGAAATTTCCGGGTCCTTGGAGGTGTTGTCCGCCAATTTTCCGGGCAGGTTACTGATTTCCAGCCCACTCTTCTTCCGGGTCACTTCCCGGGCACGTTTAGCGGCGACCCGGGCCTTGGAGGCTAAGGTCCCTTTATCCACAATTTTGCGGGCCACGTCGGGGTGTTCCATCAGAAAACGCATGAAGTGGTCGGCAAAGGTGTGGTCCACGGCCGTCCGGGCGTCGGAGTTCCCCAACTTGGTCTTGGTCTGGCCTTCGAACTGCGGGTTCGGGTGCTTGACCGAGACCACGGCGGTGAGGCCTTCACGGACGTCATCCCCGGTCAGGTTGGCTTCGTTATCCTTCATCAGCTTGTTTTGCCGGGCGTAATCGTTCACCACCCGCGTCAAAGCGCGCTTGAAGCCTTCCTCGTGGGTCCCCCCTTCGTAGGTGTGAATGTTGTTGGTAAACGTCAGGAGGTTGTTGTGGTAGTCGTCGGTGTATTGCAGGGCAACTTCCACGGTGATGCCGTTTTCCTGACCTTCCACGTAAATTGGGGGTTCAAATAACGTGGTCTTATTTTCGTTGAGATAGTCGACGTAGTGGCGAATCCCACCTTCATAGTGGAAATCTTCTTCCGTCGGTGTTTCTGGCCGTTCGTCACGGATCGTGATGCGCAGGCCCTTGTTTAAGAAGGCTAGTTCGCGGATCCGCGTGGTCAGCGTTTTAATGTCGTAGGTCGTGGTTTCCCGGAAAATATCGGGATCCGGCAGGAAGTGCACGATGGTGCCGTGCTTTTCCTCCGGTAAGCCGGTTTCCGTGATGTGCATCGGCGTTTTGACGTGGCCGCGAGTAAAGTCCATCGCGTACCGCTTACCGCCCCGAATGACTTGCACGTCTAATTCGGTGGATAAGGCGTTCACGACGGAAGCCCCGACCCCGTGCAGTCCACCGGAGACCTTGTACCCGCCACCGCCGAACTTACCGCCGGCGTGCAGGATGGTGAAGACCGTTTCCAGCGCGGGTTTGCCCGTCTTCTTCTGGATGTCTACCGGAATTCCCCGGCCGTTATCGGTCACGGTGATGCTGTTGTCTTTTTCGACCGTCACGTGAATGGCGTCGGCAAAGCCCGCCAAGGCTTCATCGATCCCGTTATCCACAATTTCCCAGACCAAATGGTGAAGTCCTTGGGAACTCGTGGTCCCGATGTACATCCCGGGACGCTTGCGGACCGCTTCCAGACCCTCTAGGACCTGGATTTGGCTGGCATCATATTCACGGGCACGTTCTTCCTTGGTTTCATTTTCGTTTTCAGCCACAGTCTAATCCTCCTTACAGACTACTCAGCCGGCGTTGAACCGCTCGACTCATCGGCCACCACGGACCCGGCACTGACGTGAAAAATCGTCGGGTCCTTGATCAACTGACGGGTGATCCCGCTCAAGCTGGTGGTGGTTATAAACGTTTGGACTTTGTCCTGAATGGCGGTCAACAGGTGAGTTTGCCGCGCATCGTCCAGTTCGGACAGGACGTCATCCAGTAATAGGACCGGGTATTCCCCGGTCTCAGCCTTCATTAACTCAATTTCTGCCAATTTGACACTCAACGCCGTGGTCCGTTGCTGGCCCTGCGACCCGAACGTCTGCACGTTCTTGTCGTTGACTTGAAACCGCAAATCATCGCGGTGCGGCCCAATCAGCGTGGTGCCTTGATAGAGTTCCTTGTCACGTTGCTTCTGATAGAGCGCCGTTAGCGCATCACAGATGGTCTTGGGATCGCCTAACGCTGACTCGGCCACCTGCGTCGCGTAGTGAAAGGTTAGGGTTTCTCGGTGCTGGGAGATCTCAGCGTGAATCGACTGGGCCCACTGCTCCAAACGGTGCAAGAGGACCAGTCGTTGATGAATAATGTCGGCGCCGTACGCCGCGAGTTGGTCGGTCAACACGTCGAGCAGGAGCAGGTCGTGTTGGCGGTGGTGCTGTAAATCCTTTAGGTACTGGTTGCGTTGCTTGAGCAACGTCCGGTACTGACTCAGGTTGTACAGGTACCGCGGGTTCATCTGGCCAAATTCCATGTCCATGAACCGCCGGCGCACGGTCGGGGCGCCCTTGACGATCGCCAAGTCTTCCGGCGCAAATAAAATCACGTTGAGCTGACCCACATACTGGGAGAGGCGGGCCTGTTCTAAGTGATTGATTTTAGCGCGTTTGCCTTGACGCGAAAAAGTCAGCTCCAAAGGCGTCGTGCCGCTAGCCTTGACCACCCGACCACTGACCCGGGCCGTCTTGGCCTGCCAGTTAATCAGATCATGATCGTTAGCCGTGCGGTGGCTGCGCGTCAGGGCCAAGGCGTAGATGGCCTCTAAGAGGTTGGTCTTGCCCTGGGCGTTTTCCCCCAGTAGGACGTTGATGCCCTGACCCAGCTGTAAATCCGCCGACGCGTAATTCCGAAAATTTTGGAGCTGCAACTCTTGCAAATACATTATTCACCCTGCTTTGAGCGTATAAAAAATAATCCGGCATCAGGTACGGCAATGCTATCGCCCGGGTACAGCTTCCGGCCGCGCCGGTTATCCGGCTCGTCGTTCACCATCACGGTGTTTTCCCGCAAGTACCACTTGGCTTGACCACCCGTACTGATAATGGATTCTTCCTTGAGCATCTGACCTAGTGTGATGTAGGGCGTCTCAATGAAAATTGCTTTTTTCACAACTTCACCCCTTCATTTTCTTTACTTATATTATACCGCTTTTGGGCAAAAAGTACAGATTCACCGCCTGATTTCGGCGTTTTAAGCCCGCTATTAGCATTTTTGATATTTTTGCCAAAAAGCGGGTAAATCTGCTCAGAAACCGAAACAGCGCCATATGACCAAAATAAGCCGATTTTTAGGCGATTTTCAGCGTGAAACCGTTTGTGAAAAAGTTGCGCCCGCAATTTGGGGATTTTTCACGATGTAAATCGTTAAACTTTGAGCGGCCACCGGTCAAAATGAAAATTGATTTGAAAACCGAATCAGCGATTGAAAGCTTCTGAAACCACTGGTCAGTAGTCACGCCATCATCGGCTCGAAGCACCGGGGCGGATTTCCCCAGAAAGACCGAGTTATCCCCGCCAAAGGTGGATAACTTGGGGCTAGGCACAAGACTGCACCTTAATGGTCCCCAGCTTTCCCCAGTTGACCGGGACTTATCCCCAAATTGTGCGTAACTCCGGGGATAACTTTGGCGTCTCAGCCCAAGTGGCCCAAGGGGTAACGCCAATTCCGGTCAGGTGGCCTAAAAATTAGGCAACGCTCCGTGGTGTTCGTTTTTTGGCGTTAATTTTCCCCAGTTATCCCCCATTTACGCCCAAATTTAACGGCCTAAAGGCAAAAAAAGTGAGCCACCACGCTGGGTGACTCACTTGATTTAATTTCAGTTGCGGTTATCCCCAATTCCGAGAACTGACCGGGGATTGGGGCGGGACTTATCCCCGCCAGACCGCGGTTATCCCCATTTATGGTGGATAACTTTAGAACGTCCGCACTGGCGTGATCAGCTGGATAAAATTGCTGGTATCTTCGGTTGGGACTAAGGTGAACGGCCGCAACGGTGACGTGAACGCCACGCGAATCGCGGTTTGCCCGAAGGAGCGTAAGGCGTCCTTCATGTAATCTGGGTTGAAGGAAATTTCCAGGTCGGCCCCGTCCATATCCTTAGGGGTCAATTCTTCTTCAACGTTCCCGACATCCGGGGAATTACTGAAGATTGTGACCGCCTTGGTGTCCGGCTTTAAGGTCAACTTCACCACGTTGTTCCGCGATTCGTGGGATAGCAGTGAAGCCCGTTCCACGGCCGCCAACAATTCGGGTGCTTCGATTTCCACCGTGGTCGACGCCGTCTTAGGAATCAACCGCGAGGTATCGGGGTAGTTGCCTTCCAGCAACCGGGAGTAAAACGAGGTGTCCCCCAGCAAAAACAGAACTTGGTTTTCGGAGAACTGCATCTTCACGTCATCGTCTTCGTCACCGATCATCCGGGAAAGTTCGGTCAAACTCTTCCCGGGAATGATGACGTCGAAGTTGGCGTTCGTTGGCGTCGGCAACTCGATCTGCCGTTGGCTTAACCGGTGACTATCGGTCGCGACTGCCAGGAATTGATTGTCGTTTAAGACGAAATGAACCCCGGTCAAGATTGGGCGACTTTCTTGGGTCGACACCGCAATGACGGTTTGGCTGATCAATTCCTTGAACACGGCCCCCGAAAGGACCACGGAATCCTCCGCGTCGACTTCTGGTAAGTGTGGATAGTTGTTGGCGTCTTGGCCGTTGATGTTAAAGGCGGCGGACCCGGACGTGATTTCGGTCTGGAACCCGTCCTTGACCGTGACCGTCATGGTCTTTTCGGGCAACCGCTTCACGATTTCACTGAAGAAGTGCGCGGTCAAAACGATGGCCCCGTTGTCCTCAATGGTCAACCCGTTATCGGGATCATCGGCCCGAATCAAGGTTTCAATCGAAATATCGGCGTTGGACCCGGTCAGTAGTAAACCGGCGTCACTGGCCACGATCTTCAGGCCTGTCAAAATGGGAATCGTGGTTTTAGATGAAATGGCCCGGGACACGTTATTGAGTTCCTTCACGAAAGCTGCCCGGTTAATCGTAAATTGCATACGGAATGACACTCCTTTTTTGATAGTCTCCTTGGAGACCAGGGTTTAACTTAATTAAAAGAAAAAACAGTAGTCGTAGTAGACCGGTGGATAATGTGGATAATCGTGCGGAACATAGAGCCCGTAAGCTTATCCACCTGTGGAAAACTTGTGGATAACCAGTGGACTTTTGTGGTGGTTATCCACACACCCCTTTCCGGGGATAAGTCTATCATACACTAACGGCAACCAAAAAGACCGTGGGGACGTCTGTGCAACGCCAGCTAACTGGCGACGCCGGAACGGTCTTAGTGGCGTAATTCTTCCTTGAGATCGGCGATATCTTTTTGCAGCTCGGAATCATCTTTGAGCGACGCCGCGATTTTATCGTAGGCGTGGATCACGGTGGTGTGGTCCTTACCGCCAAATTCGTTCCCGATGCGTGGCAAGGATGAGTCGGTCAGTTCCCGGGATAAGTACATGGCAATCTGGCGTGGAATCACGATGGCCTTCTTGCGTTTCTTCCCCTTCAGGTCCTTGAGCGACACGTCAAAGTAGCGGGCCACGCAGTCCTGAATGGTCGGAATCGTCAGGGTGGCCTCGTTATGTGCGAGGTTCAAGCCCTTGAGCGCTTCGGCGGCCAAATCGGTGGTGATCGGCCGGCGCATCAAGCGGTGATAGGCTTGCACGCGGGCCAGGGCACCCTCGAGTTCGCGCACGTTGGAGTCGATTTGCCCGGCAATGTAACTCAGCGTGTCGTCGGGAATATCGACCTGGTCGGCATCCGCTTTGTTGCGCAGGATGGCGATCCGCGTTTCGAGGTCCGGCGGGGTGATATCCACGGAGAGGCCCCAAGCGAACCGGGACACTAAGCGGTCCTGCAGCTTGGGAATCTCGTTGGGTAAGCGGTCGGAGGTCAAAACGATCTGTTTGCCTTCATCATATAAGGCGTTAAATGTATGGAAGAATTCTTCTTGCGTTCCTTCCTTATTAGCGAAGAACTGAATATCATCGACGAGTAGTAGGTCGACGTTACGGTACTCCTGTCGAAACTTTTCCTGCGTCCGGGTCTGAATCGCGTTAATAAAGTCGTTCGTGAAGGCCTCGCTGGTCACGTACTTCACTTTCGTTGCGGGATGGTCCTCCAGCATTTTGTTGCCAATGGCGTGCATCAAGTGGGTCTTGCCCAACCCGACGCCCCCGTAGAAGAACAGTGGATTGTACATCACACCGGGTTCTTCGGAGACCACCAAAGCGGCGGCGTGGGCCATTTGGTTGCCCTTGCCGATGACGAAAGTATCGAACGTGTAGCGGGGGTTCAAGGTCGTTTCCTTCATAAAAGTGGGCGTGGGTTCACGCGTCGCTTCAGCGGGGGCGTCGGCGGCGTGGGCCTTTAAGGTGGCCTGCTGTTGCCGTTCCCCTTCCAGGATTAACACGGGTTGAACGTCTTCATGGGTGGCTTGATAAGCGTATTCGACCAGTTGCTGGTCCAGGTGTTGATTGGTCCAGTAGTCGCGGTGCAGCGGTGACGGGAGTTCCAACGTCAATTTATTCCCCACCAGGGAAATCGGCTTGGCAGACGCGATCCAAGTCGCATAGGACGTCTTGGAGTAGCTCTGTTTGAACGACTCTTGGATATCAGTCCATAAAGTTGACATATCTGGCACTAATGGGATCCCCCTAAAATACAAATTTGATGACGGTCCCAGCGATCCGCTAAACGGGACCGGTGGAAAACGTATATTCAGTGTAGCATGAAGAAAAAAAGTTTTCCACAGGTAAATGGACCCTGTGACTAATTGTTTCACACCAAGTTCATAACAGTTATCCACAGGATGCTGATTTCTGTGGATTTAGAAAGTTATTCCCAGTTATCCACAACACTAAAAAGCTGGGAAACATTATTCTACTGCGTGTTTCACAAGTTATCCACATTTTCGACAAACTGAAAAATTGCGAAATTCACACGCTGTGAAACTGGGGATAAACCGGTGAGCAAGTCCGGGATAACTTTTTGAGCCTCCCCGGGTTATCCACAGTAAATGTGTATGAAACAACTTTAATCGGGGGAGAACTTTTTGCTGGAAATCGTAACTTCTGGTTTTCATTCTGGTCGTTTTATGCTAATATGGTCAAGAAATGCATTTAGTCTGTTCGACCTTGTGTCGGGCAACCAATCAAAAACTTGATATAAAGGAGGTGTCACGATGAAGCGCACTTACCAACCAAAGAAGCGTCACCGTTCACGTGTACACGGTTTCCGCAAACGGATGAGTACTAGTAACGGCCGTCACGTCTTAGCACGTCGCCGTCAAAAGGGACGTAAAGTATTGTCTGCATAGGCCGCTGAGGGTTCAGTGGTCTTTTTATTTTATCTGAGTCGGTACTGGGACCCCAATGCCCCTCGGACTGTTTGTGCCAGTCAGCCGACTGGTCGTCAATTCTGATCATTAAGATCGTGAAAATTTTGGAGATGCTCCATGCGAAAATCTTACCGCATTAAGAAAGAAGCGGAATTTCAGCAGGTCTTTGAAACCAGAAATTCGGTCGCTAATCGGCAGTTTGTGGTGTATTCAATGGCCAAGCCAGGGCAAAAGCATTTTCGGGTCGGCGTGTCCGTCGGCAAGAAGATTGGGAATGCCGTGCACCGCAACTGGGTCAAACGGCGAATTCGCCAGAGCCTTCTCGAGTTAAAACCCTTCTTGAAACAAGACGTGGATTTTCTCGTGATCGCCCGGCCTAGAGCAGACGGGATTTCCATGGCGGATGCCAAGCAGAGTATGATTCACGTACTCAAGTTGGCGCAACTGCTAGATTCCAACTATAGCGAGGAATAACTGTGAAAAAGTACAGACGTACCCTACTGATGTTAGGTATCGTGAGCCTGGTGTTCATTCTCTCCGCTTGTAGTAATAAACCAATCACCAATCAAAGCACGGGGATTTGGGACGGCCTGATCGTCTTAAACTTCTCGCGGGCGATTATCTGGTTGGCGCATTTCTTCGGCAACAGTTACGGGATGGGGATTATCCTCTTTACCATTATCATCCGGATTATCCTTTTGCCGTTAATGATCTTCCAAACGCGCAGCATGCGGAAGACCCAGGAGATTCAACCCAAGGTCAAGGCCTTACAAAAGAAATATTCATCTAAGGACCGGGAAACGGTCCAAAAATTACAAGCTGAACAGCAAAAGCTGTACTCCGAAGCGGGAATTAACCCGTTGATGGGGTGCTTACCAGCCCTGGTTCAATTGCCCATTATCTGGGCGCTGTACCAAGCCATCTGGCGGACCGCGATTCTGCGGTCGGGGAGCTTCTTGTGGTTACAATTGGGCCACAAGGACCCGTACTTCATCCTGCCAGTCCTCGCGGCATTAGCCACGATGGCCAGTTCCTGGTTAACGACTAAGTCGGCGCCAGAAACCAGCTCGATGAACACCATGATGGTCTTCGGGATGCCGGTGGTGGTCTTCTTCACCGCCTTAAACGTGCCGTCGTCCCTGTCACTGTACTGGACGATTTCCTACGTGTTCCAAGTGGGGCAAACCCTCTTGATTCAAAACCCGTGGAAGATCCAAGCCGAACGTGACAAAAAAGAAAAAGCCGAAGCCGACCACGAACGGGCCGTTCGCCGCGCCATTCGTAAGGCTAAGCAAAGTCGTCGTAAATAAGACACAACATTAAATGCATTTTAAACCGCTGGGCTGTTAAAGCTTGAGCGGTTTTTTTAGGCTTAAGGAGGGGTTGGGGATAACTCGCCACCCGATTTTTCTCAAAAGTTATCCACCGGGGGATAACGCAGTTTGCGTTGGGGTGCCGTTTTTATCTGCCGTTATTGGGGGAGAATGGTATACTAACAAATGACTGAAACGTAGAACGGAGGAAACACCATGACGATCTTTACGGGGAAAACGGAAGCAGCCGCCATCACGGCGGGATTGAACGCGCTCAACGCCACGCGCGAACAGGTGACGGTCCAGGTCGTGGCCGCCGCACGGAAGGGGTGGCTGGGAATCGGCCGGCGTGACGCCCAGGTCGACGTCCAACTTAAGGCCCCGGCTGCGGCGGACGCCCAACCGACTAGCGCCGCCCCTCAGCCCCCAACCAGTGCGGCAGCGGCGGTCACGAGTACCGCTAGTGCTGCACCACGGGAGACGGCGACCGCCACGCCAGCGGCGCACTCAGCCCAACCGGCTCAGTCCGCGCAAAACAGTGCGCAACGGCAGGCCGCCATTACCGCGGTGGCCGATTACGTCAGCACCATTGTCGCGCAACTCGGCATCCAGGCCACCGTGGACGTCCAACAACCGGCTCGCCGGCAGGTCCGTTTGGAACTCGCCACCGACAAGGAAGGCTTGCTGATCGGAAAGCACGGGCGGACCATCAACGCCCTACAGAGTTTGGCGCAACTCTTCTTGAACCATCACGGCGCGGCGCACGTCATCGTCGAACTCGACGTGGCCGACTATCGCGAACGGCGCCGCACGACGCTGGCTCGGTTGGCCGAAAACACGGCGCGCGAGGTCGTGGCGTCCGGCAAGCCGATCTATCTAGACCCGATGCCGTCGTTTGAACGTAAGCAGATTCACGCGGCCCTGGCGAAGAACCGCCACGTGACCACGTATTCGGCGGGGAAGGAACCGCACAGAGCCGTGGTAATTGAACCGGCTTAGGCGTCGGGATTGACAAATCGCGTAAAGCACCTTATAGTGAAGACAATCATTCTTATCAAGTTTACGATAAAGTAGTGAAAGTACTTTATCCACGTCTGTTAGGTGGCGTGGAGTGGGTGCTTTTTTTTATGGCGTTAAATGACACGCCAGGGTCGTAACTTGAACAAGTAAAGGGAGGATCAGCATGGCAACGACCACGGAATTTGATACGATCGCCGCGATTTCGACCCCACCTGGTGAGGGCGGGATCGCGATCATCCGGTTAAGCGGTGAAGCCGTTTTTGAGGTGATCGAGAAGTTGTTTAAGGGTAAGGACTTGCGCCAAGTCGCCAGTCACACCATTAACTACGGGCACATCTACGACCCGGAAACCGGTGAGGAAGTCGACGAAGTCATGGTGTCGGTAATGCGGGCACCCAAGACCTATACCAAAGAAGATATTATTGAAATCAATTGTCACGGGGGCATCGTCGCCACCAACCGGATCTTACAGTTGTGCCTCAGTTACGGTGCCCGGTTGGCCGAACCCGGTGAATACACCAAGCGCGCCTTTCTGAACGGCCGGATTGATTTATCGCAAGCCGAAGCCGTGATGGACCTGATTCGGGCCAAGACCGACAAGTCCATGAAGGTCGCTTTAGACCAGCTGGACGGCGATCTGTCGCACCTGATTCGACACCTGCGCCAAGACATCTTGGATGCATTGGCCCAGGTCGAGGTCAACATCGACTACCCTGAATACGACGACGTTGAGACCATGACCACTAAGATGTTGTTGGAAAAGGCCACCGAAGTGCAGGCCCAGATCAAGACCCTGTTGGCCACGGCCAAACAGGGCAAGGTCCTGCGCGACGGGTTGGCGACCGCCATCGTGGGGCGGCCCAACGTGGGGAAGAGCAGTCTGCTCAACCACCTCTTGCACGAAGACAAGGCCATCGTGACCGACGTGGCCGGGACCACCAGAGACGTGATCGAAGAATACGTGAACGTCAAGGGTGTGCCGTTGAAATTGATCGACACCGCCGGGATTCGCAAGACCGACGATAAGGTTGAAAAAATCGGAGTCGAACGGTCGCGTAAGGCCATCAACACCGCCGATTTGGTGATGTTGGTCTTAAACGCTAGTGAACCGTTGACCGCCGAAGACCGCGAGCTATTGACCGCTACGGCGGACACGCAGCGCATTTTGATTTTGAACAAGACCGACCTGCCGCAGAAGCTCGACTTAGCAGCGGTCAAGGCCGCGGCGGGGGACAGCCCGTTGATCGAAACCTCGATTTTGAAACGTACGGGGATGGACCAGCTGGAAAGCACCATCGCCCACCTGTTCTTCGACGAGGGCATCGAGTCCAGCCAAAACACCGTGATGGTCACGAACGCCCGCCACATCGGCTTGTTGCATCAGGCCAGCGCGGCGTTAGACGACGTCAAGCACGGGATCGCCGTGGGGATGCCGGTGGACCTGGTGCAGATCGACATGACGCGCGCGTGGGACCTCCTGGGTGAAATCACCGGGGACAGTTACCAAGACGAGCTGCTCGATCAACTGTTCAGTCAGTTCTGTTTGGGCAAATAGGTTATCCACCTGTGGACAACTTTTGACTAGTGCCAGCTAGATTGGCGCAATTATCCCCTTGTGGATAGCTTGAATTGAATGCATTTTAAAAACGATAAAAAAGGCGCCTGAGTCCGGCAACCGCCGGCTCAAGCATGGAGGGAAACAATTACCATGACGGAAGTAAAGCAATATCCCGGCGACGACTATGACGTCATCGTCGTAGGGGCCGGGCACGCCGGTAGCGAAGCCGCGTTAGCCGCTGCGCGAATGGGCAACCAGACCTTGTTAATGACGATCAACCTCGATATGGTGTCGTTTATGCCATGTAACCCGTCGGTTGGGGGGCCAGCCAAGGGCATCGTGGTCCGCGAAATCGACGCACTGGGCGGTGAAATGGGTAAAAACATCGATAAGACCTACGTCCAGATGCGGATGCTCAACACCGGGAAGGGGCCGGCGGTGCGGGCCTTACGGGCGCAAGCCGATAAGCACGCCTACCACGCCGAAATGAAGCACACCATCGAAAAGGAACCCAACCTGACGCTACGCCAGGGAATCGTTGACGATTTGATCGTTGAAGACGGCGAATGTAAAGGGGTCATCACCAACACCGGGGCGCGTTACCGGGCCAAGGCCGTGGTGATTGCCGCCGGGACCGCCGCTCGCGGGAAGATCATCATCGGGGAACTGATGTATTCGTCCGGTCCGAACAATTCCCAACCCGCCAACAAGCTGACGGCCAACCTGCCCAAGTACGGTTTCGAGCTGGAACGGTTCAAGACCGGGACGCCGCCACGGGTGGACGGTAACACTATCCATTACGACGAGACCGAGGAACAACCGGGAGACGAAAAGCCCAACCACTTCAGTTTCACCACGCCGGACAGCGCCTACTTAGACCTGAAGAACCAACTGTCCTGCTGGTTGACCTACACCAACACCAAGACCCACGAGATCATCAAGGCCAACCTCGACCGCGCGCCGATGTTTACCGGGGTGATCGAAGGGGTCGGGCCGCGGTACTGCCCGTCCATCGAAGATAAGATCGTTCGGTTCGCCGACAAGCCGCGGCACCAACTCTTCTTGGAGCCAGAAGGCCGCAACACCGACGAATGGTACGTTCAGGGGCTGTCGACCTCGATGCCCGAAGAAGTCCAACAGAAGATTCTGCACTCCATCCAAGGCCTCGAGGACGCCCAAATGATGCGTCCGGGCTACGCCATCGAATACGACGTCGTGGCACCGTACCAATTACGGCCAACCTTGGAAACCAAAATCTTAAAGAACCTGTTCACGGCCGGTCAGACCAACGGGACCTCCGGGTACGAAGAAGCGGCTGGTCAGGGGCTGTTAGCCGGCATCAACGCCGGGTTACGGGCCTTAGGCAAGCCAGGCTTCACGTTGAAGCGTTCGGATGCCTACATTGGGGTCATGGTCGACGACTTGGTTACCAAGGGTACCAAGGAGCCGTATCGCCTGTTGACCAGCCGGGCCGAATACCGGTTGATCTTACGGCACGATAACGCCGATCTGCGGTTGACCGCCAAGGGGCACGAACTAGGGTTGATCAGTGACGACCGCTACCAAGCCTTTCTGGACAAGAAGGCCGCTATTCAGGCCGAAATCGACCGCTTGAACACGATTCGCATCAAGCCTAACGACGCCGTGAACGCTTTTATCGCCAGCCACGGCGACAAGCCGTTACAAGACGGGGTCACGGCCGCCGTCTTCTTACGCCGGCCGTACGTGGACTACCAGACGTTATTGGACTTCATCCCGGCACCGGAACAGCCATTAGACCGGCACATCATTGAGGAAATCGAGATTTCCCTGAAGTACGCCGGTTACATCAAGAAGGCCGAGGAAAACGTGGTCAAGTTGAAGCGGATGGAAGCCAAGGCCATTCCGGCCAACATCGATTACGATGCCATCGACGGCTTAGCCACGGAAGCTCACCAGAAGTTGAAGAAGATTCAACCCGAGACGTTGGCCCAGGCCAGCCGGATCAGTGGGGTCAACCCCGCCGATATCGCCATCCTGAGTGTCTATATCGAACAGGGAAAAATCGCGAAAACCAAGTAAGTAAGTGGGGACTGTGAACTAGTACGGTTCCCTACAACTAAACTTTTAAAAAAGAGCAGTTATCCCAAAATGGAATAGCTGCTCTTTTTATTATTAATAATCAGTTATTAATAATAAAAGTCGGGTTGCCACCACCAGCTAACCCGGCACAGAGTTGAAATATACAAAAAATTTACAAGGTCTTTGCAAAAACGAAACACAGCGTTGATATGCTAATAACCACAGTGAATGATTCAGTAACGGCGAAGGTCGCTGCCGAAGCTCCACGATGACGGGACAGCGCTGAGCATTGTGATTGACGGGGATAATCACGATTGGTTTGGCATGGCAGTTGATGGCCATTCGTTTTTGTGATCGTGTACCGCCATGGGGCGCGGACGAGATTCCGGCGACCTTCACTGGAGTTATGCCACTGCGGGAAATGAACTGAGGAGGAGAATTACCTGATTATTTCGGTTCTCACCTAGCATGAGGGGAGAGAACCGCGACTCATTGGTAGCAGTCCATTGTGTTAACTGGGGGTGGACCGTGTGTGTCCAACCCGTCTAACGGTTAGCTTCCCATCCATCCGGGTGACCATCATGAGTGGTGGTGGTCACCCACTCATCCCAAAAGAAAAGCGGCACCCGGTGAGGGGGTGCCGCTTTTTGTGGTTCAGTTTGCGAGGGCTAGTTAAGCAGTTTTACCGCGCAGGTGGCCTAAGCCCCAACCCAGGACAGCGCCCACCAAGGCGGGCACGGCCCAGCTAAAGCCGTTGGCCGCAAAGGGCAGGTGGGCGTTGGCCGCTAAAATGGCTTGGCACCACCCGGTCGCTTGCCAACTAGCGGGGAGGGCCCCCGCCGCGGACCCGATGGCTGGCAACAGGGTGAACAGAATCGTGAACCCGAAGAGCCAGCGGGACGTTCCCAACAGGGGGGACAGGACCGCCAGGACGATCAACGCGATCGCTAACGGGTAAAGGAACATCAGGACCGGTGTCGAGTAGGCAATCAAGCGGGTCAACCCCACGTTAGCGAAAAGGCAGGGCAAGAGAGCCGCGAAGCCGGTCAAAACGTTGTAGGGAATCCGGGGAAACAGGTCGTGCATGGTGTCGCCGAACGCCGAAATCAGGCCGATCGCCGTTTTGAGACAGGCGATGATCACCAGTAGGGCGAGCAGACCGTTACCCCAGGTCCCGAAGTAGTAGTGGGCGATTTGGGCCAACGTGACCCCGCCGTTAGCGGCCGGAGCGAAATGCCCCAGACTCATGGTCCCAATCAGTGCCAGCAGGGTGTAGATGACGCCCATCAGGACCATACTGATGGTGCCGGCCTTGATGGTGTCTTGGGCAATCTGCCGGGGGTCCGTCACTCCGAGGGCGCGAATGCTGTCGATGACCACGATGCCGAAGGCCAGTGCGGCCAACGCATCCATGGTGTTATACCCCTCGGTAAACCCGCTCAAAACGGGGCTAGTGGCGTAGGCGCCGTGGCCCGCGCCACTGATGGGCCCCAGGGGATGAAGCAACGCGGCGCCCATGATGATGGCGAGCAGTCCCAGAAATAGGGGGGTCAACCACTTACCGATATAGGTCATGAGTTTCCCGGGGTGCCGGGCGAGTAACCAGGCCACGAAGAAGAAGACCACCGAGAAGACGGCTAACGTCAGCGTTTGCGCGCCCGAAGAAACGAACGGGACGATGCCGATTTGAAAGGACGTGGTGGCCAGCCGTGGGACGGCGAAGAAGGGCCCCAGGGTCAAGTACAGCAGGATGGTAAAGGCGTAAGCGAACGGCCGGTTGACCTTACTGGCCAGGTCAAAGACCCCGGCACTACGGGTTAACCCCATTCCGGTGACGCCCAGTAAGGGCAACCCAATCCCGGTCAGTAAAAGACCCAAGATGGCTGCCCAAACGTGGCTACCGGCTTGTTGCCCCAGATAAATGGGGAAGATCAGGTTGCCGGCACCGAAGAACAATCCGAAGAGCATGGTGCCGATAAACCCGGTTTCCCGCCAGGTAAGACGAGTTTTCAAGATAATCGCAACTTTCTATTTAAAGTGTAAAACCCCTACTATCTTAGCAAACTGAAAGAAAAACGCTAGTCCCAAAACGGACTAGCGTGAAGTTTCAGTTTAACGGTCGGCCACGGTGAACCGGGTCTGGTGGTGTTGCGGGGTGGTCAGTTCGTCGAGAATGGCGACGGCCATGGTACCCGCAGAGGTGCCCGATTCGCCTTGAGCGTTGGTCAGCAGCTCGTCGGTACCCTGAATGGCGGGGACGGCGGGACCGGGATGGAAGTTCGCGGCCGGCGAGACGCCGACCCAGTTGACGTTGGTCACGGTCCGTAAGAAGGTCAGTTCGGTCAATTGATTCTGCGGTACGCTCACGAAGGCGGCTGCTTGCGGATCTTGTTCGATATCACGGACGAACAGGTGCTGGTCCGCACCGGTCGTCAGACTGCCGGCGCCCAGGATGAAGGCGAGACGTGGCTGGGTGGTCGCGCGTAACTGGGCCACCAGGTGCGTGGCCAGGTCGACGTGGCGGTAGGCCTGCGCCGGGGCCGTGGCAAAGGCATCGATCACTGCATCGTAGGCGGTGAGGTCGGCCGTCGTCAGGGCAAAGGCGTCTTGCACCTGGGTGGTCAGCAGGTCGTTAGCCGGCAATTGGGCCAACTTTTCGGTCGACCGGGCTAAAGCGGTGACCTGGTGGCCGCGGTCTAAGGCCTCGGTGACCAGGGCGGAACCGGCCATTCCCGTCGCGCCGATAATTAGAATCTTCATGAACGAATTCCTCCTTAAATTAACGATGGGATTAGTATAATGACTTTCCCAACGAAAACCAAGAATTTAGGCGGGGAGTCGCCCCGAATGTTTCATGTGAAACATCGTTAGTCCGTCAACCAGGGCGCGGTCAACGTCAGGTGTTGCGTCAATTCTCTCTCGGCGTCCCGGTGAGTGCGACGTTCCTGATAGCGTTGCTGGTAACCGGCACACAGGTAGCATTGTTCGTCGGTCTCCGGTTGGATGCTAGGTAATGCCGGGGCGTCCGGGTTATCCAGGACGTAGGTGATGAAGCAGGTAAACCCTAAGAAACGTTTACCGGTAGTCAGGTTTTCCCCAATCACCTTGACGAAGACCTCTAAGGAGCGTTTACCGGTCCCGGTCACGTAGGCTTCGAGACACAGGGAATCGTCGAGGCGGAAGGGCGCTAAAAAGTTGACGTGGTCGAAGGCGGCCGTGACCACGGTCGCGTGGGTCAGCCGCACGGCGGCGACCGAGGCACTGTCGTCGACTAACGACAGGATCTTCCCGCCGAAGACGGTTTGATGTTCGTTTAAGTCGGGTTCGAAGACCCGGTGAGTTGTGACCATTAGGGTTTGGTTGCAGGTTATTGGTTGAGACGTTGACAAAATAATCACCTCATAAGTTTGTGAAATCGCTATCTCCATTCTACCAGAGCGGCCCGATGAATACCGATAAGTTACAGGATTATTAATTTTTCACAATAACTCAAGTGTTTAGGGGGAGCTTTGCCGGTGGCTTTGCTATACTGGGGGCAATTAGAACTGAAGGGGTGATGAGGGTGAATTATCATGGTGAACCGTTGGACTTGATGCCAACGTTAAATTTGACCCAAATTCGGCCGTTGCTGGAATGCACGCTGAGTTTGACGCGACCGATTGACGTTGACCGGCTACAAGCTGCCGTGCGGGCGACCCAAGCCGTTGTCCCTCAGATTCAGGGGCGCTACAATGTGACCTGGAACCGTTTTGAAGTGGACGAAGCCCTTGAACAGCAACCCGTGATCGAAGAATACCCGGCCAGCCACGATCCGGAACGGGTTCGGCTCGACGTTTTGGCGGGCCCCCAACTCAAGGTTCAGGTTATTCACCATGCCGGGTACGACCGGGTCCGGTTGGCCATGAGCCGCCTGTTGACCGATGGTGAAGGATTCAAACACTATCTCTACTTATTGTCGGCGGCTTACGCGGGGGATGACCTGACGCGTTTCGTGAACGAACGTAGCGGGCGGCGCATCGTGAGCTATCTGCGCCATCCCCACCGGCCGTTACCCACGTTAAACGACTTGATGCAATCGGGCGAACCCTTTCCGACGTTGAGCGGGGACGTGCATCACCACCACGGGGAGACCGTGATCTCGCGGTTAGAGACTCGCCGGCTCCAGCAAAAGGCCCGCCAAAGTGGGGTGACCCTCAATGCGGTCCTCCTGGCGGCTTACGCGTTAGCATTGGCCACGTTGACCGGCGATCGGCACTTGGTCATTCCCGCCCAGGTCGACTTACGCCTTCACGGTCCCGTGGCGGCGACTAACGTGGTCCAGGTCGCCAACCTGACCAGCGAGATGCCCATTCCCATTACGGTCAACGACTTGGCGACCCTCGAAGATGTGGTCCAGCAGGTGCAAGCAACGCTCTCCGACTTACACGAGCGCCTGGCCTACCTCACGCCGTTGGTCGAAATCAACCGGATGAGTCGGGCGCTGCCCCCGCAGATTGTGCGGCGGTTAGCCGGTAAGTATCGGCCCACGGCGGCGATTTCGTTTGCGAATTTCGGGCGCATCGATCAAGCCCGGTTACAGTTTGCCGGGAGTCGGGTCTCGCAGGTCTACTTTGCCGGCGCCTATCAGACCATGCCCTATTTCCAACTCACGGCCAGCGGGTACCGCGATGCCTGGACCCTGGCTTTTCGGATGTTGGGTTCGGAACCGGACTACCAATTAGGGATTAAAATCTTAAAAAACGTGGCGACCCAGTTAACCCAGTGGGTCCATTAGCTGACCAAGCGATCCGGTGACGGGTCGCTTTTTTCTGTCATATTAAAAAATTACGTCAATTAAATAATCAGGGGGACCTAGTTTAACTCTTGATATTAATTTAGTAATATCAAGGAATTACGGCGAAAAAGTCGTTTCTCCACGAATACTGACCCGAAAATGCCCCTTAAACTTACCGTGGAGATTCCTTATGATGAAGGGGTGAATTAAATTAAGCCATAGTCGAGGAGGCCCAATGAATGATGGAGATAGATGAAAAGTTATTAAGTGGGGTGTATCGTGAAATTTATCGGGCGGAAGGGCCCAAAGTGCTGGAAGATCTTTTCCAAATTTTTCGCGGCAGCACCGTTAATTTCCCACTGCACATGAATGATAAGACGCAGGCGAAGCTGTACGTGCAGACCCATCCCCAACAGGATGCTAAGAACCTCGCGAGTTTGCTAGGCTACAATGTCCGGACGATTCGGACGTGGCGGAAGTCCGGTCCGGATCAACCTGAAGTATAAGTCAAAAATCAATGATCGTAAGTCACCAAACCGGGCGGGCCTGAGATGCGGCCGCTCGGTTTTTGGCGTGGTTTGACAAGAGAAATGGCGCCATGCTACATTGTGGGTGATTTAGAGAGGAGACGCTTTAAGATGCAGCTAGGACAATTGGTCACCATGCGGATGGGCGCGAATCAACGGCGGCTATCGAACGGGGCCGCGGCGCAACGGTATACCTATCAGGACCTGTTAGCCGACCTGGCGGCGCCCACCGCGGTGTGGCCGACTGCCGACCAACCGGGCACCTGTCACGCGGTGCAATCGGATGACTTGGTGTTTAGCTTGATGCGCAATCGACTCGCGCCGGTGAGTCCCCGCACGGTGGGGAAGGTGTTGACCCAGAACTTCGTGGGATGGCACCTGACGACGACCCAGGTCACGCCGCAGTACCTGTGCTACTGCTTGAACCAGGCCACGGTCGTTCGGCAGCAGTTGGAACGCCTGCAGGGCGGCGATCCCACCGCCAAGTTATCTTTGAGTCGGCTACAACACCTCGATATTCCCATCTTGCCCCTCACCGAACAACGCCTGTGGGGGCGCCTGTACTTTAACGTCGAGCGCCAGCGGGCGTTACGGGCGCACTTAACGACGTTACAAACGCAGGTCTTACAAGGCCTTGCTGGTCAAGTAACGCCTCTTTAGGATCGAATCTGGGGCCAAAGTTTCAGGCTCTTTTTATCTCCGAATATCTGGTGTTGAAACGTGCGGAAAAAGGCAGCTGGCTCCGCTTAACCCCGTAAGCCAAACAATCCAAGTTCAGGATTGTCCGTCTTACGACGTTAATGCTCACCAGCTAACCGCCTTCTGCCCCACTCTTTTCGTTGGTTTTCTTTTTTGCCGTAAAAGCCTAAACTTTATGAAGGAGGTTTTTTGCATGCAGAAGAGAGAAACAACCCTGTCGCGCCGGACCATTTTACTGATGGCGGTGGTGACGGGGGTCATTGTGGCCAATCTGAACTTCATTCAACCGATTGAAAACTTGATTGCCACGGACTTTCAGTTAAGTAAAGCGGTGGTCGGTGCCCTGGCGATGGTCACCCAGCTGGGCTACGCCTTCGGATTGTTATTGATCGTTCCCTTGGGTGACATCTTTGACCGGTATCATCTGATCCAGGTCATGATGGTACTGTCGATCGGGTCGTTACTGTTGGCCTACTGGGCGCCCAACGCCGGAGTCTTCGCGGTAGCCACCACGTTGGTGGGAATCACCTCGGTCGCACCGCAAATCATCATTCCCTACGCCGGCTACCTCGCGCCCACGTTGCAGCGGGGGAAGGTCTTGGGCATCGTGTTGAGCGGCCTACTGACGGGGATCTTACTGTCGCGGTCGTTTAGCGGGTTACTCGGGAGTTGGTTGCCGTGGCAGGACATCTACCTGATTGCGGCGGGCATCGACCTGATCTTTCTCCTGATCGTCCATTACCGGTTGCCCCACGATGCGCGAGGCCATCAAAACCTGCGTTACTGGCCGGTGATTCGCACGTTGCCCCGGCTCTTCTTGCGCCAACGGGCCTTACGCGGGTCGGCCATCAACGGCTTTTGCTTGTTCGGGATGTCGAACGTCCTGTGGTCGACGCTGGCCTTCTACCTGGCGGCCCAGTACCATCTGGGCAGTAACGTGGCCGGCCTATTGGGCCTATTAGGCATTGCGGGCGTCTTAGCGGCCCCCATGATTGGGACCCTGGTCGATCAACGCTCGCCGCGGCTGACCATCGGGTTGAGCATGTTGTTTTCGGGCATCGCCTTCGTGATTTTCTGGGGGCTTGGCGCCTGGATGATTGGCTTGATCGTGGGCATCGTCTTACTGGACCTGGGGACGCAGTTTAGTCAGGTCTCCAACCAGGCCATTGTTCAGTCGTTGAACCGGCAGGCTAGCAGTCGCAACAATTCCGTCTTCATGTTCAGCTACTTTCTGGGCGGGTCCGTCGGAACGCTGAGTGCGACTTGGGCCTGGAGTCAGGCCGGTTGGCTGGGCGTGTGTGGCGTGGCCGCGGTCTTCTTGATCCTGGCCGTGATCGGGCACCTGGTCATTGGCGAACCAGCCCAGTTGACGACCGAAACGGACGCTTAAACTAATATAGGAAGTAACGGGGCAGGGCCCAAGCGCCAGCCCCGTTTTTTTCTGGGCACCCCCGTGAAACCGGTAGCCGGTTTGTGGTATGCTAAATTGATGATTTCACAAGGAGGCAACGGCATGACGATTAAATTAGTGGCGTTTGACATGGACGGCACGTTTCTTAACGACCAAAACACTTACAACCACGCGCGGTTTGCGGACCTGCTGACCCGGTTACGGGCCAAGGGGATTCGGGTGGTGGCTGCCAGCGGGTCGCAGTACCAGCGGCTCCAAACGCAATTCCAAGAATTTCAACACCAGATGGACTTCGTTTCCCAAAACGGTGCGGTGGTCCACAGTAACGGGCGGCCGCTGATTGTCACGGCCATGCCAGCTGCGGCGGTGGCGGCCACGCTAAACGTGATCAACCACCAATTTTCCGCCACGGACATCGCCGAACACATCGTGGTGGGGGTCAAGTCGGCCTACGTCGATGACCGGATCTCGCAGGCCGCTTACGACCTAACGCACCGCTATTACGACCACCTTAAGTTGGTAGCCGACCTCCCGACCGTGACGGCCCAACGCCTGGACGACCAGATCACCAGTATCGGCGTGACCTTCCAGCCGTCCGTGGATTTCCTGCGGGTGATGACCACGCTGCGGCAAGCGTTGCCGGCCGAATTAGCCAGCCAGACGTCCGGCTTTAATACCGAATTGATCAGCGAAAGCTCGGTCAACAAGGCCGCCGGGTTGCGCCAGTTGCAGGACAAGTACCAGATTGCCGACGACGAGGTCATGACCTTTGGCGATAATGAAAATGACCTGAGTATGTTGCGGCTGACCCCGTACGGTTACGCGATGGCCAACGCCACCCCGGCCGTGAAAGCGCAGGTGACCCACCATACCGGGACCAACAACGCCGAAGGGGTCCTGGACGTCTTGGCCACTTTAGTCTAATTTCAGAAATTGGTCTAGTAGACCAGTTTTCGCAAACCCGATTTTTCATGGAAGCATGAAGAACCGGGTTTTTAAATTGGCAAATAAAATTAATTTATTGAAAGCTTTTACGAGAACGGTAAAAAAACACTATATTAAAAATATAAAACGTGAACAAGGGAGTGGGTTAACCATGAAACATCGTTTAAGTACGACATTTATCTTTATTGATATTTGGACGAGAAGACACGTTCTTTTAAGGACGTGATGAATTGCTTTAACTTTTTCGTATATTTGTAAACCGTATTACTAGTAAAGCGGACGTATACTAATATCGGAACAGTTACTTGAACAACCCTGAGATAGGCGCCACGAAAGGTGATGATTCGATGCTGAAAGGCATCAAGCTTCGTCTGTACCCGACTCGAGCTCAAGAAGGCCAGTTATGGCAATTGTTTGGCAATAATCGCTTTGTCTGGAATCAAATGTTAGCGATGGCCAAGGCTCGGTATAAAAATAACCCGAGTAGTCGCTTCATCAATGAATATGGTATGGATAATCTGCTCAAAACGCTCAAAAATGAATATCCCTTTCTCAAACTAAGTGATTCAACTAGTCTACAGGTCGTGAATCATCAATTAGCGCAAGCTTTTTCGATGCTGTTCAAACATCGTGGTGGTCAACCACGCTTTAAATCACGTCGGTCAGCTAAACAGGCGTACACTGGCCGCTTTCCTGCTAGCACACAGTTAGTGTTGGCTAAGCGTCGAGTCAAATTACCAAAACTCGGTAGTATTAAGACTAGTAAAACGGGTCAGCTGATCAACGGCCTCGTTAAACGCTATACAGTTAGCCATGACGCTACGGGACGTTACTATTTGAGTTTACAAGTTGAATTTCCGGAGCCTAAACCACTTCCTAAAACCGGTGTTCAAGTGGGCATTGACTTGGGCGTAGCTGACCTGGCGATTACTTCTGACGGCCAGAAATATCCCAAATTCCAAGCATTCTGGGAAGAAAAGCAAGGAATTACGTGGCAACGAAAGTTTGACCGTCGTAAACATCAAGCCAAGGTCAACGTGATTCAGTGGAACCATGATAAAGTTCACCTGATTAAGTTGGAACTCAATGACTATAAAAACTGGCAGCGAGCTAGACAAATCAAGGCGCGCTACCAGCGCAAACTCGCTAATCGGCGTAAAGACTACTTGAGCAAACTGACGACCCAGTTAGTCAAAGCCTACGACGTGATCGTGATTGAAGATTTAAAAGTCAAGAATCTGATGCACAATCATCACCTGGCCAAGTCAATTGCCAATGCCAGTTGGTACCAGTTTCGAACCATGCTAGCTTACAAGTGCCAGTGGTATGGAAAACAACTCATTGTGGTGAGTCCTAACTATACCAGTCAACAATGTGCTAGCTGTGGGTTTCAAAGTGGTCAGAAACCGCTTGAGATTCGCGAATGGACTTGTCCCCACTGTGGGACGCATCATGATCGTGATATCAATGCGGCTATTAATATCCTACATAGAGGACTAAAAACGGTCTAATAAGAACCATGGGGCTAGGGACTAGCCTTGGTAAGAGAGTTGAGTTCTGTGAGTTAGGTACTCGGAATACCGACATAACAGCCTAAACACTCCTCAATGTTCCCAGAATCTCAGTCGTTCACGGCCGAGTAGTTCATTTCTTGCCGCAAGTCTTCATTAAAGGCTTCGGGTTCGCTGAAAGCAGTGCCATCTGGATCTCCGTGGGGATTGGGATCGTGAACTTCGTGGTCACCATCCTGGCAACGGCCATCATGGATAAATTCGACCGCAAGAAGCTGCTGACCTTTGGTTCCGTGGTCATGGCCGTGTCGTTAGGCATTCTGGCCGTGATGAACTTTACCATGAGCATTCACGCAACGGCCATCCCGACCATGATTCTGATTGGGATTTACATCTTCGGATTCGCCATTTCTTGGGGGCCGATTGCTTGGGTCCTGATCGGGGAAATCTTCCCGTTGAGCGTGCGGGGAATCGGCTCGTCCATCGGCTCGGCGGCCAACTGGATCGGAAACTTCTTGGTTTCCCAGTTCTTCTTGGTCCTGCTGGATGCCTTTCACAACAACGTTGGTGGCCCGTTTGCCATCTTCGCCGTGTTCGCGGTCTTATCGCTGTTTTTCGTGCACTTCTTGGTTCCCGAAACCCGGGGCAAGTCGCTGGAACAGATTGAAATGGATCTGCGGCACGATAACTAAACTAGGAACAATGACGGAAACGATTGCCGCGCCACCGACACAGTGGCCAACGATCGTTTCTTTTTTTGGCTGAAATCGCCAATGGCGGCCACGTGATTTTCTGCTAAAGTTGACCCTTATTGGCAAAAAGAGAGGAAGCTCGCACCATGACAAAATTGACACGACAACTGGGCCTCGTGACCCTGATTTTACTGGGATTAGGCGGCGTCACCACGTCTGCCACGGCTAGTGCCCGGATCACCACTAAATCGCCACTAGCGGCGACGGAAGCGGCCTATACGGCGGCGGTCACGGCCAGCGTTACGGAGACCGAACCCACGGCCGTGCGCCCCGCTTACCAGCACGTGGTTCGGGTCCAAACGCATCGCGCCCAACAGCTCAATCCCTAATGTCTAGACCCAAAGAACGCCCAACTCCGAATCGAGTTGGGCGTTCTTTTAAATGATTACATGACGTATTGTTTAGAGAATTTGAATCTTGTGGGCGTAGCAGGTGTCGATCATGTCTTGGGGCCAAACACTGGCTTGGACTTCGCCGACGTGGGCCTTACCCAATAGGAGCATGCACAGCCGCGATTGGCCGATCCCGCCCCCGATGGTGTAGGGGAGTTCGCCGTTCAACAACATCTTGTGGAACGGTAGAGAAGCCCGGTCTTCGGCGTCGGCGTCCTTCAATTGGGCGCGCATCGATTCTTCGCTGACCCGGATCCCCATGCTGGAGATTTCAAGGGCGTGTTGTAAGGGTTCGTACCAGAAGAGGATGTCGCCGTTTAATTGCCAGTCATCGTAGTCGGGGGCCCGGCCGTCGTGACGTTTACCACTCTTGAGCTTGCCACCGATCTGCATGAGGAAGACGGCGCCGTAACGCTTGGTGATGGCGTCTTCGCGTTCCTTCGGCGTTAAGGTCGGAAATTCGTCTTCGAGTTCCTGGGTCGTGACGAAGTGAATATCGTCGGGTAAGTGGTGAACGGCTTCGGGGAACTTGTACCAGACCTCGTGTTCCATGTGCTTGATGACCTTGAAGATGGTCCGCACCGTGGCTTCGAGGGTCGCCGTGGTCCGTTCTTCCTTGGCGATGATCTTTTCCCAGTCCCATTGGTCGACGTAAATCGAGTGGATGTTGTCCAGGTTTTCGTCCTTCCGAATGGCGTTCATGTTGGTGTACAGGCCGGTGTGCATCTTAAAGCCGTACCGCTTCAAGGCCAGCCGCTTCCACTTGGCTAAGGAGTGGACGATTTCGATGGTCTTGCCCGGCATGTCCTGCATGGTGAAGGAAACCGGCTTTTCGACCCCGTTCAAGTTATCGTTCAACCCGGTGCCCTTTTCGACAAACATGGGGGCGGATAACCGCGTTAAATTCAGTTCCTTCCCAAATTCATCTTGGAAGGTTTCGCGGATGTAGCGAATTGCCTTTTGCGTTTCAATCACGTCTAATTTTGGATCGTAGTCCTTGGGAATAATTAAGTCCATAAGCGCACACTCCTTAAATTTTAAAATCGACTTTATCACAAAATAAAAAAGTCTCCCGTCCCTAATACAGGGACGAAAGACTTTTCGCGGTACCACCCAGATTGCCTATCTCAAATAGGCCACCTCAAATAAGAGCACAACCATGCTCCACCGCTGGTAACGTACCGGTCAACGTCTAAACCTACTCTCCGCTCGGGATTTCAGCCAGAAACCTAAGAAAGGGTTATTCAGCTAGCTCAAGGTCTGGGTTGGGTTTTCACTAGTCCCAATTCACTGTCAGGATGAAGAGGCTTACTCTGCTTTCTTTTCGCTTTTATCTTGTTGCCAATAACAATAGCACTAAAAAATAAAAAGTAAACGGGAAATTTGAAATTAATTAGAGTTATGGCTAATTTTTAATGATTTATGGGGGCCCCGGAACCCGCAAATAACCTAGATTTGACGGGGATTCGCCGTTAATCTTCGGGTCTAGAAAAAAATTTACTTAAAATCTAGTGGAATTGGTCTATACCACGGCGGATTGGTCTAGGGAAAACCAGGTCAATTTAGGGCAGCAGGGGCAAGACCTGATCGAGGGTGGTCACCATCTGGGTGGGGCGAACGGCGGTGGTGGGGGTCGCCTGGTCGCGGTTGACCCAGATGGACGGCCAGCCTAGTTGGTCGGCGGGCACGATGTCACTGGCGTAGCCCTGGGCGATGTGCCAATGATTCGTGGCGGTCAGGCCGTATTCCTGCGCGATGGTTCGAAAGAAGTGCAGGTCCGGCTTATAGGCGTGGACGTCCTCGGCGGTCCAGACGTCAAACGGCACGGTCAACGCCGCGGCGTTAGCGGCAATGATGTCCCACGACGAATTGGACATCATGATCAGGTGGTAACCGCGCTGTTGGAGGGTCTTGAGCGTTGCAATCACCTCGGGAAACGGCATCAGGCTACGGTGAGCAATCAGAACGTCGACGTAGTAGCGTTCAAATTGATGTTCCAGGCCGAATTGATAATCCAGGTGAATTAGGTTGTTGCGGGTCAGAAGCGCGTAATCCAGGTAGGGGTGCATGTTGTTGCGGTCGTCCTGGTAGGCGATGAAACGCTGGCGAGCCAGCTTAGGGGCCACGCCAATCTTAGTGGCGGCCGTTTCGATGGCGGCGTAAGTGGCTTCTTCGTTTAACAGGGTACCGTAACAGTCAAAGGTGAGGTATTTTTGAGACATTTGATCAGCTCCTTAATCACCATCAGTATAAACAAAAAACTGCCGGTTGCCCGACAGTTTCATGGAATATCAATCAATCTTTAAAATTATTCAGCGTCGTAAGCAGCTTGGAAGATCTTGATGATGTCTTCCTTGGTTCCCTTACGAGGGTTGGAGAAGGCGTTGCCGTCCTTCAAGGCGTTTTCAGCCATCAGTTCGAAGTCTTCTGGCTTAGCACCGATTTCCTTGATGGACTTTGGAATACCAACGTCTTGGCTCATCTGCTTCATGGCCTTGATGGCTAATTCGGCAGCGTCACGCGTGGATAAGCCGTCGGTATTTTCACCCATGATCTTGGCTAATTCAGCGAACCGTTCTGGGCAGGCGATGATGTTGTATTCTTCCACGTATGGGAGTAACAGCGCACAGCAGACACCGTGAGGCGCGTCGTATTGACCACCTAATTGGTGCGCCATGGCGTGGACGTAACCCAAGTTGGCGTTGTTGAAGGCCATTCCGGCTAACATTTCGGCTTCGACCATCTTGGTCCGGGCTTCCAGGTTGTGGCCGTTCGCAACGGCTTCACGTAAGGACGTTTCAATCAACTTGATGGCTTCCACACATTGGGAGTCGGTGATTGGGTTGTGGTCCACGGACACGTAAGGTTCGATAGATTGCACGAAAGCGTCCATCCCGGTCGCGGCCGTTAAGCCCTTTGGCACGTCCAGCATCAACGATGGGTCGTTGAAGGAGACCAACGGAATGTTCCGCCATGAAACGACCACGAACTTTAAGTGGGTTTCTTCGTTGGTGATGACAGCGTGACGGGTCAGTTCGGAACCGGTCCCGGCAGTCGTGTTTACGGCGATCAATGGTGGTAAGGCCTTGTCGAGCGTTTCGATGCCGGCCAACTTGGTGATGTCATCACCGTTGGTCAAGATAATGCCGGCACCCTTACCAGTATCGTGGGCGGACCCACCACCAACCGTGATGATGGAGTCGGCACCGGAGTCTTGGTAGAGCTTCTTAACTTCTTTGATGTTGCGAATCTTCGGGTTGGGTTCAACGTTGTTGTAAACCACGTAATCAACCCCGGCGGCCTTCAATGACGCTAAGGTCTGTTGAACGGCGCCACCCTTTAACCCTTCGAGGAATTTGTCCGTGACGATCACGGGCTTCTTCATCCCCAACATTTTTGCACGTTCACCAATTTTAGTAATTACACCAGGGCCAAAAAAGTTGACACTGGGCATCAGAAAATCATAACTACGTTCAGCCATTATCCTGAATTATTCATACCTTCCAAAAAAGTCGTCAGTTTTCATGTTTTTCAAAAA
>NZ_AZDW01000034.1:0-24860 GCF_001434115.1 Levilactobacillus zymae DSM 19395
GGACCAATTTTTAACTACTGGAATTTAGGGACTTATGTCCCAAACTCTTTTTTTGTGCTTTCTATTAAGAGATTTGTCGTTTTAGACATATTTTTATACTAAATAATTAATAAGACGTTCTTTTAACATCTAGAATCAATCTTTGCTATACTCAACGTACACGAGGAGGAATGACATGGAAGAGACAGTTTTATCGGTCCGGCGATTGAGCAAGTCCTTTGGCCGCAAACAGGCCTTACATCACGTGAGCTTTGACTGCCAAGCGGGGCGTATTGTGGGATTGATTGGGGCAAATGGAGCGGGCAAGACCACCATTATGAAGGCCATCTTGAGTTTGATCAAAAGTCAGGGAGACATTACCATCAACGGCCAAGCCAGCACGTTTAACCACCACGCAGCGTTGGCTGACGTGGGGGCGTTAATTGAGTATCCCGGAATTTACCCGTTTCTCAGTGGGCGGGACCACCTAAAACTTTTTGCGCGACCGACCGCCGACAAGGTCCAACGCATTCAAACGGTGATTCGAGACCTCCACTTGGCGCCCTATATTGATCGGCGGGTCAAGGGATATTCACTAGGGATGCGCCAAAAGATGGGGATTGCACTGGCGTTAGTGAATCAGCCACGGCTGGTGATCTTGGATGAACCCATGAACGGGCTGGACCCCCAAGCAACGAAGGATTTGCGGGAACTGATCAAAAAGAAGCAGGCCCAGGGCACGACATTCTTGATTTCCAGTCATATTTTAGGAGAACTTCAGAAATTGGCAGAAGATTTAATTGTGATTGATCACGGGCGGGTCGTTCACCAGACGACCATGCAAGAACTACTGGCGCGAAACCAGCATTTCTTGGTTCTCACGACCGATCAGGATTTACGAGCGGCGGGGATTTTGGCGGAAAACGGGTACCTAGTTACGGCTCACGCCCCCATTCGGGTTCAGCTACGAGCGGCGGATACCGTGGCGGCAGTGCTAAAAACGTTGACCAGCAATGGGGTATCCATCGAAGATGTGCAACATGAGGACGGCGATTTTGAACAGTCTATCTTGGACATGCTGAGGGAGTAGGGGAACGATGAGAGAATTGTACCGACAAGAAATGTTTAAACTGTGGAAACGCCGGGGAACCTGGCTGGGACTAGCTTTCTTGGTTCTACAGAACTTAGGTTTTGCCTGGTTAGGCGTGGCCTATCAGACCCATATAGTGGCCAAGCAGTTCTGGGTCGCTGACTTTGCCAGTCCTGCCTTCATTGTGTTCATGATGATTGCGGCTAGTGCGGGAAGTATTTCAAGTGAATTTGAATTTGATACCCTGAAAAACGTGGTCACCCAAGCCTATTCACGTCCCGCGGTGCTTGTGAGCAAATGGCTGACGATGTTCACGCATTCAGTAGTTTTGTATGGTCTAGCGACCGGATTGACCCTGGTTAATCGGTTGATCTGGCCCAATTATCAGTTTGCGTTGACCGCAACAATGCCAGGGAGTCACCAGCTTCTGTGGCGGTATTGGCTCACGGCCCAGGCGGCTAACTTTGTGACGCTGTGGCTCGTGTTGAGCGTCGTCTTTTTGGTCGCCGCGATGTTCAAGAAGGGACTGGTTGCCACACTTTGTGGCGTTGTGGGGTACTTCGCTCTGGGCGTGATTAGTCGGTTGATGTTCCAATTGATCGATAAGTGGGAGCCTCTCAAGTGGAACCCGATTAACCTGATGAACTACGCAGTCCAGGTCACCATGCCGTTTCTCACGAAACTCACCCATCTGACCAATACCCAAATGCTGTGGGGCAATCTGGGCTATATCGGATTATTTATGGCGCTGGGGCTTTATTTTTTCTCGCGAAAAGAAGTCTAATCTATAAACTATATTCAAAAAATGGATGGCGAGTAACAATTAGGACAAGAGGTAGAAGGGTTAAGGGGTTGGCGGTTAACTGTAAGCGGTTAGCTAACAATTTTCTATCCACATTGGCAAAAGTGTTGCTAAAAAACTGTCCAGATTGGGCAAAGTGGTTAGAGGGTAATCTAATTTCATGTCGCATACTAAGCAACACAGAACGGAACCCAGCGACAGTAAAGAAAGTGAGTGCTTAGTATTATTTTTCCCCAAAGAGTTAACCGGATTTTGAAAACCATTTTAATGATTGCCACTTTAATGATTGGACTGAGTGGTCTGTTGACCGCCCAAGCCAAGACTTACAAAACCCCTTCTTGGGGTCACTGGGATTCGCGAACGATTACATATAGTTACGAAGGGCATTCCAAGTGCTGCCGGGCCAGTTGGAAGACGGCCATTAAGCGGTGGAACAAGACCAAGATTGTTCATTTAAAATTAGCGAAAGCCGGCCATAAAGCTGATATTGCGTTAGATTCAGCGCCGTCTCTAAACGTCAGCGGGGGTAAGCTCTTTACGGGGTACACCCACTATTCGTTTTATCATCACGACACGTCGTTAAGCGAAATCGTGACGGCGGAATCCACGTTAAACCGAGAACTCCTGACGGCTTATAACTACACCAAGACGCAACGCGCTAACGTGGCGACACATGAAATCGGCCACGCTTTGGGGTTAAGCCATTCCAAGGATAAGAAGAGCGTGATGTACGCCAAGAACCGCTATAAGAGTATTGATCATCAAGATAAGTTGGCCTTAGCGAAAGCTTACGTCAATCAATAGTTGCAACTAAAGTCTGGGGCTACGGCCTCAGGCTTTTTTGTAGCTAGTGGTGACTCACCGGTTGAGCACCGGTGATTTTGGCTTCTACATAAAATGAGAATTGACTGAGAAAAGCGCTACAGAATAGCGGCATCGATTTCTTGAATAGCGTATAATGGATTTATTCTAATAGCTTTTTAACTTGGAGGGGAATTCATGACTGAATCGAAACACTTTTATCAGACGTTCCAACCAACGCACTACAATGTCTACATCGACATTAACCGGGCCACTAAGCAGATTAGTGGGACATCCACGATTACCGGGGATGCCAAGGAATCCACGATTTCCGTTCATGAGAAATACATGACAATTTCGTCCGTGACGGCCGATGGGACCGCCGTACCATTTACCTTAGACGAGGCCGCCGAAGGGCTGCACATCGATTTAGGGAAGACCGGGGGAACCACGGTGGCGATTACCTACACCGCACCGTTGACCGACAGCATGATGGGCATCTACCCGTCCTACTATGAACTGAATGGTGAAAAGAAGCAGATTATCGGGACCCAGTTCGAAACCACGGCGGCGCGTCAAGCCTTCCCGTGTGTCGACGAACCCGAAGCCAAGGCCACGTTTGACCTGGCCATCAAGTTTGACGAACAACCGGGCGAAACGATTCTGAGTAACATGCCCGAAGTTAAGACCGAAAACGGCGTGCACTACTTCGACACTACCAAGAAGATGTCGTCGTACCTGATTGCCTTTGCCTTTGGGGATCTCCAGAAGAAGGTCACGAAGACCAAGAGCGGCGTGGAAGTCGGCGTGTTTGCCACCAAGGCACACCAAGCCAACGAACTTGATTTCGCGTTAGACATTGCCAAGCGTTCCATCGAATTTTACGAAGACTTTTATCAGACACCATACCCACTACCGCATTCCTGGCAATTAGCCTTACCAGACTTTTCCGCGGGTGCCATGGAAAACTGGGGCCTGGTCACGTACCGGGAAGCCTACTTGTTACTTGATCCCGCTAACACGGCCTTAGACATGAAGCAACGGGTCGCCACCGTGATTGCCCACGAACTGGCCCATCAATGGTTCGGTGATCTGGTCACCATGAAGTGGTGGGACGATCTGTGGTTGAACGAAAGTTTCGCCAACATGATGGAATACGTGGCCATCGATGCACTTGAACCCGACTGGCACATCTGGGAAACCTTCCAGACGTCCGACGCGCCAATGGCCTTACAACGTGACGCCACGGACGGGGTCCAATCCGTTCACGTTCAGGTGGAAGATCCCGCCGAAATCGACGCGTTGTTTGACAGCGCCATCGTTTACGCCAAGGGTGCGCGGATGTTAGTTATGGCCAGAGCGTTAGTCGGTGACGACGCGTTACGGCGGGGCTTGAAAGCGTACTTTGAAGCTCACCAGTACAACAACGCCAAGGGGGCCGATCTTTGGGCTGCTCTAGGTGAAGCTTCCGGAATGGACGTGGGGAGCATCATGAATACCTGGCTGGAACAACCGGGTTACCCAGTAGTCACGGCCGCCGTGGAAAACGGTAACCTGACCTTGAAGCAAACCCAGTTCTTTGTGGGTGAAGGACAGGATCAGGGCCGTCAATGGAAGATTCCGTTGAACAGTAACTACGCGGCCGCTCCGGCGATCTTCGAGGACCAGACCGTGACGTTAGGCAACTATGCCGACCTCCGGCAAGCCGCTGGTGAACCGTTCCGGGTCAACGTGGGCAACAACTCGCACTTTATCGTGAAGTACGATGACACGTTACTCAACGATATTTTAGACCACGTGGCCGACCTAGATGCCATTTCGCAGTTACAGGTCTTACAGGATCTGCGGTTGTTAGCCGACGGTCGTCAGATTTCCTACGCCGCTGTGGTACCGTTATTGACCCGGTTCGCGGACAATCCGGCAACGGTGGTCAACGCCGCGCTCTACCGGATTGCCAACAACTTGAAGAAGTTCGTGACACCGGATTCTGCCGAGGAAAAGGCGCTCCAAGGCCTCTTCGATCGGTTGAGTGCCCAACAGGTCGCCCGGTTGGGGTGGACCCCGCAAGCGACGGACACCAACGACGACCAATTGACCCGGCCGTACGTCTTGAACGCCGCGCTTTATGCGCAAAACGCCCAAGCCATTCAGGACGCTCACGCCTTGTTTACGGCCAACGCCGACCACTTAGGTGCGTTGTCGGCGGACGTGCGGGTCTTAGTCTTGGCTAATGAGGTCAAGCACTTTGGAACCGCCGAGTTGTTCGACCACCTGTTAGCCGAATACCGGACGTCAACGGACCCGAGTTACAAGGCCGACCTCGCCGCGGCGGTCACGACCACGACCGATGCCGCGCTGATCACCAAGCTGATTGGCGTCTTTGAAGATGCCGATACGGTCAAGCCACAAGACTTACGGGCTTGGTACCGGGGGACGTTAGCCAACAACGCGGCCCAACAAGCGGCCTGGGATTGGTTACGCAACGATTGGCAATGGTTGGAAGACACGGTGGGTGGTGACATGGAATTCACCACGTACATCACCGTGACGGCTGGCGTATTCCATACACCGGAACGCTTTGCTGAGTTCAAGGCCTTCTTTGAACCGAAGATCAACACGCCTGGTTTGACGCGTGAAATCAAGATGGACACTAAGGTCATCGGCAGTCGGGTCAGCCTGATTGAAGATGAAAAGGCGGCTGTTAACGCCGCTGTGGCCCAAGCTAGCCAAGCTTAATCCATGATAAACAAACACCCCGACGAGATCTTCGTCGGGGTGTTTTTGATTGGAGCTAATGTTTGACGAGCTTTAAAACGGCTCCTGCCACGGTTTCTCGTCGGCGTTGGGGTAACGATTCCAGGTACTTGACCAGGGCTAAAGTCTTCACCCCAGATAACCGGTCATCAACAAAGAAATCTCCCAACCGAAGTTCCAAGGATTGGGCTAGGTCATTCAGTTTGTTGATGCTGATGTTTTTGAGGTCTCCCCGTTCAATTCGTGAAATCAGACTGACCGAAACGCCGGACCGTTGGGCGAGTTGCTCAATGGTCAGACCAAGGCTTTTACGCTTTTCGTGAACGAGTTGACTAATCGTTTCCAACATAGAAATTCTCTTCAATCAGGAACTTCTAGTCAATAATAACAAAATATTCTATATTTAAGCGTTTATAACGTAAATTTATTAGAAATAAAATAGACGAGTCCCAGAGCAAGTGCCGGTAGGGGGTGCGCGGCATTACTGAATTTGTAAGACGTTCGGCTAGGGGAACGTACGGTCGCCATGCTATCCTAAACGTAATCTAAGAACGATAGGAGTGGGTGAGATGCGCCAGATGTTAGTTAAGTTGGGGAGTGGGGAACGTCACGTGTTTCGGGGGACCTTTGTGCGACCGGGATTCAAAAGTTACGGGCAACATTACGCCCCCACGCTGTTACTACGGGATATTTACACCGCCACGGACCAGCTGGTTACTGATCATTTGTGGTTCAACTATACGCTTGGCTTTTTAAGGCTGGGTACGCTCTCCGCGGGGGATGAGGTGCAGTTTGCGGCGCGGGTCGCCAGTTATCGGAAAGGGTATGTGACGCAGCGTACGGTTGACTATAAGTTAGCGCGGCCGACCCAGATTCAGTGTTTGACCGCGGCGCCCCGTAAGGCGTTACCACTTGATAATCGGCACGCGTTGATCGGGTACATCATGTTGGTCAATCAGGCCTTCTACCAGGCCAACGGGCGGCCCTTTGAGGCTTATTACGTGACGGCCTTTCGTCAGTGGCAGACCCAACAGACCGGAACTAAGCGCGAAACGCTCCGCCCGGACTAATCTATGGTAACGTGAGGATATTCAGAGATTGAGAAGGGTGAGTTGAGCATGAGAACGATTAGTCAGCGAATTGGTGTGGTGATTGGCTTGAGCGTCCTGCTATTTAGCGGGCTCAGTGGTTGTGCGGCCCAGGCGGGAACCACCAAGCCCATCAAGTCGGTCGTGGGCACGCACATTACTTTGCAAGGACCAACCAACGTGCAGGATTTAGGGGGAATTCGGACCAAGGACGGGCAAACGGTGCGGGCCCACCGGCTGATTCGTTCCAGTAAGCTAGCGGATTACACGACGCAGGATTTGCGGACGTTGCGGGTGACCTACCATTTGCGGTCCATTGTGGACTTTCGGTCGAGTCGGGAGATTCAACAGACGCCGGACCCACGAGTCGCTCATGCGACTTACCACCAAGATAGTGTGGTCGCCAACAACTACGGCCAACGGACCACGAAGCAGTTCTACCAGGGCCTGGTCAGTGATCCGATCGCTTTGCGGGGGTACCGGGCGTTCTTTAACCAACTTTTACGCCAAAAGTCGGGTGCGACCCTGTTTCACTGCACCTACGGAAAGGATCGCACGGGCATCGGCGCCATGCTGGTCTTATCAGCGTTAGGTGTCAGCAAGCAGACCATCTTACGCGAGTATCTCTATGCCAATACCAACCTTGCCCGTGATCCGCACATAGTCTTTTTGAATCAGCGGACGCCGGGCAAGCGTGCGAAGACCCACTTACAACGAATCAACGCGGTGACCAAAGGTGATTTAACGGCGGCGACCCAACGAATTGACCAGAAGTATGGGTCGATGACCAACTTCTTAAAAAAGTTGGGGCTGACACCAGCCAAGCAGGCCCAGTTGAAACGGCTGTACCTGACCAAATAGACCGGCCTTTTTACGGTGATAAGCTGGAAAAGACAAAAAAACTGGGACACCGTCAGGCATCCCAGTTTCTAAAGCAAGTTTAGTCGTTTAAGTTGTACCGTAACTTCATGTGTTCGGAGCCCATGATGACCATGTCACCTAAGAGCTTGGTCTGACGCTTTAGTGATTCGGCGGCTAAGGCATCGTTAGCCTTGGCCAGGTAAGCTTCGGGATCACTTTGATCAGCAATCGCGGCATCCGTATCGTTTTGAATCTTCCGGTAAGCGCCCATCGCTTCCAGTGCGAAGGTGTTCCGGAAGTCAACGTACAGGTCGTAGTCAGTATCACCCAACAGGGCCGTGGTGCAGCTTAACCAGTACATATCGTTCAGGTTGAAGTTACCGTCGGCGTTCTTGTAGCTAGCTGGCGTATCGTTAACGTTAGCGTAGAACGGTACTACCGTGTTGAAGGTGTTAGCACCGAAGGCTAACCAGTGAATCCCGGCAACGGCAGCGGGCACGTTGTTACGGATTTGTAAGATGTGCACGTCGTGATTCCGGTTGATGCCGATTGGCCGGAAAAGGGTCTTGTCGGCTTCGGAGCCACTGCCGTAAGGGTCGTACTTGGTGTTTTCGAAGTGAGAACTCAAAACGAACTTCACGTCTTCAATTGAAATCTTCCGGTTGGCGTGGCAGATGAACGGCAGGTCTTGGCCCATTGGGTCTTGCTCAACGTCTGGCGTAAAGTACTTTTGACCGAACCAGGCCCGCGGGTTGTTGTAGACCGTGTCCTTGATGGTGGCACTCCCAAAGATGTGGCGCAGGTTGACTTGGTCGAAGTCCGGGTTCAGATTGTATTTTTCAATCATGTCCTGGAGGTCGGCGGAAGCCAGCGTATCGTCGGCATCAAAGTCGAAGTCGTCGATGTTCATCCGGTTAGGGGCGACCACGTAGGCGTCATCCGGAATCCGCTTAGCGGCCCAGTGATGGCCCCCGATGGTTTCTAACCACCAAATTTCGTCCTGATCGGAAAAGGCGATGCCGTTAGGTTCGTAGGTCCCATATTGCGCTAAGAGGGCGCCCAGACGTTCGACCCCTTCCTTAGCACTGTGAATGTAGGGCAGAACTAAGGTGACTAGGTCTTCTTCACCAATCCCGCCGTCCACGTAAGGGTCGATGCCCATGACGCGAGAGTTGGTGGTAATCGTTTCCGTGGCGGACATCGCAATGTTTTCACTGTTGATGCCGGCAGCGGGCCAAATACCGTTGGTTAAAATGGAGTTCGGGATGGAGGTATACCGTAAAGGATTATCGGGTAAGTCTACCTGAACCTTACTGATGACGGATTGATAATGCCGCGGTTGGTCGGCGGGGTTAACCACCACAAACCGTTCCGGATCGAGGGCTTCGTGACCATCGTCATTTCGAGAAATGATGGTTGAGCCGTCGATAGAAGCCTTCTTTCCCACTAAAATCGTGGTACAAGAACCTTTAATTCGCTTAGTCATAACATGCGACACTCCTTTGTTAAGTTAACCTGTATTATAGCATTAGTCGCGCTTGAAAACGACTGACTCGTTTACGACGAGAAAAGTGACTAAAGTGGCGGACAATCGGGAATTATTAGTAGGAGGGCTTGCTTGCACCGTCACCACCAAGCCCGTACACTTAAAGCAGTTGCGATGACGGAACCCTTAAAGGAGCGGATGACTTATGGGAAAGAAAATTGTGATTGTTGGTGGTGTAGCCGGCGGGACTGCCGTGGCTGCCCGGATTCGCCGATTAGATGAAATGGCCCAGATTACCATCTATGAACGAGACGCTCACGTGTCAATCTCCAGTTGCGCCTTGCCCTATTACTTGTCCCGAACGGTATCGCCAGCGTCTGAACTCGTCCTAATGACGCCAGCGCAGTTTAAGGCGCAATATCACGTGGACGTGGTGGTCAATCACGCGGTGACGGCCATTGATCCGGCACACCGAACCGTTCAGGTCACCAACCAACTGACTCAAGAATTGAGTACGGATACCTACGATGAGTTGTTCCTGGCTACCGGCGCGATTCCCATTCGCCCCAGTGCGTTAGCGGGGAGTGATGCCCCTCAAGTCTTTACCTTGCGGAATGTGGCCGACGTCACGACGTTTGATGACTATTTGCAAGCCTATCGCGTGACCGACGTTGCCGTCATTGGGGGCGGCGCCATTGGCGTGGAGGCCACCGAAAATTTAACGAAGGCTGGTTACCGGGTCACCATTATCGAACAACAAGCTCAGGTGCTTGCCACCACGTTAGACAGCGATCTGGCGCAATTGGTACACAAACAGTTATATGATCAACACGTGGACCTGCGTTTAGGGGCGACGGCCCAACGAATTACGCCCAAAACGGTTGAACTGAGCGATGGGACCCAAGTGGCCGCCCAAGCCGTTTTCTTAGCCCTAGGCGTTCAGCCGAACACCACCTTGGCTCAAGCCGCGGGGATTCGCTTGGGCACGACCGGGGCGATTCAGGTCGATCAACACTACCAGACCAACCAGCCCCACATCTATGCGGTCGGGGATGCCATCGAGGTCACCAATGCCTTGACCCGGCAGCCCCAACGGCTGAGCCTGGCCTTACCCGCCCAGATGGAGGCCCGCCGTGCGGCTGACCACCTCTATGGGCGACTGATTCGCCGGCGCGGCGTGATTGGCTCTCAAGGGTTGCCCGTCTTTGATCTTCGAGTCGCGGCTACTGGGCTGACCGAACGGGATGCGACCGCCGCTCATCTGGCGTATCGTAGCGCGTTGGTCATCCCTAGCGATAAGGTTCCCTTGATGCCCCAGGCACATCACCTCTACTTTAAGGTGCTGTTTGCCCCGACGACCGGAGAAATCTTGGGCGCCCAAGCCGTGGGGAAAAGCGACGTGGACCGCCAAATCAACGTGGTCGCCGCCTTGATTCAACACCACGCGACCGTCGAGGACTTAGCCGACCTCGAGTTGGTCTACCAGCCGACCGTCAGTCCCGTTAAATCTGCGGTCGTGATGGCCGGTCTGGTCGCTACGAATCTCCTGAACGGGGAGTACCGGCAAGTCGACGTCCGGCAGGTCCGCCAGTTAGTCGCCGCCGGTGCGACGATCATTGACGTGCGGGAACCGGATGAATTCGCGGCGGGGCACCTGAAAGGCGCCACGAACATCCCCATGAGTCAGTTTCGGGACCGGTTGGCCGAGATTCCGCACGACCGACCGGTGTACCTTCACTGTGCAACGGGGAAACGCAGCTATAACGTGACCCGGGCGTTACTGAACCGCGGGTACCCCAACGTGGTGAACATCGCCGGATCGTTTGACGCGATTTGCGAGGTGGAATTTTTCCACGACCAAACCACACCGCGGGACCCCGTTGTGACGGCCTACCATTTCGATTTATAATAACGGCCAAATGCTGTGTCGGCGAATCATCCGATGCGGCATTTTTCAGCCAGACCAACAGTTTAGCGGTTGGTCAGTTGTTCTTAGCGGCGTTTGCCGGTAAAATGGAACCACTACTTACGAAAAAAGGAGCGCTTAGACAGGATGGATTTAACGGCGGCCCAAGGGGTCTTAAAAACGACGTTTGGATACGATGATTTTCGGCCGGGGCAACGGGCGGTCTTGGAACACGTCCTCACGGGGGACAACACGTTGGCCATCATGCCCACCGGGGGCGGTAAGTCGTTATGTTACCAGATTCCCGCGCTCTTATTTGCGGGCATCACGGTGGTGGTCTCCCCGCTAATCTCCTTGATGAAAGACCAGGTCGATGCGCTCAACGAGGGGGGCGTTCCGGCGACCTACATTAACAGCACGGTAGCCTGGCCGGAGATCCAAGACCGGTTGGCGGCGTTACATCAAGGGCAATATAAATTACTCTACGTCGCGCCCGAACGCTTGGAGTCGGCGGCGTTTTTGCAGGCCCTGGGACAGCTGCCTGTTGACCTGTTAGCCGTCGATGAGGCGCACTGTATCTCGCAGTGGGGCCACGACTTTCGGCCGAGCTATTTGGCGTTAAGCACGGTGATCCAACAGTTACCTACGCACCCGCAGGTCCTGGCACTGACGGCCACCGCCACGGAACAGGTGGCCCGTGATATCTGCCAACAGCTGTCTATCGATCCGCAAAATGAGGTCAACACGGGGTTTGAACGGGATAACCTGAACCTCACCGTGGTGAAGGACCAGGATACGGACCGCTATATTTTGGATTACCTACACGTCAACGCCGATGCGGCGGGGATCATTTATGCCAGTACCCGCAAAGAGGTCGAACGACTGACCAACATGTTGATCAATCATAAGGTGGCCGTGGCGATGTATCATGCCGGGCTGCCCGATGAGGTCCGCCGGCAGAATCAAGAGGACTTTTTGTATGACCGGGTCCAGGTGATGGTGGCGACCAACGCCTTTGGGATGGGCATCGATAAGAGTAACGTGCGCTTCGTGATTCACGCGCAAGTTCCCGGGACGCTGGAAGCGTACTACCAAGAAGCGGGGCGGGCCGGTCGGGATGGGCTCCCCAGCGAAGCCATCCTGTTGTACCGGTCGCAAGACTTACAAATTCAACACTTTTTTATCGACCAATCGGAAATGGATGAGACCCATAAGCAGCGGGCTTATCGGAAACTACAGGTGATGAGCCAGTACGCCAACACGCAGGGCTGTTTGCAACAGTTCATCCTGGCGTACTTTGGCGAAACGTCCCAGCCATGTGGACGGTGCAGTAACTGTCAGGATGACCGGGAAGCCCAGGACGTGACCACGGCCGCGCAGAAAGTACTATCTTGTGTGGTCCGGTTACGGTCGCGTTACGGGAAGGGGATCGTGGCCCAGGTTCTGACCGGAGCGAAGAATAAACGGGTCCTGGACCAACAGCTCGACCAATTACCGACCTACGGCATCATGCGCAATCAGCGGCAGAAGAGTGTCGGCGAATTGATTGATTTCTTAACGGCCGCCGGTTACCTGCAGAGCGTTGGCGGGCAGTATCCCACGTTACAGGTGACCGCGGCCGGTGCGGGTGTCCTTAAGGGGGAAACCCCGGTTTACCGCAAGATGGCGCGCCAGGCGCAACGGTTGGCGCCGGAAGACGATGCCCTCTTTGGGCGGTTACGGGCCCTGCGCAAGGACCTAGCCGAAGAACAGCACGTGCCGCCGTTTATGATCTTTTCTGACCGGACTCTTCACGATATGTGTGCCGTTCAGCCGCAAGATGATGCCAGTTTTTTGAGTGTCCGGGGCGTTGGCGCTAGTAAGCTGGCGAAGTACGGCGAGGCCTTTATGGCCGCCATTCGGGCGGATCAGGCCGACGCTTAACCTTTTCGACAAATTTAAGCCATCCGCAATTGATACGGATAAATATCATTGAAATCGATTTCATTGTCTGCTAAAATGCCTGTATTGACACCAATAAATTTAAGAATGGGATGTTGGGCATGGCAAAAACGGAATTTGAAAAGATGATGGCAAGTGAGTTGTACGACGTGAACGATCCGCAATTGGTCGCCGAACGTGAACATGCCCGCGACCTTTACGAACGGATGGATACCATCCCGTTTCGGGATAAAGCGGCCCATGAAAAATTGATTCGGGAGTTATTCGGGTCAACCGGACAACATCCGGAAGTCCGGTCCCGTTTCGTGTGCGACTACGGATACAACATTCACGTGGGGGACAACTTCTTCGCCAACTTCGACTGCATTCTGTTGGATACCTGCGAGATCACCATCGGGGACAACGCCTTACTGGCGCCCCGGGTGCAGATCTATGCGGCCGGCCATCCCTTTAATCTCAAAGATCGCACGTCCTGGTTAGGCAACGGGGCCCCGGTCAAGATTGGGAACAACTGTTGGTTGGGCGGGGACGCCGTGATCTTACCCGGCGTGACGTTGGGCAACAACGTGATGGTCGGGGGCGGCTCCGTGGTGACTAAGTCGTTTGGCGATAACCTGGTCATTGCGGGCAATCCCGCTCGGATCATCAAGCGCTTGGACGCCGACGGGGAACCCTTACGTGACTCAGCAGCTGAATAGGTCCGATAAGTCGTCCGAAACCGTCAGAATTACCTCAGGTTACGGTCGACTTTTTAGGTTGAACCGAATGATGACAATTAAATTTATGAAACCCAGTGAAAACAGGCACTCCCAATTGGAAAAAAGTGGAAAGTTTGATATGCTGGAATTGAGAACAGACAGGGCCTGAACCATTAGAAACTGGCCAAATTTAAACGGTACCGGCTAACGGCACGAGTTGGAGAATATTATGGAAAGTAAATACCAAAAAGTAAAAGACGCCCTCAAGGAAGCCATCTTGTCGGGCAAATATCCGATCGACCAGAAACTCCCGACGGAAACGGAACTCATGGAACGCTTTAATGTGTCCCGGTACACGGTTCGGCGAGCAGTGGGCGACTTGGAGACGGAACATTTCATCTACCGGATTCAGGGGGGCGGCATGTTCGTCCAGGACTGGCATAAGGATTGGTCCAATGAATCCGATAGTAAGATGATTGGGGTGGTCACGACCCACATTGCCGACTATATCTTTCCGCAGATCATCTACGGCATTGACCAGGTCATCTCGGATAACGGGTACTCGTTGCTGCTGGGCAACACCCATAACAATCACGAGAAGGAGCGCAAGAGTCTGATCAACATGTTGAACACCAAGGTGGCCGGTCTGATCATCGAACCCACCCAGAGTGCGTTACCGAACCCCAACATGGATCTCTACCAGGAGATTATGGACGACCAGATCCCGACGTTATTTATCAACGCCAACTACGGGGCGACCTACCCGCAACTGAAATTTCCGTTCGTCACCACGGCCGACGTGGACGCCGAACGGAAATTGATTGATTATTTGTTTGGCCTGGGCCACGAAAGTATCATTGGGGTCTTTCAGGTCGACGATATTCAGGGTGTACACCGGATGGATGGGTTCGTTCAAGCCTACCAGCAGCATCCGGATATTTCCTATAAGAGTAACTTAATCATGTATCAGTCGGGGGATGCTCTCGATAAGATCACCCACCGCATCGAGACCTACTTAAAGGACGAACACCGGCCCACGGCCATTGCGTGCTATAACGATCAATTGGCGATCCGGGTCTTGGCGTTCGTGAAGCAACTGGGGCTCCGGGTCCCGGAAGACATCTCAATCGTCGGTTTTGATAACTACCAGATGTCCGAATACATGAGTCCCGCACTGACCACGCTGAACCACGAGAAGGAACAGATGGGGCAGGCCGCGGGAAAAATGATCGTTGATTTATTGAATCATAAGCCGGTCGAGTCGATCACTTACGACCCCCAGTTAATTGTTCGTAAGTCCGCGACAGCACCGCAAAAACCGACGGCTTAAACTGAATAGGTAAAACGATAACCCCGTTGTCAGACCGGCATTTAGCCGGAAGACAACGGGGCTTTTAATTGGTCATAACCAATTATGGCTTTTCAACAGATTAATTAAAACGGGAGAAAAACGGGAATGGTAGCGTTTAAAATTATTTTTAACGGCTGAATCCCTTGATATGATAGTATTTTAACAAACTTATTAGTACGCATAATAAAAATTAGTATTGATTTATGCGGACAAATATTATAAACTGACCTTGTTGACAAAATGAAAACGCTTTAGCAAAGAGTGGCCTACGAATCTGTAGCCGGCAAAGCATCGCCATTCGATGTAAGCGGTTTTGTGGCGTCGGGTATTATTGGAACACAGCTATTATTGATTAGGGTTACCCCTTAATTTATAGGAGGAACGGAAATGGATACGAAAAAGAAAATCCCAAGTGGTTTCATATATTTCTTCGGATCATTTGGTGGAATTCTGTTTGGTTATGATATCGGGGTTATGACCGGTGCCTTACCATTCTTGAAACACGATTGGGCGTTGACTAACGCCTCATTAGTTGGGTGGATTACTTCCGCGGTTATGTTCGGGGCAATCTTCGGTGGTGCCTTAGCCGGACAGATGGCCGATAAGTTAGGTCGGCGGAAGATGATCTTGATTTCATCCTTGATCTTCGCCATTGGGTCCATCTTGTGTGGGTTCTCACCTAACAACGGGACTTACTACTTAATCATCGTGCGGATGTTCTTAGGGTTAGCCGTTGGGGCTGCTTCCGCATTGGTTCCCGCTTACATGTCCGAAATGGCACCCGCTCGTTTACGGGGCCGGTTATCCGGGATTAACCAGACCATGATCGTTTCCGGGATGCTGTTATCCTACGTCATGGACTTTATCTTAAAGGATTTACCAGAACAAATCGCTTGGCGTTTGATGTTAGGGTTAGCCGCTGTGCCAGCCATTATCTTGTTCGCCGGGGTTCTGAAGTTGCCTGAATCACCACGGTTCTTAATCAAGACGGGTCACCGTGACGAAGCGCGTCAAGTCTTATCTTACATCCGTAAGCCAGACGAAATTGACGGCGAAATGAAGCAAATCGAAGATACGGCCAACGTTGAAGAAAATGCCATGGAAAAGTCTTCCTGGGGCACGTTATTCACGGGTAAGTACCGTTACCTGGTTATCGCCGGGGTTGGGGTTGCGGCCTTCCAGCAATTCCAAGGTGCCAACGCCATCTTCTACTACATTCCATTGATTGTTGAAAAAGCTACGGGTTCTGCTGCTAGTTCCGCTTTAATGTGGCCAATCATTCAAGGGGTCATCTTAGTTCTTGGTTCCTTACTCTTCCTCTGGATCGCCGACAAGTTCAACCGGCGGACCCTGTTGACCATGGGTGGGACGGTTATGGCCTTATCCTTCCTGTTGCCAGCTATCATTAACAAATTAATGCCAAACGCCAGTCCAATGATGATCGTGGTCTTCTTATCGATCTACGTGGCGTTCTACTCCTTCACTTGGGCACCGTTAACTTGGGTGCTGGTTGGTGAAATCTTCCCATTAGCTATTCGGGGCCGGGCATCTGGTTTAGCCTCATCCTTCAACTGGATCGGTTCTTGGGCCGTTGGGCTGCTCTTCCCAATCATGACGGCTTCCATGTCACAAGAAGCTGTGTTCGCTATCTTCGGTGTCATCTGTGTCTTGGGTGTGCTGTTCATCCGCTTCTGTGTCCCAGAAACCAAGGGTCACACGTTGGAAGAAATCGAAGCACAAGGTACTCGTGGCAAAGAAAAGCCAGAAGAAGCCGGTCAAAATTAGTACTCACTTATTCGTAAAATTTTGGAGGTCAGCGACATGAACTTAGTTGAAACCACTCAAGCTATCGATGCCGGCAAGGTATCCTTAGGGATTGAGTTAGGGTCGACCCGGATCAAAGCGGTCCTGGTTACCGATGACTTCAATACGATTGCCTCAGGTAGTTACGTCTGGGAAAACCAATTTGAAAACGGTATCTGGACTTACCCGTTAGATCAGGTTTGGACCGGGATCCAACAAAGCTACAAGCAAATGGCAGCCGACGTGCAGAGCAAGTACCACAGTACGTTAAAGCACATCAGCGCCATCGGGATCAGTGCCATGATGCATGGTTACCTCCCATTTGATAAGAACAATCAACTGCTGGTGCCTTTCCGGACCTGGCGGAACAACATTACCGGTCAAGCGGCCGATGAGTTGACGGATCTGTTCGACTTCAACATTCCACAACGGTGGAGCATTGCCCACCTGTACCAAGCCGTATTGAACGGTGAAGAACACGTGCCGAACGTCGACTTCATCACGTCATTAGACGGTTACGTTCACTGGAAGTTATCCGGTGAAAAGGTCTTAGGGGTCGGCGACGCTTCCGGGGTCTTCCCAATCGATGAGAAGACGGGCAGCTACGATCAGACCATGCTGACCAAGTTCGATAACTTGGACAAGATCAAGGCCTTACCGTGGAACGTTGAAGACGTCTTACCAGCCATCTTACCAGCTGGTAAAGTTGCCGGAACCTTGACCGCTGAAGGGGCAAAATTGCTCGATGTCAGCGGCAACCTGGAAGCCGGTAGCGTGATGGCACCACCTGAAGGGGATGCCGGGACCGGGATGGTCGGCACCAACAGTGTCCGCAAACGGACCGGGAATATCTCCGTGGGGACGTCAGCCTTCTCCATGAATGTGCTGGACAAGCCATTATCGAAGGTGCACCGCGATATCGATATTGTGATGACGCCGGACGGCTCACCAGTCGCCATGGTCCACGTCAACAACTGTTCATCCGACATCAATGCTTGGGCCAGTGTCTTCAAGGAATTTGCCGATCGGTTAGGCGTCGACTTAAAGCCGGACCGCTTATACGAAACCTTATTCCTGGAATCCACTAAGGCGGATGCCAACGCCGGGGGCTTGGTCAACTACAGTTACCAATCCGGTGAAAACATCACCAAGATTCAGGCCGGCCGGCCACTGTTTGCCCGGACGCCGAACAGCAAGTTCTCGTTACCGAACTTCATGTTGACGCAACTCTATGCAGCCTTTGCGCCATTACAAATCGGGATGGACATTCTGATCAATGAAGAACACGTCCACACCGATGTAATGATTGCGCAAGGTGGATTATTCAGAACACCAGTGATTGGCCAACAAGTCTTGGCGAACGCCTTAGACATTCCAATCACGGTCATGAGTACCGCCGGCGAAGGTGGTCCATGGGGGATGGCGGTCTTAGCCATCTACGCTAAGCAGAATAGTGATGAAAGTCTGGAAGACTTCTTAGATAAGGAAGTCTTTGCTAACCCAGAAAGCATGACCTTGAGCCCAGAACCAGCTGGGGTCGCCGGTTATCGTGAATTTATCAAGAAGTATCAAGCAGGCTTGCCAGTGGAAGCTGCCGCTGGCGATGCTATTACCGACTAAGAGAGAGGGTTAATTGAATGTTAGAGGAATTAAAGCAAGAGGTTTACGACGCCAACATGCAGTTACCTAAGTTGGACTTGGTTACCTTTACTTGGGGTAACGTTTCCGGGATCGACCGGGAAAAGGGGTTGTTCGTCATCAAGCCTTCCGGGGTCGATTACGACACGCTCAAGCCTAGCGACATGGTGGTTGTTAACCTCAAAGGTGAAGTGGTCGAAGGGGACATGAACCCTTCCAGCGACACCCCAACGCATACCGTACTTTACAACGCCTTTCCGAACATTGGTGGGATTGTTCACACCCACTCGCCTTGGGCCGTTTCCTTTGCCGCTGCCAAGATGGACATTCCGGCAATGAATACCACCCACGCTGACACGTTCTTCACCGGGGTTCCGGCGGCCGACGCGTTAACTAAGGAAGAAATCGAAGAGGATTACGAAGGCAACACGGGGAAGACCATCGTCAAGACCTTCAAGGAACGGGGCTTGGATTACGAAGCCACACCAGCTGCTCTGGTGAGCCAACACGGGCCGTTTGCTTGGGGTCCCACCCCAGCCAAGGCGGTTTACAACGCCAAGGTCTTGGAAGTTGTTGCGGGTGAGGATTACCACACCATGCAATTGACGCGGGCCAACTCAGAGTTACCGCAATATCTGTTGGATAAGCATTACTACCGTAAGCACGGGAAGAACGCTTATTATGGGCAAAACAATGCCAAGTCGCAAGAACACGCGGCGCGTCAATAAATTTGGTTACACGATATAACATCAATCATTCATTCAAAGGAGTGCTCGAATATGTTATCAGTTCCTAATTACGAATTCTGGTTTGTTACCGGTAGTCAACACCTTTATGGTGAAGAACAATTAAAGTCAGTTGCCAAGGATGCCCAAGACATCGCTGACAAGCTGAACGCTAGTGGCAAATTGCCTTACAAGGTGGTCTTCAAGGATGTTATGACCACGGCTGAAAGCATCACTAACTTCATGAAGGAAGTTAACTACAACGATAAGGTTGCCGGGGTTATTACCTGGATGCACACCTTCTCCCCAGCTAAGAACTGGATCCGCGGGACGGAATTATTGCAAAAGCCATTGCTGCACTTAGCAACGCAATACTTGAACAAGATCCCATACGCCGACATCGACTTCGACTACATGAACTTGAACCAAAGTGCCCATGGTGACCGCGAATACGCTTACATCAACGCACGTTTGAAGAAGAACAACAAGATCGTCTACGGTTACTGGGGCGACGATGACGTTCAAGAAGAAATCGCTCGTTGGGAAGACGTTGCCGTAGCTTACAACGAAAGCTTTAAGGTTAAGGTTGCCCGCTTTGGCGATACCATGCGGAACGTTGCCGTTACTGAAGGTGACAAGGTTCAAGCACAAATCCAAATGGGCTGGACGGTTGACTACTACGGAATTGGTGACCTGGTCAAGGAAATCAACGCCGTTAAGGATGCCGACATCGACAAGGAATACGCCGACCTCGAATCCAAGTACGAAATGGTTCAAGGCGACAACGATGCTGAAACTTACAAGCACTCGGTTCGCGTTCAATTACAACAATACCTTGGGATCAAGAGCTTCTTGGAAAAGGGTGGTTACACCGCCTTCACCACGAACTTCGAAGACCTCTACGGGATGGAACAATTACCTGGTTTAGCCGCACAACTCTTAATCCGTGACGGTTACGGCTTCGGTGCCGAAGGTGACTGGAAGACCGCTGCTTTGGGCCGTGTCATGAAGATCATGTCCCACAACAAGCAAACGGCCTTCATGGAAGACTACACGTTGGATCTGCGGAAGGGCCACGAAGCCATCCTCGGTTCCCACATGTTGGAAGTCGACCCAACCATTGCCTCCGACAAGCCACGGGTTGAAGTTCACCCACTGGACATTGGTGGTAAGGCTGACCCAGCTCGTCTGGTCTTCACTGGTTCCGAAGGTGACGCCATTGATGTCACGGTTTCCGACTTCCGTGACGGCTTCAAGATGATCAGCTACGCCGTTGCTGCGCACAAGCCAGAAGCTGAAACGCCTAAGCTGCCAGTTGCTAAGCAACTCTGGACGCCAAAGGTTGGTTTGAAGACTGGGGCCATCGAATGGATGAAGGCCGGTGGTGGTCACCACACCATGCTTTCCTTCTCCTTGACCGAAGAACAAATGGAAGACTTTGCTACCATGGTTAACATGAACAAGGCTTTCATCAAGTAAGTTAAGTGATTAAATAGTGGGGCGTTCGACTGTGAGCGAATGCCTCACTATTTTTGTACCCTCAGGCATTTAGGAGGTCCTTGAATTGGGATTAAGTGAAAAAGAAAAAATGATTGCTGGTAACCAACTGTTTAACGTCTACGACGACGAGCTGGTGGCCGAACGGGCGGCGGCGCGCAAACAAGTTGAGGCCTTTAATGCCTTGGGCGAAAGTGACCCGGCCAAGAGTCAGGCGTTGATCCGCCAACTCTTTGGGAGTACCGGCGACGCGGTCAGTGTCCACGCCAACTTCCGGTGTGACTACGGCTACAACATCTACGTGGACGACGATTTCTTCGCTAACTACGATTGTGTGATGTTGGACGTGGCACCGATTCGCATTGGTAAGCACTGTTTGCTGGGACCGAAAGTCCAACTCTACTCGGTCAATCACCCGGCGGAACCTGAACTCCGGCGTAACGGCGCCATGGGGATCGGCAAGCCGATTACCTTGGGCGACGACGTCTGGGTCGGCGGTGGCGCAATTATCTGTCCGGGCGTCACGTTGGGGAACAACGTGATCGTCGGGGCCGGTAGCGTGGTCACCAAATCGTTTGGTGATAACGTGGCGATTGCCGGTAACCCGGCGCGGGTGATCAAGTCGATTGCGCCGAAATCGGCAGTCGACGATTAACTAATTTGATGACTTGATTGGTCTGGCGACAGCTAGGTTAAGCCCAAGAGACGCTGCTCGTGACGGGCGGCGCCTTTTTTAGTTTAACTGGTTAGCAGAGTGGCAGGGATTCGGCCGACGGAACCAGTCAAGAATGGATTAGCCAGTCAAACGATTAAACCAATACGTCAATTGCGCTGAGGGCCCGGATTGCGTATGCTGAACTTGACCGCCAATGGCGTGAACGCCAAACAAAGCGGTTAGGGAGGAAGTACTGATGATGAGTAAAAAGGTCGTCGAAAGGGTGACGTTCATCGGAACCGTTTTGACCGCGATTTTTAGCACGGCAACAGTAATTGGCCTACTGTATCACCGTTAAGTCACTGTTAGTTAAGTCATCGCCCTTAAGGCGCAAAAAAACGAGTCTGGACAAAAGTCTCAGACTCGTTGGTATCTTCGAATATTTGGTGTTGAAACGTGCGCCAAAAGGCAGCTGGTTCCGCTTAACCCCGTAAGTCAGACAATCCAGGCCCAGGATTATCCGCCTTACGACGTTAATGCTCGCCAGCTAACCGCCTTTTGTCCCACTCTCGTGTCCTGTGAGCTATGAGAAAAAGATCCATCCACCCATGCAGGTGACCCCTAAACTGACGATTAAGTAGAGGCGCGATAAGAACCGACCGTCGACTTCCGCCTTCATCTTGGGCATGAGTTGGACCAGAACGAAGAAAAAGAAGATGACCCCAATCACCATAATTAACGTCCCCGTCATCATATTTTTAGCGACTAACATTTTAACTCCCCCTTTATGGGTTCTATTATAACTGGTTTCACGGCAAAATGGGGAATTATTCCCCGGGAAATCCGGGGCTATGGTAGAATAAGGGGGAATTATGACCGAAGAAAATGAAGGGGTGTGACGAGATGATTGATCGGTTAGAAACCAGTGCCGATGCGTTATGGTTAACGCCGCAAACGCCGGGCGTCGTGCGGTTGGGGTTCGCGGATAATGGACGTGAGTTGGTCGGGCCCGTCAAGCGATTGACGTGGCAGACACAGTCGGGTCGCGTTAATTTGGGGGATCCCTTTTTGATCGTTGAGGGAACCAAGGAAACGGTGGTTTTGCGGTTCCCACTAGCTGGGCGGATCAAGCAGATTAATCCGGACTTGGTCGCGCATCCCGAATGGTTAGACACGCACAACGACGCGCGTGACTGGATGGTTGATTTAGACGATGAGTAATTAGGAAGGACTAAGTAGATGAAGTTATCCTGGGCCGTGACGGCACCCGTTACCAGTATGAAACGTTTTTTAAGCCAGCAAGGTATCAGTCACCGGGGGTATAGCGACCTCAAACACCGCGGCATTATTTGGGTCAACGGTCGTAACGTGGACCAGACCGTGCAACTGCAAGTGGGCGACGAGGTCACCGTGATCTTACCGCCCGAGGTGGCAGATCCTGAGGTGGCGGTCAGTACCGAACCGCTAACCATCCTGTTTAGCAACCGTGATTGGGTCATCGTCGATAAGCCGGCGGGGCTCAACGTGGTGCCGGGGCCGGCCAACCGGACGGATACCCTGGTGAACCGGTTGAAGGGGGTCTGGCAGGCGGAAAATGCCGAGAATCGGGTTCCCCACATCGTGACGCGGTTGGACCGGTTCACTAGCGGGTTAGTCTGGGTGGCCCGGCACCGGTTAGCCAATAGCTTGGCCAGCCAATTACAGGCGGCCCATACGGTGGAAAAACGCTACCTGGCCATTGTCAGCGGTCAATTAACGGCCGACCACGACCTCATCGACGCGCCCTTAGCGCCCGACCCCACGGGCTACAACCAGATGGTCTCACCGGCTGGGAAACCGGCGCAGACCGAGTACTGGGTCCAAGAACGGTTTGCCGACGCCACGCTGGTGCGCGTTCAGCTGCATACGGGGCGGACCCACCAGATTCGGGCGCACTTCGCCTCATTGGGGCACCCGTTAGTAGGCGATGAGTTGTACCACGGACCACTACTGGGGGGCATGCACCGGCAGGCTTTACACGCGGCGACATTGGACTTTACCGATCCGTTTACTCAGGAGAATCGGCACTTCAATAGCCCGGTCCCGGCCGACTGGCAAGCCCTAGTGGCCACGTTACGACAATAGGAGGAATGATAGGATGACAGCGGGGGAGCAACTGACGTGTTTGGTGGATCACCAGCCAATCGCGGTTGAAAGTAGTTTACAATTAGCAGAACTCGATGCCAACCTGCGGAACCGCATCAAGCGGGATTACCCGCAGGCCAAGGTGACGGACTATATCTGTGGGCATCACCTGTTGAAGTATCGGTTAGACCGGGTGGACGCGATGATCAACGCCGATTTGAAACAAACGCAGAAGATCAACCACAAACTGACCCGGGCGTTGCAAAGCGATGATTACGACGTGGTCGACGTCAACGAAATTTTGAAGAACAGTTTGACGTTCGGTCAACGCGTCTCCGATGACGTCGCCCGGTTTGGGGGCTCGTGGGGCTTTATCTTCGTGTTCATGTTCGTGTTACTGGGGTGGATGATCGTCAACGGGTTACACCTATTCGGGGTGAACTTTGACAACTACCCCTTCATTCTGTTAAATTTAGTACTTAGTTGCGTGGCGGCGATTCAGGCGCCCATCATCATGATGAGTCAGAATCGCTCGGCGGACCGGGACCGGATGATGGCCGAAAACGACTATCACGTGAACCTGAAGTCCGAACACGAATTACGTCTCTTGCACGCCAAGGTGGACCATCTGGCGCAAAACCAGTTGCCCCACACCATGGAGATCGAACGCTTCCAATTAGAAATTCTGGGTGAAATTCGCCAGGAATTAGCTGAATTGCGTGAAGCCACCAAGCAGACGCCACCAACACGGTAACACGAAGGGAGTTTCAACATGCGTACCTGGGTAACGGCTAGTACCCTGTTCGTTGTGGGCCTGATCTTTGGTCACCGCGCGGCAGGCCACGGCGCTCATTAGGTGAGACCGCCAACGTGGCGAATCCGTTGACAAATTAGGAATCCTCCGTTAATCTGATGATATATCAGAAATGGAGGATTTTTTGTGATAATTCGTGAAGCTCAACCAGCCGACGCGCCTCAGATAGCGCCGCTGATGAACTTGATCTATGATGAGATGGCACTGACCGACCTCGAGGACGTTCCCGGCCCCGACTTACTGAAGGTCATCACGGCAGCTTACCGCACCCGGACGTATCTTTCCGGCGCGGCAACTACGGTGGTGGCCGAGGCCGCGGGCCAAGTCGTGGGGGTAGCCTTTGGTTATCCCGGCGAACGAGAAGACATCGTGGATGATGTGATGGTGGATTTGACCACCCAAAATGCGGCCTTTGATGGGCCGTACGAACCGGAACCGGAAACCCATCCGGGAGAATGGTATCTGGATTCGTTAGCCGTTGATCCGGCCTACCAGGGTCGGGGAATCGGCCGGCAGCTCTTGCGGGCGTTACCGCACTATGCCCGCCGGGACCAACAGACCGTGATTGGGTTGAACGTGGACCGGGAAAATCCGGGGGCGTTTCGGCTCTACGAACGAATGGGTTATCAGGTCACGGGGCCCCAGATGATTGGGGACCACACCTACGATCACATGCAGTTGCGAATTGGACAGTCCGTCCAAACCACACACGCTTAAATTTAAAGAGTGGGACAAAAGGCGGTTAGCTGGCGAGCATGAACGACGGTTCGTAAGGCGGATAATCCTGGGCTTGGATTATCTGGCTTACGGGGTTAAGCGGAACCAGCTGCCTTTTGGCGCACGTTTC
>NZ_AZDW01000034.1:24870-42220 GCF_001434115.1 Levilactobacillus zymae DSM 19395
GCACCAAATATTCGGAGACGAGAAAGAGTCTGAGACAAAGGCCTCAGACTCTTTTTAGTGAATAGCGTATAATAAAACAATTAACCACATACGAGGAGGCACTACCCATGAAGGATCAGTTACAATTGGGCGACGATGAATTTGGCAAGATGATGTTGGTGCTCAAGCAGCCCGTCACGCAGGCCAATCACAAGGAATTCAAGTTTTTAGACGGGGAGATGCAAGAAATTGCCCCCGATATCTGGGCCATGCCCGCCTACATGCAAGACGATGACGACTTCACCCTGTTCTTCTTGACCACGCAAATCGAGTCGGGCGAGACCGTGGTGGCCTTTTCGACGGGGGATGCCAGCCACGGAGACTTCCGGTTAAGCGAACCCATGGTCACGGGGGCCGGGTTAAACCTCTTGAACGACCAACAGCCGGACCGGGCCAAACGCGTACTGAAGTTTTTAAACGACATCTCGCGCGCCGATGAAGGCAACTGGCGGATGGTCGACTAGGAAACTTTGCGGAAACGAAAATAGCGGGTCTTCACGGCAGTTAGCGTGAAGGCCCGCTATTTAAGTAATCAAAACTTAATGCCTATATTTGGTATCGACTTGAATCGTTATCAATCTGGAACCTACACTCGCTAAAATCATATTAATAAGCGTGGCGATGCCCATGCACGCAGTATTTTATTTTTCGCTATTCGAAACATGGTTCGCCAACAAGCGACAGCCCCTAATCACATTGTTGATTACTATTACCGGTTAAAAAAGACCTCATCCCAAACGAGATAAGGTCGCAGTGGTGGCTTGCATGAATAAGACGGTCAAATGTCTTTTAGCCATGGTGACAGCCAACCAATTGTATGATTACTCATACCACGGACTCAAGGTCCAATAAAGTTTGCACCTTATGAATTAAGTTCTGACAGTCTCGCGCTGATATTTCCAATTTCAATCATCGGGAGACGCTATTTCGTGTACGCTCAATTTAGCCGTGAGGGCGGTCCTGAAGGGGCTCAGTGGTGTCGTTTGGGTTATTCGGGGTTCTTTCCCGGATTACCCAAAGGCCGAGCTTGAAGACCTGGCACTTTCAGGGCTTCAAGTCGTGCCCACCACGATCCAGCCCCTTCAGGACCAACCGGTAAGGCGGATAATTTCCACAATCTGCCCTTGACTAAACGTAGGAACAACGGTCAGAGACATCACCCGAAATTAAAGTAGCGAATCACCGCCATGGCCATGATGCCGACCACGACCACCACTAACAAGCTCTTGGTGAGGATGCCGGCTAACGTGGCGGGAATGGCGGCGTAGCAGTTCGCGAGGTTTAACGTTGCCCAGTGGCCGGCGTGAGCGACAAACAGGCTTTGGCAGCACAGCGCGGTCATGATGGCGATGGGGACGAAGGTCAGAAAGTCGATCACTCCCGCGGGCAGTTGCATCCGTTGGACCAACGCAAAGGGCAGGGTCCGAGAAATCAACGTGACGGCGCCGCACCCCAGGATGACCCACAGTTCTGGTAAAGTTAATGACATTTTTTCAGCTCCATTCCAAAGAGGCACCCCAGGACGGTGGCCGTCAGTAGGGCGAAGTTACTGTTTAAGAAGCGTAACGCGACGTAGTAGGCCAACGCGACAAACGCCATGACCAGCAGTTGACGGGTCAAACCGAGGTGTTTATCGCTGATCAGTTGGAGGTAGACCAGACCGATAAACATGGCCGTTAACGCGAAGTCGAAGCCAAATTGCGCGGGATTGGTGATGAAACTCCCCAGAACGGCCCCCACGATGGTGGCAACGCCCCAGACCAGGTAAGCGACCACGTTGGCGGCGGACTGCCAGGCAAAGCTGAGTTTCCCGTTAGTTTTGTTCTGCTTGTTCATGGCCAAAGCGAAGGTCTCATCGGTGACCAGGGACCCAATCAATAGGTTTTTGGTCAGTGACTCGTGGCGAAAGGCCTGTGCGAGGCTGGTGCTCATTAAGATCATGCGGGAATTGACCAGAAACGTGGAGAGCATGATGGCCGATAAGGGATCGTGAGCGACCAGCATGCTGGTGATGATGAATTGTGCGGAGCCGGCGTACACGATGAAGGAAAGGCCAGCGACCATTAGGAGGCTAAGGTGGCTGGTATTGGCGACAATCCCGAAGGCTAGCCCCACCCCGATGTACCCGAAAACGGTGGGGAGGACGTCTTTGAGACCGGCGCGAAAGGTAAGATCTGGTGTCATGGAATCAGAGTCCCTTCTATGTAAAAATTTGATGAGAAAACCATAAAAAAGTAATTAAAGACTAGTGTAAAACACTGCTACGACAAGGTAAAGCGCTAATTTTTTGCTGAGATCATTTTGGGGCCAAAAAAGTCTGGGAGAAAAGGTTGCATTTTGGTAAAGAGGGCTGTATGATACTCTCATCAGTTAGAAATGAACGCAGAAAGTGGGGTAGTGACGATGAAGATGAACTTGACTGAATTAGCGCACTCAGCGCACGTAGATGAGAGTCGTGTGGCCGAATACGTTGAGAACGGACTGTTAGGTTCCAACCATTCAACAACGGAATTTGATGATTCCGATCTGTACTGGATCGATATGATTCAGTGTTTTCAGGAAAATGGAACGTCTTTAAGTGACTTATCCGGGTTGATGCCGCGTTGTCGGCAAGCCCAATCTAAGATGACCCAGTTAAGCTAAGCGGGTCCCTGAAATACCACGAAAAACGTCACGGTCTGCGGACCGTGGCGTTTTTGTGTCGGGTAAATTAAAACCGGGACCTCGCGTTGAGCGAGATCCCGGTCTTAAAGTACGTGCGGTCGACAGTAGGCTGTCCAGCGCACGTGGTGAAGCATTCTATTCTACCGATTATGATTTGATTTGTTGGAGCAGGCGTTGCATGGCCTGAGCTTGGTAAGCGGCCGTGGCCTGTTTGATCACTTGTTGCCGTTGCGCGGCACTCATGGTCGGGTTCTTGGTCATAGCAGCCATGACTTGCTTTTGGACGTACGCCTTAGCGGCCGTCTTTTGCTGAGCCTGGTAGCTCTTGGACTGCACTAACTTCTGCAGCTTCTTGGCTTGCGGTGCGCTCAGGACGGTCCAGTTTTTGTTGATGTAAATCGTGTTGGTTTCCTTCACGTACTGGTGGCCGTTGTCGGCTAACCCGAACCAGAACTTAAAGGTGCCGTTCCGGTATTCACGGTAGGTCTTCTTGGTGACGATCCGGTTCTTGCCGGTCGTGCGCTTGATCACGTTTTTCGTGGTGACCTTGGCCGTCGTGTGGGCCGTCTTCTTGGCGTTGGCACTGGTCTTGTAGACGTAGACCCGGTGCTTATCGGCCGTGCCGACGGATTGATACAACATCAGTGGCATCTGTTTGGAAGGAGAAGCGGAGTAAATCTTGGTGCTCGTGGTTTCCGTTACGTTGTGCATCCCGTAGTGGTCGTGGTCGTTTTTTACGATGAACAGGGTGCTGACCATGACACCGATAATCATGAGTAGGGTAAGGCCGTTTGCCAGCCAGCGGTTGGTGATGTAGACGTAGCAAACGAAGGCGAGAATCGCCGTTAAAACTAAGGTAACCAGAATCATTAGGCGGCACCTCCTTGTTGAGCGTCTTCATCAGCTAAATGGGTCGAGTGGTTGCGACTGCCTTTCAAGAACATGGCGACAATCAAGGCGACCACACTGAAGCCGATGGCGATCCAGAAGGCGGCGTGGTAACCGGCCAAAGTGGCGTTAATGGCCCGGTCGGCGTAGCTCAGCGGGTTGGTGGTCAAGACGTGCTTGGCCGGCATCCCGTTCTTCGTGACGTTGGTCAAGACACTGACCATGATGGCCGTCCCCACGGAACTAGCCACCTGCCGTTGCGTGTTGTTCACGGCGGTCCCGTGACTGATCATGTTCATTGGTAAGGCGTTCATCCCGGCAGTGGTTGCGGGCATCATGACCATGGCAATCCCAAACATCCGGACGGCGTAGAGGATCACGATGTAGATGGTGGCACTATCCTTGGTAATCCAAGCGAACGGAATCGTCCCGACCGTCAACAGGAACATCCCCATTAAGGCCAGCCGCTTAGCGCCAAACCGGTCGAAGGCCCGTCCGGTAATGGGGCTCATAACCCCCATCATCAAGGCCCCGGCTAACAGGGTTAACCCGGAATGAAAGGCGGACATGCCCTTGACCATTTGCAGGTACAGCGGGATCACCATTTCGACCCCGACCATGGCCATCATGACCACGGAACTTAAGATGGCCGAAACCGTAAATTCCTTAGACTTGTAAACCCGGAAGTTCAAGAACGGATCGTCCATGACTAATTGCCGCCAGATGAACAGGGCGACGAAGATGACCCCGATAATCAGGGTGGTCAGCACGATGGTACTGCCCCAGCCGTCGTCCCCAACGGAGGAGAAGCCGTATAACATGCTCCCAAACCCGATGGTCGACAGGATCACGGACCAGACGTCTAACGGTTCGCGCTTAGTTTCCAAGACACTGCGCATGACCCAGAAGCTGGCGATTAAGACCACGGCCACGATCGGGATGATCATGCCGAAGAGGTCCCGCCAAGTCCAGTTGTCGATGACCCACCCGGACAAAGTCGGGCCAATCGCGGGGGCCAGGCCGATAACGATTCCGGCGAGCCCCATGGCCGTTCCCCGTTTGTTAGCGGGGAAGATGGTCAGCATCATGGTTTGTAGTAACGGCATCGATACCCCGACCCCGACGGCTTGGACCAGCCGACCGATCAAAAGCATCGGGAAGTTGAGCGCCGTCCAGCACAGGATGGTCCCAGCTAAGAAGATGGACATGGCGCCAATATACAGCCACTTGGAACTGATGGTGTTGATCAGCCAAGCACTGATGGGGATCATAATCCCGTTTACCAGCAAGAATCCCGTGGTCAACCATTGAACGGTTGACGTGGACACGTCGAACGCCTTCATCAAGGTCGGAAAGGCGGTCGATAAAATCGTTTGATTTAAGACCGTACAGAATGAGCCGACCAATAGGAGCACGACCAATAACGTCCGGTTATAGGGCTTGCCGTTGGTATCAATTGCATTTCCCAAAATTAATTCCCTCTTTTATCTCTAAAATTATTTCTGGAACAAATATACTCAGATTGATGTAATTTGTCAACTAGCTTGACACGCGTTTTAGAAAATATATACTGTTTAGAGAAAAGCCAACACGAACATTAGATTCGTTTATAAAATTCACAACCGCTTTCATTGGCGGTCCAACGGAAATAAGCAATTAGGGAGGTGGTGCAGCAATGCTCACCAATAAAATGACCGATATTATGAAAAAAGTTCCCATTGATCGCATAACTTTGGGGATTGGCGACGTGGCGCGGGCAACGGGGGTGGCACAAAGTAAGCTCCGGTACTGGGAAAACAAGGGCTACATTAAAAGTCACTCGGTGACCGATAATCGTAATCGTAAGTTTACCTATAAGACGTTACTCCAGGTACAATTAATCAAAAGTTACCTGGATGACGGCTATACGCTGACGAGCGCCGTGAAACGGGCCCGGCAGCGGGGCGTGTACTTAGACGCCCTGCGTTCCTTTTTTGAGGATCGGTTCGTGAGTATCGAGGTGACGGACCAGGCGGCCATGATTGATTTGGGAACGTTTGATCCGGAACCGACCAAGCACTTGGTGGCGAAACGGGAAGCCACGGGTTGGCGTTTTGCGCTCGTGGACGCGGAAAGCTAGGCTTTTTGATTGTGCCGCACCACCAAGAATGGTAGGCTAAAGATGCGGAGGACTCACAAATTGTGGCAGTCAAAACCTTCGATGCTAATCGATCTTCTGGCTGGGTTAGCAGACATTCATGTTGTTAACGTGTTGTGAAACCAGGCGAATAACCAAGAGTAATAGCGCGTTTATTTTTGCGCTGGACTACGCTAGCACAAGCTAACGTAAGCGATCGTAATTGAAACGACGTGTTTTTGAAAATTAACGTGTTTTGATTTTCACTCGCCACGTTTGCCTCTGCAGACCCCCCACGAAGTTTAGAAGGTTCTTCGTGGGGGGCTTTCGCTTGGGATTTTCTGAAAAAATCCGGTGAAAATGAAAAAATAATGAGGGGGTCAAAGCTTGTGAAATCAAGCTTTGACCCCCTCGGTTAATTTTTAGGCTAAAAAGGTGAGCGCAGATTGTTGTTTTTTCAAACGAACGTGTTACTATAACAAAATCAATTTTAAATTGAATTTATAAAGGATGGTGTGACACATGCTGTTACGACAAGCTACTATGGCTGATTTACCAGAAATTGAAGCGATTATTCGGGACGGGCGCGACCTTTTGGCGGCGCAATCCATTGACCAATGGCAGGGAATTTACCCGAACACGGCGGTCTTAGTTGATGACATTCACCAGGGGTGGACGGTCGTCTTGGAGGAAGACCATGAGATATTAGGGACGGCGGCCATTATTCCGGGCGTCGACCCGACTTACCGGCAGATTGATGGCCAGTGGCTGACGCATGATGCCGCCTACCTGGCGATTCACCGGGTGGCCGTTTCGGCGCACCATCACGGCCGCGGGTTAGCGGGCGAACTGTTCCAACGGTTATTCGCCCAGATCAACCAAGCGGACCACATCGAAAGCATCCGGATCGATACGCACCCGCAGAACATGGCGATGCAACACATCATTAAGAAGAACGGCTTTACCGAAACGGGCCGGATCGATCTCGACAGTGTGGGCATCACGGACGTTCAGGACTTGGCGTACGAACGGTTGACGGCCCACATTCGGCCGGAACATTTATTCCAAACGTCACTGGCTTAAGTCGGTGGTTGGGGTAACCCGTAATTAAGCGCTATATAATAGTAAAGAAAGTGGTTTCACGGCGACGTGGAACCACTTTTTAATCGGAATAATCAGGTTCCCCTTAAACCACCTTTTATTTCCCCCGAAACTCTGCCATAATAGAGATAGTTTGGTAACGGAGGGTGGTTGTGATGGAAAAGAATGGGTTAACGGGCGGTCGTTTTTTGCTCGTGACCGTCTTGAACGTGGTCATCACTGGATTTGAGTTACTGGGAGGCCTCCTGTCGGGGAGTTTGTCATTACTTTCGGATGCCTTTCATAATCTGGGGGATGCCCTGTCCGTCATCTTGAGTTACGTGGCCCACCGTATCGGGGGACGCCACCAGACTCGCCAAAATACCTTTGGTTACCGACGAGTGGAAATCTTAACGGCTTTACTGAACTCAGGGTTACTAATCCTGGTTTCCATCGGGTTAGGCGGTGAAGCCATCCGTCGGTTACTCCACCCACAGCCGGTCAAGGGCGATGTGATGTTACTGGTGGCGGTGATTAGCTTTGCGGCTAATCTCTTGTCCACGCTCCTCCTGAATAAGGGGTCTAAACACAACCTCAACATCCGGGCGACGTATCTGCATTTATTGAGCGATGCGTTGGCCTCGATTGGGGTGATTGTGGGGGCCTTACTGATTACCTTTTGGCAGATCAGTTGGGTGGACCCGGTCATCAGTTTGCTGGTGGCCGTGTACATCATTTACGAGTCTTGGCCGATCGTCAAACAGACCTTCGAGATCTTGATGGAGGGCGCGCCCAAGTTAGATTACGAGGCGATTGCCCGCGACATCTGTGCGTTACCGCAGATCAAGGGGGTCCATCATCTGCACGCTTGGCAGATTGACGAAAACAACGTGGTTTTCTCCGTACACGTGAACATGGACGATTTACCGTTGAGCCAGGTCGAACCGGTTTACCGGCAGATCGAAGCGCTCCTGTGTCATAAGTACGACGTGAACCACGTGACCATTCAAGCGGAGTGTCACCGCGGAAAAGACGAATCCCTGTTTTATAAACAAAATGATTGGCGGCATGATTGACCTTGCTTGCAGCCGCCAAAAGACGTATTGATTTAGATGAGGTGAACAAAGTATGACTCCGATGAAGGAGGACTATTTAAAGATTATTTTCGAACTGGGCGGGAAACAGAAAAAGGTTTCCAATAAGCAAATCGCCATTAGTTTGAACATTGCTGCCGGCTCAGTGACCGAAATGGTCAACAAGATGGCCGCCGAAGGGTTAGCGGAACACACGCCGTACGCGGGGATTTCGCTGACTAGCAAGGGGATTCGGTTGGCCGAGGATTTAGTGCGCAAACACCGAATCTGGGAAGACTTCTTGGTGGAAAAGTTAGGTTACGAACTGCCCGACGTCCACGATGAAGCCGAAGTTTTGGAACACGTGACCAGCCCAAAGTTGGTCAATGCGTTGGATGACATGTTGGGGCATCCGACCCATTGTCCTCACGGTGGGGTGATTCCCGACCGGTTCGGCCACTACCACGAGGACAGTCACACCGTCTTAAACGATGCCAAGGACGGCAGCGTGGTGACCGTGGATCGCTTTATCGACAACCACGACCTGCTGACGTACCTGGGTGATTTGAAGCTCGACATTGGGGACCAACTGAAGATCGAGAAACACGATCCGTTTGAAGGTCCCGTCACGGTGCGCAACCTGACCGACGATGCGGAATTGATCGTCAGTTACAAGGCGGCCCACTATATTTTTGTTAAATAACACAACTTAAACGGACCCCGGGCGGTGAGCTGCTCGCGGGTCCGTTTTTTGGCTGGGGCAACTTTAGGTGTCGTTTTGAAAAGGGCTGACGTATAATGATTAAAAAAGTTATGACGGCCGCGGCTGCTGGGGAGACAACGGGTCGTTAAAGGAGGAATTGCCGTGTCAGCGTCGACAGAACACGACCAGTTAATCTTACATACCGCGTTAACGGCGGGGCGGATCATGATCGAAAACGGCTCGGAAATCGAACGGGTGGAGGATACCATGACCCGGATTGCCACCAACGCCGGGGCTCGCACCAGTCAGTTGTTCGTGATGATCACCGGGATTTTGATGGCCATTAACGGCGAGGTCGGGGCCCAGATCCAACCGGTCAAGCGGCGGACCTTCGACCTGGAAAAAATCGCGGTGGTCAACGAACTTTCCCGGGAGTTCGCGGTCCAACAGATAACGTTGCAGCAATTCGCCGACCGCTTGGACCACCTGGACAGCGTCAGTAAGTATTTCCCGTTTTGGCTACAGCTTTTGGCGGCGGCGTTGGTCAGTGGCCCGCTCGAGGTGGTTTTTCGCCATAACCTGCACGACTTTTGGATTACCTGCTTGGTGGGGATGGTCGGTTGGGTGGTCTACTACCTGATCAGCAAGTACGTGGAGATCCGCTTTCTGGCGGAATTTGCGAGTGCCGCGGTCATTGGGTTACTGGCGGTGTGGAGCCACCATTTGGGACTGGGCAATAGCGTGGACGACATCATCATCGGCAGTGTCATGCCCCTGGTGCCCGGGGTGCCCATCACCAACTCAGTCCGCGACATTTTGGCGGGCAACCTGGTCAGCGGCCTGGCCAGAGGCGTGGAGGCCCTGGTGAGTGCGGCGGCCATCGGTTTCGGCATTGCCATGGTCTTACAATTTCTTTAGGAGGGAACGAACGTGACGATTACGGAATTCATCATTGATGTGGTCGGCAACTACGTGGCCACCATTGCGTTTGGGATTCTCTTAAACATCCCCCGGCGCGCGTTGAATCTAAGCGGGTGGATCGGCGTCTTGGGCTACCTGTTGTACCAGTTCACCATCGTGTTGGGCGGCGGGTACGTGGTCGGCAACCTGCTGGGGGCCGTGGCCATCGGGGTAGCGTCCCTCCAGGCGGCCCGGTGGAAGAAAATGCCGATGATCCTGTTCAACATTCCCGCCTTAGTGCCCCTGGTGCCGGGGGGCCAAGCCTACGAGATGATCAAGAATTTTGCGTTGGGGCAAAACGATACGGCGCTGACCTTCTTACTCCAGGTCGTGATGATCTCGGGGGCGATTGCCTTTGGCTTCTTATTGTCCGAACTGGTCAACCGCTTACGTCAGCGGGCTTGGCGCCAGCATCGCTAAAGTCTTAGGAAATTGTTAAGCGTTGGGTCCCTAGAAATTTAACGGTAGGGTGGTATACTCAAATGCGAGGAGTTTTTCAATCAGGTATGACGAAAGGAATCTAATCTCATGATGCTATTTAACCGGGATCGAGACCGACCATGGAAGTTCGGCTTGACCACGATCCTCTTTTTGATTTTGGCGTTTTTCGTGAAGGCCCAAAACGCTTACGTGGCTTTCTTGGACTCGTCGATTGTCGATATTGTGCAAAAGACCCAGCCAGGCTGGAAGACCCTGATGTACCGGGGAATCACCATTCTAGCCGAGCCCAAGCTCGTAATCGTTTGGACCTTCGTGCTGGCGTTTCTACTGTGGGGCTTTAAGTTTAAGATCCCTGCGCTGTGGAGCCTGGCCACGTTGATTGGTGGCGACGTCATTGCCGCCATCGTGAAGAACGTGGTACAGCGGGCCCGACCAGCGGGGCATCTGGCCGTTGATAACGGCTATAGCTTCCCCAGCGGGCACGTCTTCGGCACGTTTCTGCTGATGGCCATGATTTGGCTGATCCTGATCCCCATGATTGCGACCCCGTGGCGGGCTTGGATCGTGCGGATCATCGTCCTGATCTGGATGGCCTTAGTGATGATCTCCCGGGTCTACCTTAACGCCCACTTCCCGACCGATACGTTCGGGGCTGCCCTATTGGCTTACCTGTGGTTACAGGTCGCCCAGGGTTTATATATTCGCTTAGCGCCGGTCATGAAACATTGGCCGCTACTGAAAAAATCAGAAATTTAAGGTCAATTAGACAAAAAAGGGGCTTCGCCAACGCGGCGAAGTCCCTTTTGCATAGTCAAGGCTGGTTCGGTTAGTCTAATTCGGCCAACCATTCCGTGGCGAGTGGCAGCCAGTGTGCCACGTGTGGTAAATCGGTTCCCGGTTTCCAGGCCGTGACCGAATTGGCCAGGGCTAACCCGTGGGGCCCGTGGTGGAAGACGTGTAACTCGGTATCCACGCCGTGGGCGATCGACGCCTGGGCGTACGCGAGGGCGTTTTGGACGGGCACCAGCGGGTCGCTAGCCGTGACCCAGATAAACGTCGGCACGTTGTGGGTCGTGACCAATTTGTCGGCCGCGATGGTTGCGGGATCGTCCGTCCATTGGGCCAACGTGGCGGGATCGGTGGGGAAGCCCGCCGCCGGGGTGATGACCGGGTAACCCAGGATGATTGCCCGGGGTTGAATGTCCTGCGGGGTGGTGTGGGCTTGCTGGTTCAAAGCGTCACTGGCCCACTGGTCGTTGAATAACGCTACGATGTGGCCGCCGACGGAGAAGCCGGCCACCACGATGTTAGCGGGATCCAGTTGCCAGGCCTGAGCGTGTTGGCGTAAGGCAGCGACGCTTTGGGCCAGTTCCACGACGGGAGCGGGTAACAGGGGCTGCTTTTCGCCCACGAAACTGTACCGTAAAAAGAAGGCCTGGTAGCCCTTCGCCGACCACGCCAAGGCAAGGTCTTCGGCCTGTTGTTCGGGGATGTGGGTGTAAGAGCCCCCCGGAACGATGATGATGGCGGGATAGGTGGCCTCCGGCGCATCACGCCGCAGGTAGCCTTGCAGGTAGGCTTGGGAATCTTCTGAGAGGACGTGCTTGATCATTTGCATTTGAAAAAACCTCCAAGATAAGTCATGATAACTAGGGAATGCCGGTAAGGGATTACCGACAATTAAGCTACGTTCATTGTACCGCAAAATTGAACGGGTTAGAGAAAGAAGGCGGCAACATGCCCCCAGAGATCATCACGGAACGCCTGCGATTGCGTCCCTTAGCCACCAGTGATTTATCCGCCTATCAAACCATCGTCAGTGACCCCCGGGTGGCGCAGCCGGCGGGGGTGGCCCTGCCCCTATCGCCCCAGCACGCGGCGAACAGTCTGCGCGCCGACCAACAACAACCCTTGGCCTACGCGGTGACCCGGCGACCGGCCGGGCCCCTGATTGGGACGGTCATCGGCTACGAGCACGTTGGCGCTTTGGGGACGTTGGACCCGACAGCTGTAGACCTCGGCTATTTCTTGGCACCGGCGTTTTGGGGCCAGGGGCTGATGCCCGAGGCGTTAACGGGACTGTTGACCACGTTGGCGCACACCGCCACGCCCATTCAGACGATCTGGGCCACCAGTCTAGCTACGAATCGACGCTCGCAGAGGGTTTTAAGTCACTTAGCATTCAAACTAATTGACGACCAAATGATGGTGCCTAACCCCGCTACCATGGCGTTAGAGCGCCAATTGCTGTATCGCTACGATCTCTCGTGAGGCAAATTAAGCATTTTTAGCCTTGCAATGTGGGATTAAGATGTCTATACTACGAAGTATCGAATAGAAGAGGCGCGATCAACAAGAGTCGTTTCCCGGAGGTGGGCCACACCGATGAGGGGAGATTAAAGGGGCGATCGCCGAAATTCAATCCGCTGGCCGGCGGGTTGGGTTGGGTCCTGGTTCAACAGATCAGGGACTGTCGCAGTCAAATAGGACTGCGGGGCGCTTTCAACGATATTGACTTGGATTTTGACTTCCATCTCTTTCGCGAAGCTCTTTTGCGAAAGAGATTTTTTAGTTTACTAGGTCGGTTCGAGAAGGTCCTTCTATAACCAGAAGGAGGAAGTAGTATGGAACAGAGCATGACAAACGCAACAACAAGTAAGGCCTCAGATTCGGTTAAGCGGGGGCTCAAGACGCGTCACGTTTCCATGATTGCGTTAGGTGGTTGTATCGGAACCGGACTCTTTGTCGCCAGTGGGTCGGCAATTTCGACGGCCGGGCCTGGTGGGGCGTTAGTCGCCTACACCGCGATGGGTTTGATGGTGTACTTCTTGATGACCAGTTTAGGAGAAATGGCCACGAATATGCCGATCTCCGGGTCGTTTGCCGCTTATTCAGCGAAGTACGTGGATCCGGCCTTAGGTTTCGCGATGGGCTGGAATTACTGGTTTAACTGGGCCATCACCGTAGCCGTAGATATTTCGACGGCCGCTCTGGTCATGAAGTTCTGGTTGCCCGGCGTTCCCGGTTGGATCTGGAGCTTGATTGCCTTAGTCATCATCTTCACCATCAACGCGTTATCCGTCCAAGCCTTCGGGGAAACCGAATTTTGGATGTCGTTGATCAAGGTGGTCACGATCTTCGTCTTCTTGGCCGTTGGGTTGTTGACCATCGTGGGCATCATGGGGGGCCACGGTCCCGGTTTGAGTAACTTCACCTACAAGCAAGCGCCATTTGTCGGTGGGTTCCCGGCCATTCTGAGTGTCTTCGTGGTCGCCGGGTTCTCGTTCCAAGGAACGGAACTGGTCGGAATCACGGCCGGAGAATCGGAAGATCCTTCGCACAGTGTTCCCAAGGCGATCAACCAAGTGTTCTGGCGGATCATTTTATTCTACATTTTAGCTATCTTTGTCATTGCCGCCGTCTTACCTTACACCAGTCATGATTTGTTAGGGTCTTCCGCGAGTGACGTGGCCATCAGTCCCTTCACGCTGGTCTTCCGGCGGGCAGGGTTAGCCGCCGCCGCGAGTGTGATGAACGCCGTTATCTTGACGTCCGTGATTTCCGCCGCTAATTCCGGGATGTACGCTTCCACGCGGATGCTGTACTCCCTGTCAAAGGAAGGCTACGCGCCACACTTCTTGGAACGGACCGGGAAGAACGGGATTCCTTACCCCGCCTTACTGGTCACGACGCTGGTGGCAGCATTGACCTTTATCAGTAGTATTGCCGGGCCAAAGATCTACATGTGGTTAGTTGCCGCTAGTGGGTTGACCGGGTTTATCGCTTGGTTTGGGATCGCGTTGTCGCACTTCCGGTTCCGTCGGGCCTTCATCAAGCAAGGTCACAAGTTGTCCGAATTGAAGTATCACGCAAAGTGGTTCCCAATCGGTCCGGTCTTGGCCCTGGTTCTATGTATCGCCGTGATTGTGGGTCAAGATCCCCAATCCTTCTTCTCCGGTAACTGGGAACAGGTGCTGGTCACTTACATCAGTGTCCCACTGGTCTTAGTGCTCTACATCGGTTACAAGATCAAGAACCACACCAAGTTGATTCCGCTGAAGGAAGTTGACGTGGCACCGGTCCACAAGGAAGGCACGTTGAAGACCAACGCGGCTGCCGAAAAGGACTAACGCTTAAACTTAAAATTAACTACGGGTGACCGGATTGGCCGAAAGGCTGATGCGGTCACCTTTTTATGGGGGCCCTTAGCCAAAGTTGCTAAATTGGCTCCTAAAAAATGACCACGATATGTTGTCTTTTCAAAAGCAGGTTGGTACAATATGTGGTGTTGTTTTTTGCGCCCGGAGAAATTCGGGGGACGGTGACGGAAATAAAGGAGAGATATTGCATGCTTGTATTATCGGGAACTATTGGGGCTGGCAAAACGAGCCTGACGAACCTATTGGCTAAACATTTAAATAAACCAGCATTTTATGAATCGGTGGACGATAACAAGATTCTGCCGCTATTCTATAAGGATCCCCAGAAGTATGCCTTCTTACTGCAGATCTACTTCTTAAACAAGCGGTTGGACAGCATCAAGGCGGCCAACGCGGATCAGGAAAGCGTGATGGACCGGTCGATCTTTGAAGATTCCCTGTTGTTCCATTTGAACGCCGACCTGGGCCGGGCCACTAACACGGAAGTGGACATCTACGATTCGCTGCTGCAAAACATGATGCAGGAATTACCGGAGGCCACTTACCAGAAGAACCCCGACCTGTTGATCCACATCAACATCTCGTTTGACACCATGCTCCAACGCATCAAGAAGCGGGGCCGGTCTTACGAACAAATCGATACCGACCCGAGCCTGTACAACTACTACAAGGAACTCGACCAACGGTACACGGACTGGTACGCGAACTACGACAAGTCGCCGAAGATGCAAATCAACGGGGATGACTTGGACTTCGTGGAAGATCCAGCGGCCCGGCAAAAGGTCCTGACGTTGATCGACGAAAAAATCGCTTCACTTTAAGCTTGTGTCGGTGACCGAATTACGGTATGATAAGCGTACTTTCAAACACGAACGTGCCTTATCAGTAGACGATCAGAGAAGCGGGGCAAGCTGCGAACCGCCACGTCGAATCATTCCAGCACGAAAATAGTGGGCAGGTAATGCTGCACGGTGCAAACCGTTATCATGTTCAAGGGTAGCGTTGGGTCAACCAACGGTGAACTTGGGTGGTACCGCGAAGGTCTTCGTCCCATGTGACGGAGGCCTTTTTTGGTACCGACGATAAGCAGAAGGGAGAAATAACTGATGTTAGATTTGAAATTGATTCGGCAAGAAACGGACTTTGTAAAGGAGAAGTTAGCGACCCGGGGTGTCGACCCGGCGGACATTGACGCCTTACTGGCCTTAGACGCCAAGCGGCGGCAACTGATCACCAAGACCGAAACCATGAAGGCGCAACGCAACACGGTTTCGGACGAAATCTCGACCATGAAGCGGAACCAGCAAAACGCTGACGACAAGATTGCCGAAATGCGGCAGGTCAACGCCGATATCAAGACCATCGATGCCGAGTTGGACACCTTAAAGGCGCAAGTTCAAGATGCGGCGGCCCATTTACCGAATATCCCGAATGACAACGTACCGGTTGGCTTGGACGAAACGGGCAGTGTAGAGATCCGCAAGTGGGGCGAGAAGCCGAACCTGGACTTCACCCCCAAGGCCCACTACGAAATTGGTGAAAACCTGGAGATCCTCGACTTTGAACGGGGCGCTAAGGTCTCCGGGAGTCGCTACCTGTACTACATGGGTGCCGGTGCACGCTTGGAACGGGCCATCTATAACTTCTTCTTAGACGAAAACACGAAGGCGGGCTTCAAGGAAGTCTTGCCCCCCTACATCGTCAACGGTGATTCCATGTACGGGACGGGACAATTCCCGAAGTTTAAGGAAGACGTTTATTCGTTAGAGGGCCAAGACATGACCCTGATCCCGACGGCGGAAGTGCCGTTGGTCAACTACTACCGTGATGAAGTGATCCCGGCCGAAAAGTTACCGGTCTGGTTCACGGCGTTGACCCCAGCGTTCCGTTCGGAAGCCGGGAGTGCCGGGCGCGATACCCGGGGACTGATTCGGTTACACCAGTTCAACAAGGTCGAAATGGTGAAGTTCTGTAAGCCGGAAGACTCCTGGAATGAATTAGAGGCGTTGACTAAGCACGCTGAGATGTTGCTCCAGAAGTTGGGCTTGGCCTACCATGTGATTACCCTGACTACCGGGGACATGAGCTTTACGGCCGCTATGACGCACGATTTAGAGGTCTGGTTCCCCGAACAGGGCACTTACCGGGAAATTTCGAGTTGCTCGAACACCACGGACTTCCAGGCACGGCGGGCGCACATCCAGTACCGGGACGAAAACGGCAAGTTACAATACGTTCACGCGTTAAACGGTTCCGGCTTAGCCGTGGGCCGGACGGTGGCCGCGATTTTGGAAAACTACCAAAACGCGGATGGCACGGTCACGATTCCGGACGTACTGGTCCCTTACATGGGTGGTATGACCAAGATCACCAAGTAAACTGAATCCAAATATTCCTTAACCGAGTTACTGCGAAGGGCCGCCTTCACAGTGACTCGGTTTTTTTATGGCCACCCAGTCCCGTTAGGTTGACCGGAATGGGGGATGCTGACGGGCGATGAGCAGGGAAACTTCAAAAAAACATCCGATTTTGTAAAAAAATGCAGAAAAGGGGTAGCTTTTTTTCGCTGGTTACGCTATGATATTAAATGTTGTTGAGGGAGTAGTTATTCAGCTTACGAATATTTATTCAAAAGCATTTCAAAAAGTTGTTGACAACTTCCGGACAACATGATAAATTGTAATAGTTGTCGTTAACGAGATAACATTGTCGTTATCAATTAAGAAATCTAACGAATATTTATTCAAAAAGATTTCAAAAAAGATGTTGACAATCTTCTCACGACATGGTAAATTATAATAGTTGTTTCAAACGAGTTAGTAATTAACTTGATTGAACGTTATGGAGGATTAGCTCAGTTGGGAGAGCGTCTGCCTTACAAGCAGAGGGTCACAGGTTCGAGCCCTGTATCCTCCATTGGGACTCCAAGTCCTAGAACTTCAATCGTCACCATGCAGGTGTGGCGGAACTGGCAGACGCGCTAGATTTAGGTTCTAGTGTCTTATGACGTGGGGGTTCGAGTCCCTTCACCTGCATCGATAATTTAATATCGCAAAATATTCTTAAATATTTTGCCGACTTAGCTCAGTTGGCAGAGCATCTCACTAGTAATGAGGAGGTCGGAGGTTCGAATCCTCTAGTCGGCATGGTTCCATTAATTAAATTTGCCAATGCGGAAGTAGTTCAGTGGTAGAACATCACCTTGCCATGGTGGGGGTCGCGGGTT